>JAJYCW010000140.1 GCA_021777995.1 bacterium
TGGAAGAGCAGATTGCCGATTGCATCAATCACTACGTAGGGAGGGCTGCAGCCGACAGTCGGTCATATGCCCTGCGCATAAGGCTTAACGGGCGAACGGCGCTATACCATACATTCTCTACAGCCGGCAGCCGCGCTGCGCTACACGGCGAATATCAGCGGCGAAATGTAGGCGAGTTCTTCGTCTGGGTCGAGGAATTTGAATGGAATCTTCGACCGGATATCGACATTGAAGAGCTACTTCGACAGCCGTCCTTTCAGGCCGAAGTTGCAAAAGAATGCGAGGCTGCGCTTGCTGATCCCTCAAAGCTCGCCTCCCATTTCACACCGGAGCTAGCTGGGTTGATGTGGAAAAACGCGACACTCGACAGGTTGTTGGCGGATATGAAATCGGCAGAAAACCAATATCGCCTTCTAGAGCGTGCACGAGATCTAGCGCTTGACCGACTGATGGATGAGGACAACTGATATGCGCATAGTAAATGTCAAAATCGATGGCTATGGAGTCTTTCAGGATGTCACTCTGGAGAATATTGGTCCAGGTTTGGTGGTGATCTATTCACCCAATGGGGGCGGAAAGACTACTCTTAAATCCTTTCTTCAAAATGTGCTGTTTGAAGATCCGGGCAGGAAGCAGCAAAAGTATCATCCCTGGTCTGGCAACAGGCATCACGGGCGCGTCACGCTTATTACCGAGTCAAATGCGCGTTACGAGGTCGCAGCGGATTTTGCTGCGACACGCCAGAATCGCTATACGGTGACAAATCTCGCCGGTTCAAAGCGCGCCACTCTACTCGACTTGACGTCCCACGTAAGCTACCAGCTGTATTCCAGTATCTTTGCAATAGGGCTTGATGACCTTCGTGATGCCACGTTGAAGGAGGATGAGGTCAAGTCGCTGATAGGCGGGATTCCACGGGTAGGTGGCAAAAAGGGCCTTACAGGAGTGCTACAGTCGTTAGACAAAGAGGCGGATCAACTATACAAAAAGTCGGGGTCGCAACCCTCTATTAACCTCCTGCTTTCCGAGCTGAACGATATAAACACGCGGACAAAATTGCTCATTGCAGATCAAAAGAGTATTGGGAATCTCGAGGAGGCCGTTGAGAACTGCAGGAAGAAAATAGGGGAACTTGAACACGAGCTAACTGAAGCGGCAGAGGTCGAACGTCACTGCAAACAGTTGGATAAAGCGTGGGAGTATTGGCCGCGGTTTCACGAACTGGAACGTCGTCTAGGGGAGTTGGAACCACAATCTTTACACTTTCCGGCTGATGGAATCGAAAAGTTGTCTGTGTTACGGGACGGTATTGCTAGCATCGAAAACAAGCTTACCGAAAAACAACGACATATTGCGAGTATTCAGAGTAAGAAAGCCAGCTTGCCGTTGGACCGGGTTATCCTCCTTGCTGAGTTGAAAATTAAGAACCTTGAAAGGACGGTTGAGGAATTTAGGTCTGTTACCTCGGAGCTTACCCAGGAGGAGCATCTGCTGGACGAGGCACGCGACCGATGCAACGTAAGTTTAAGTGAACTGCCTGCCGATGAAACCTGGACGAGCGAGCGTATTACGGCGGTTGATCGTTCCTCCACAGCGAGCGAGCAGAAGCGTGTGGCAGCAGCACTAAACAAGACCGCTTTAAGGCTGACCGATTGCGAAAACAAGCTGCAGAGTAGTTCTAGCACCAACGTTGCGCCTGCGCGAGAGGATGAGCCCGGTGGGGAGACGGTTGCCAGGCTCGAACATAACCTGGCGGAATTACAACAGCAGTTGGCAGGTGCTACCCCTGAAATTGATCCTGTAGACCTTGAACAAGAACTTGAGCCGTTGAAACGCCAGTTAGAACTATTTCGCAAAAACGTATCAACACTGCAGGATCTCAACCGAGAGAAGTCTGAACTTCATGCCGCAATTGGCTCATTTATCAATGGTAGTGGGTTTCTAGTTGCGAAAATTGTCAATTTTGACGTGGAGACTGCTCAGCGGGAGGTCGTTGATGCCCGGCATTATGAACAGACCGTGCAATTGAAATTGGACGAGGCTACGGAGGCGCTGACCGAGGCAAAGAGACAGGCAGAGGCGGCAACTGCGGAGCTAAAATCCGCTGAGTTGGCACTGTCCGAAAGGTGGACCGGTGCCCCGGAAGATGATACTAGCCTGGATACAAGGCAAGCTCACTTACGGAAGGCACTGGGTCTGCTGCCTGAGCGGAGAGCGGCAGAAGCCGATGTCACTAGGTGTGAGGCAGCACTGAAGGATGCACAACAGGAGCGGCCACTTATGCTCCAGGCACCTGTTGCAAATTCTGGCAAGAAACAACGGATGGTTGGTGCGGTCATAGCGGCGGCCGGGTTGGTAATCGCAATTGCCCTTCATTCGCGAGCACCACTCTTGATAGCCGGCATCCTGATGGTTGCTACGGGTGCTATAGTCGCCTTGTGGCCTCAGCCACAGCAAATCACCGTCGCTCGTGATGAAGAGGATTACAGGAAGCAGCTCCTCAACAGGCTGCAGACGGAACTTGAGTCGGCACGAAAAAGCGCCTTAGAGGTTGAGGAGAAGCTCAGCACGCTAGTGAAGGCTATTGGATGTGACCCTACCGACGAGGCGATACAGGAAGCTCAGGATCGCCTCGACAGCGCAAGGCGTACCAGGCGCGATTACGATACTGCTAACATTAAGATCCAGTCGCTGCGTGACAATGCTGCCGCGGCACTGCAGCACTCAATAAGCAATCAGCACAAGTTAGAGCGCGCGCAAGCCGAGCAGAGTGCCGCAAAGGAGGCATGGGCAAAGTTAATGATGTCCTGGGGGCAATCCGCTACGACATCGAACCCAGATGCAGCCCAGCTCCTGCGAAATATTAAGACGTGCCAGGATCGCATGGCACGAGTCAACAGCATTGAAGATCAGATTATAGCAATCTCGTCGGAACAGGCTGCAATCTGTGCCAAGAGTATTTCTGCCAGTCGGCTATTAAACCTACCGGCACCGAATGATGCAGAACTTCTGACGTTTGTTGAGCGTGCGGATGATAAACTTGCCGAGCATAAAGAACGCGCTAAGCAATGTGAGTCCATAAAACTACAGATTAACGATGCCGAAACTCAACTGCGGATTGCTCGCACCAGACAAGGTGATCTGGAACAAACACAACAACAGTTAGAACACGATCTCAATGAGGCGCGCATCGATTACAAAGCTGCAGAGGATGCGTGGTGTTCATTCCTGCAGAGGATAGGGCTAGAACAGAGCCTGACTCCAGATGATCTAGAGGATCTCTATCAACGAGTGGATCGCGCGGCGGCATGCCTGAGCGAAATCACAAAACGGCAGGCTTCGCTTGATAGGCTGCTTAATCGGCAAGCCGAAATGTTGCACCAACTCAATGCTTTACTTGCTGAACTTGAGTTGCCGACAGTACAATCGGAAGGCTACCTCGGCACAGTGCAAGATCTAGCGGAGAGACTGAAGCGGGCTCAAGACACTGAAGCTCAACTCAAATTGGTTGAGGCAGAATTAGCACGGGAACAACGGGTGCTCCAGGATCTTGTTGACGATCAAGATCGTCAACAAGCGGCCGTATCCACTCTATTTGCAGATTGCGGAGCCGAAACGGAACAAGATTTTCTGCAAGGAGTACGGATCTCGCTGGAATTCAATAGGGTGCTGGCTGATTTCAGCACGATCAAGTCACAACTAGAAGGCTTGTCGGCACCAGGCGAACCCTACGAGAAGCTCATATCGGAACTCCGGACATTGGATCGACCAGCACTTGATGAACGGCTGGAATCAGCTGTGGATTTGTCTGTTGCCATTCGCGATTCGCTTAATGCGCGCCGACAGGAACTGGGCAGGCTAGAACAGCAAATTGCAACTGCGGAGCAATCTAGCGAGATAGCGGATCTTCTTGCGAAGAAAGAGACAATTTCAACACAGATCAGGGTTCAGGCTGAACAGTGGATGATCAACAAAATCGCCGTCAGTCTCATGGCGAATGCGCGTAAGGCATATGAACGGGAACGACAGCCAGAGGTTACGAAGTGGGCCGGCAGTTTTCTTTCTATCATGAGCGGTGGGGAATTCTCTGGCATTTTGCTCAACATGGAGACCGAGGAATACGAGCTTCTCGACGCTGCAGGCCTAAAGAAGACAGTTCCCTGGAATCGAGCGCTGCAAGATCAGGTGTATTTAGCACTTCGCATGGCAATAGTGAAGCAGCATGCCACGTCGCACGAACCTCTACCGATCATAATGGATGACGTGCTTGTCAATTGCGATCACGATCGTGTAGAAGGCGCAACTCGAGCTGTTGCAGCGCTAGCCAAAGAGTTTCAGGTCTTTTACTTCACCTGCCATGCCCCTACGCAGGAGCTTCTGCGGGCGTATGAACCGACCTGCGACTGTGTGGTACTGGATGATGGTAAATTTCGACGGCTAATAGCCTAGCGGGAACGTTTCGCGTCATTTTAAGTTGACGGATATAGTTTTACAACGACACCACTTCTCCTGTTGTTGTAAACGCTAATCTGGCACACACCGAGGTGTGAGCCAGCCCCAGCATAAGCGCGGCTGCGGTACGATAAACTTCTAACTGGTGTGTGTGTCGTTGCACGGCACGTGCCTTTGCAGTGCTGTTAAGAATCTCGTCCGTCTTATAGTCAATTATGTCAGCTCTCATGGGAGCACCCTGCTTGTATGTGATAACCACACGATCGAAGATTCCGCTTAGCAGCCTGCCTTCGCTCATTTCTAGGAACTGACGCTCGCGCCACACCTCTACTGCTTCCTCGGCACCCATCTCAGGACGGCGCAAGAGCGCTGCAATTTCTTTAAACTGCAATGCCGCGGTGAACTGCTGCTTCCATCGCTCAAGCTCCACCGGCTGAGTATCTGGTAACACTCTGCGGACCGCAGCCGCCACGTCGCTAGGCTCCGGCAGGGACATGTCTGCCCACTCTACAAGGCAGAGCATTGCATGAATGGCAACTCCCTGTCGCAGGCTTTCAGCCCGGCCGTCCATGCCCAATAAGGTGTCTGCGAGCGCAGCCCTATATTTCTTGTCTGCACTCGGCCGCTCGGCACGCATCAGGTGGCGCGGCCAGTCGGTGTACACTACTGGGCAGGGCGGTGGCGGCTGCTCCACTGGAGTTATATCGGGGCGATTGCCTGCTGAATGCATCCACCCTGGTTCGCCCAATTCGAAAAGTTTCGCTGCGGATGCATTCCTCGTTTCTGGCAATTGCGGGCACAGGCATTCAATCACAAAAGCTGCAAGGGATAGCTTGTTCACCTTGGCGGGAAGAAGGATATGGAGGGCGTGTCTAGGTCGTGTCATTGCGACATACAACAGGCAGAACGCCTCTCGAAGGTCTCGGGTTTGTTGCGCTTCCCAGATCTCTTGAAGACCAGGGCAAATTGCCCTCACAGCAGCAGTTGGGTAAAGCATTGCAGAAGTGACCTGCAATGTATCGATATCCCGCACGGTAATGCAGTCTGCCCGTGACTCGATGGATGTCTCGAGCTCTGGCAGTATTGCAATGTCAAACTCTAGACCTTTTGCCGCATGAATCGTCATGACCCGTACCATGGACGTGGAGGGATCCTCCATCAGACGTGTTTCTGCAAGAGTAAGGAACTCTGCCGGGCGCACGCTCTTAGATCTGTCGAACTCATCCGCTAGAAGAATAAGTTGCTCCAGTCGTCGTGCCGAGCGCCGATCCACAACATCTGAAAGCAGTGAGGCAAGCTTTAGAAGGGTGGTGGCATATCCCTCTGTCACGAAGCGCCTGCGCAGTTCTCGCGATCCCCTGAAGGCTCCCGAAACATCTTTGACATTGAGGGCATCTGCCAATGGGCTCACCGAAAGGTGGAACGCTGATGCAGTATCGCCGGGATGATCCGCAAGCTTTACTGCCGACATAAGCAACAGCACTGCGGGATCGTCGGTTAAAAGAGACTTCCCTTCGGCGCTCGCTGCCACGCCAAGCTCCTTGAGTTGAAAGATCATTCGTGCTACGCGCTCGTTCGTTCGCATCAGGACGCCTACCGACGCGTTGGGTGCATCCCGAACGATTTCTGCGATTCGCCGTGCTGCCGCAGTCACTGTAGCGCCAGTACTACCACTCTCAGTTTCGTCGTCGCCGTCGTCCAGACGTTCCGCGGCTTGTTCGGCTTCTGCCATAAACTGCTCAATGCTGACATAACCGGGTAATTGACGTGCTGACTGGTGTGGTTCGTAGTTGTGCAGCCACCAATTTGCGACCGCGGTTGACCGATCTTTCAATGAGCTTGCGGGCAGCTTGGCAAAGAACTGGTTTACGACGTCTAGAACAACCTGGCTAGACCGGTAGCTAGTACTTGTAATCTTCCACTTGAGGTCGGGCACGCCATGATGCAAGCGCTCGAAGATTTCGGGTGCGGCACCTCTCCAGCCGTAGATCGACTGCTTTAGGTCTCCAACGCAGTAGAGCAATCCATATTGTGGTCCTTTCGCCTCTATTTGGCCTATGAACCATTGCAGTATCTCAAACTGTACTGGGTCTGTATCTTGAAATTCGTCCAGCAGAAGGTGGCTCGGTGTTAGATCGAGCCGAAATTGCAGCTCATGAGCTGTATCACCGGGCAACATCGTAGCGAGCAAACGCGGTACATCAGAAAAGAACAGTATGCGTGCCTGGGTCTGTTCCACTACGAATTTTTGATGAAATCTGGCCAGCAGATCCAGCACTGCTTGTGACCGTGCATTGTAACGCTGTACAAGACTATACTTTGCATGCTCCATGATCGGTGTAACACTGTCGGATGTAGTTTGCAGTAACGGTACGTTGTAATATGTAAACAATTCGTTAGTGATGGCTTTTACGACACCATTTTTAAGCACCTTTTCCCATTGTCCGTTGGCTGCGTCCATTGCAAGCTGGTGTACCGCACTGGACGTGCGCTTGTTTTCTAAGAGAGCAGTGTCCTTCAGGGCAGTTATGGCTGTATTGAGCTCTTGAGGGGCGAGCATCAAGCCTGTGGCAGGAGCCGCGACCCACGCGGATGCGGGTACTGTGAGGAATTCACGGTACAGATCAGGCAGTACCCGGTAGAGTTCACTTGCAACGCGCGCCTCAAGTCTAGAATCCTGCAGCACGTCTAAGAGTGCCTCTGCCTCGTTAGTCTCGTCCTCAGCAAGCAGTCTGTTGATGGCCTTGTGGCTGAGACGAACTGCCTCGGGTGACAACGCATCTATGATGACAACGTCATGGTCGTGTCCCATTTCTAATGCATAAGCCTGCAGAAGCCGGTTGAATAGACCGTCAATCGTGGAGATTGAAACTCGGTGCATCTGTCTGCACAAATCCTGTAGACTACTCAGTATAGATGCCCTGTTAATGTTTGGGAGGTTGAGTTCTGTGCTGAGAACAACTGCTGCCTGCTCGTGGCTTGCCGCCTCTGCCATGCGGCTAAGGAGGCGCGAGAGGATTTCTCCTGCGGCTTTCCGCGTGAAGGTAGCGGTAATGAGCGATGATGGCGGTGTACCGGTGAGTAGACTGTGGAGGTAGCAGCCAGTTAGTCCGTATGTCTTGCCCGAGCCTGCAGAGGCCTTAACGCCCTGGCGCGTAGGGCGCTCCTGCTGTTCGGAGCTTTTTGTTGCTTCGATATTCATTGACAAATTGTCGTTTCTGCATTGAGCTCGCCGCTTGTAGTTGAACACCGTTCGCTCTGGCGCTTGATAATACCGGCTCTATCCGGATAGGTATCTAGTGCAACGCGTTCGAACCCGTCTTTAAAGAGGCCGTCAGGATCCGAGGGCGGCCAGAAGCATTGATTGCGTACACCCTGAATAACGTAACGAGCCGCGGCGTCCGCGGCCGCAAGGTCATCGCTGTCCCACGTGTCTGCCATGCGGATGCCGATCTCATTCAACGATGCCGGCAGAAGAATATAGCCTGGCATTATCGAATTGAACGGCTGAGAATACTGTTGAGCTAGGTGTACATATAGAGGTAGTTGAAGGTCAATCCAGCGCTTCTCATTCTTCCGACCCTTTCTATGAACCTGGTCAGGAGTTTTTGCACGTGAGGCTGTTTTGTAGTCCAAAATTCTGCACTGCATGGAGTGGTCGTTTACGTCAAGCCGATCCACGCGTCCATAGATATTGAATGGCTCATTGTCTACGGTAAGTACGGCATTGAGCTCCTGTTCCGCCGCAATTATGCGCCATCCCTCCCCAAACAGTTCATATTGCTTTGCCGCAAAAGCCTGTAGACGTGCCCGCAGTCGGCCGGTCTGCAGCCTGGCAGCGGCGCGCGCTGCTGTTCCCATGCGCGTTCCGATGGCGTCGTCCAGCGCACTGGTCAATTCGTCAGCTATTTCGCTAATACTCTGGTTTGACAGGCCCGAATCCCGTTTAATAACGCGGTTTGCATAGGTATGCATTGCCATGTGGGCAAGGTCCCCGAATTGATTAGGAGCAAGTTCGTAGGGATCTTCCTCCACGGTCCGCAACCGTAGCACGTGCCGAAGGTAGAAGCGGTAAGGACAGGCAAGGTAGTCGCGAAATGCCGTTACATTCAACCGATCCAATACAGGATGAGCCACAGGCATTGGCAGCATTGCAAGACTGTTGCTTTCGGTACAAGGGAGTAGGGGAGCGGCATCTGCCGTTGCTGTGTCGGTGTAGTAGCGAATTGTTCGTGCAACAATTTGCTCATCGTTACATGCGGTAAGCAGCCTGCTTGGCGCCAGGGCGCTATTGTCAGCGGAAACTCTACCGGTTACAAGGTGGAGAGCAGGTCGGCATTTGGCTGCACAGCTTAGGACAAACAGATCCTGGGCATAGCGGGATTTATTGCATGCCATGCCCAGTTGCTCCCGAAGTGAGTCTGGTATGAATGGATCGGTGCTAACGCTTCGTGGAAGGCTGCCTTCATTCACGCCCGTGATGATGAGGATTGGAGAATCGTCCAGTGATACTTCGAGCCAGCCTGATAATTGAACCGCATCTTCCTCTGCTGCCGGGGTTATTTCAATCTCTCCGGCACGCCATGTCAACAGTTCCAGTGCCTCGGCAAAGGTGAGCAGGCACTGTACCTCTGCGGGCAGCTGTGTCATACGCCATGCACGCAAGTGGTCGCCTAGAACCGTAAGGGCTTGTGCCGAAGGCATATCATCAAGCTTGGTACTACTAAATCGACGGCCATTGTAGATCGTACTGATAAGTGATCGTAAAGGTCCTGCCCACTCGGCTGGTGTTAGCCGTTGTGAATTCGTACCTTGCTCCAGGCCCAATATTAACTCTGCAGCATGGTTTAGCTGTGCACTCATTGAGGGTTCACCGGGAACTATGATCCCTGGTACCGCCTGTTGCAGGTAGCGATCCAGGTCGGCTGCGATGGGACGCCGGAAGTTGGAAGGAGCAGCGGTGTCGGTATCGCCTTGGGCAGTAGGGCAGTTACCGGGTCTGTTACGCCACTCGCGGGTTAACCATCGTTCGACGTCTGGATGCCGTATGAGAGTGGCGAAGGCCTCTGGGCTGTACGATCGCAGGAACTCGGCAAGTAGCCCAAGCATGATGAATGGGGGAGTACGGGACGCGGTATCGAGCCTGGGCGGGCGAGCTTTGATGCCGTGTAATTCGATCGCGCGCTCCACCGGTCCTAGCAAGCCTTCGTCCGCACATGAGACAAATATTTGGTCAGCTGTAACAGGGTATGTTTTCACGTTCAGGGACTCATCCCCAACTTCTGGCTCAAGCATCTCTGCGGCTAATCTGGCGACTTCGCGAGCCTGATCGGTTGGAGAATGAACCATGGAGATTCTCCGATCGTCGAGTTCAACATTGCGCGTGTACCAATAATCAGCTTCTATGGTTCCGTATTCGGTAAATCCCTCGCTATCTTCGTCATTCGCGTGAATAAGTGCAAACACCGGGCATTTGCAAACACGAAGCAATCTACGGGCGGTGTGCGGTGCCTCCGTAATTCCTATCATAAGAACCGCACTATATTGTGAGCCGGCAGTTGTCGCTGCGGTGCCGTTGATGGATACCTCGCGTACCTCGTCACGATCATGGATACCCGCGGCGCCTAATACGGAACGGCAGCATCTATGAACGACACCAAGCAACCGCCAACGCCTCTTAATACCTTCATCGTTCATCGGTGTGTTGGCGGATTCTAATACGTCTTCAGCAGTCACTCCAGCAGCAGCTAAATCCCTTCGCAGTTCTATCAGGCGGTCTGCTGCGCGCAGCCAGGGCATCACCTCACCGCAGGTAAATGCACCGGGTACCAGCTCTTTTGCCTCTTGTGGCGCGAGTGTTTGCAGGGCATGGCTCATAGCCATCAGGTGATCGATATCGCTTGCAATATCAAGAGTGGGGGGCTTGAG
>JAJYCW010000141.1 GCA_021777995.1 bacterium
CAGAGGACGCAGAGGACGCAGAGGACGCAGAGGACGCAGAGGACGCAGAGGACGCAGAGGACGCAGAGGACGCAGAGGACGCAGAGGACGCAGAGGACGCAGAGGACCGGCATTCGTGGCCGGTCGCTAGGCGCCTTCTCAAACCAATTTTATTATAATACAAATTAGAAAAGCTAGGTGTGAATTATTCCACACAAAGGGTGTGAAATAATTCACACCAAATTGCAACATTTATGTGCGCAAATGGAAAGTGTACAGTCACTTAGATGCAACCGAGAGGTCATTCTGCCCCATTTTTGCCTGGAAGGTCCAGGGCGTTACGCGCAGCTTTCCCAGGTAAGGGTATGCGGCTATAAACTGGATAGTCTTTACGGATGCCGGCGTGCCGTTAATGTGTACGTAAAACCCCGGCTGAAGGCCGGCAGACACCGGCTTGGGATGCAGCGGCAGCGGCCCCATGTCGGTGGCTAGTATAAGCTGCATCCGCTGCGCGGCAGTGAGCTGCTTTGCGGGTATCCCTGCATGGCTTTTAGCAGCAGTTAATTGCGCGGCTGTAAGCGATCCGAACAGCTTCATGAACGCTACACGCCACCTGGGTCCATTGGAATAGCCCCTCTGGTGAAACGCCTTTTCTGCCACAGCGTTCCACCAGAGGTTCGTCCATTGCTGGTGGGTTAGTGCTGCAAGGCTGCGTATATCAACAAGCGACATTGGCCCTTTGCCGAGCGACAACTTCGCCATACGCGTTACAATACCTGCAGGTGGTTCGTTCAGTATGTTTGCGCCAGGGTCAGTGGTCCTGCTCACAAGCATTCCTCCAAACCACGCAGAATGGTAGCCAAAGGCCCGGTCCACCTCGCCGACAGCATCTGCTAGTCTAAACTTGTCGTGGTAGGTAAGCAGGCCCTGCACTCTCGTCCTGATGCTGTTAATGAACCGGGTGCAGATTACGGTAGCGCCTGTGGTAGTGTGAAACTCTTTGATGAGTGTCGGCAAATACTGAGATGTCGTAAAATGGAGGCAAGGCTTTGTAAAACGCGCAGGTAGCGGATCCGTAAGATCGAAGTGGGCGTGCGGCAGGAGCTTGACTACCTGGGGATCTGTATCGTCATCGTTAATATCAAAGTTTGGTATATATTTCCGCATTGCTATGGGGGTGGTCCACCAGATATTCGTGTTTCCATGAGAAATAACGGCAAAGTTTACAATACCGTCGTAAACAAAGATCCCATAGGTGAGCCCAGAAATCGTCCGTGGGGTAATAAATGCGGGTACCCGCAATGCGTGTGAGACCAGAAACTTATAAAGCTTGGAAGTTGTGATTCCCGTAGCAGCGGCTAACTGTCGAAAGGTCATCACGCCGAAGAGATAATTCCGAAATATATGGGCGCTTCCACCGACTGGATAAGCCGCCATTTGCCGAGTTCCCATAAGGCACAAGGCGTTATACGTATTGGCATCCATATCGTGAATGAGGTCACTAACTGGGTTGCCTTCCTGGTTTTTCATAACGAATGTCTCCAATGAGTTCGCAATCGCACCGGCAGCAAGGCGGGTATAGAGTGCACGCCGCTGCACAATGCGATCTACCTGTAGCTTTTCCGTATTCTGCTGCAGGGTAGTCTGCGTGAGGAGGTAGCCGGAGCCCAGCTTTCGCCAGGTCATATGATGAGCCCATGCCAAGGCAATCATTACGTTACGGGCAGGGATATTCGAAGCGTAGATAATGTCACGCAATCCTCTGTGCCTGCTGTCGACGGTTAATTGTACACCTGTTTGCGTGCTCAGGGCTGCGGCGGTACTGGCAAGCGAACTGTTGCTCGACGCTATATGAACTTGTTTAATCAGCCTTTTATCGGCGCTGGGTACACCTCGAGATGTTGCATAACAGATTGTTGGGGCAAGGGTGAATGCCACCATTGCGATTACGAACTTTGGTGCGGCGTTGGTCATGAAATCAATCTCCTGCGGGTCGGCAGACCCAATTAGCGCGGAAAGGTGGATGCCAACTTAAACGGCGCTAAACGGTCCCAACAAGGACGTTTACATTCTGACTGGAGATACCGATCTACTCTCGTGCAAACATTGCTCGAACCCTTGCCGGCTGGTTACATCGAGGTCTTGGCGCGTGGAACTTGTCTCGTTTCATTTGACGCGAGCCTTTATGGAGTACCCGAAGAAAGCGGAATACTTCGGAAGGTTTAACCGTACGGCACCTGGCGGTGTGGCAATATGGCCCATGCAGGTGGGCAATATGTATTTGGTTCCTGGTGGAAACCGTAGGAATTTGGCAGGAATACGGGAGACCTGACGGTTGAAAGCTACGTACGCAATCGACCTGCTGGGCGGCTGAATTGTGCCGGGAGGCGGGATGTAGAGTAAATCTTCTCTCCATATAAAGTGCGTCTTCGTGTCCACATAGTAGATTGTCTTTTGATAGCGACGTTCCAGATCCGCGGTCTTTTTGCTCGACAAGACCTCACATTTGTGCCCGTGAAAGAACACAGACTTTGTCGCTGTTAAGCCCTTCATTGAGCGCAGGTACTCACCAACGTCATTAATCTGCGGTGGTTGGGGCCGGGTCCGTGCCTCCACAAACCCCGGTCTTCCTACCGGCCAGCCTGCCTTCCTTTCCACGGCTGCCAACCCTATTTTTCTCACAAGTCGTTGCGTTCCGCGATCAATATCGCTCCAGCCGATGGTCAGGGTACCGCGGGGCACGTCAGGCTGTGCGAAGCTCCATAAAGGGCTTCCTGTTGCCGCCCTGTAATTCAGTAGTCGGAATTTACCGCGTACAATCCCTCCAGTGATTTCTAGTCCGCCTGGCTTGGTGTAATAGGTGACGATATCAGGATTGAGATCGCCAGGCACGACGATAGCCTCCTCCCAATAGGTCGTTTTTACCGGTGGCTTTGGCGGGTGCGCAACATTCAGGTTAGCGGCAGAGCCAGTGCCTAGGGCTGCCGTAACCAGCAATGAACAAGTAGCGAATCCTATAATGAGCGTAGACATTGAAGAAACTCCATTGACCGGCCGAAATCAGCACAATCGCGGATTAACTGACGTAAACCTCTAATCCTCATAGGTCAATTGCCTGAGGCCTTGGCTGTCGGCGGCGTTAAGGTATTGGGGCGAGGAACTATCGCAGTGATAAATCGCTCGTGTCTTGCTGCTCGAACGCGATTGTATTTGTGATAGCCTCAGGTTAAAACCATTACTCAACGGATTTCGTCGCGCATTGGACTTTTTCAGCTTGCGTTTACTATGTACGGTAGGGACATTGCGGCTCGCGGATTTATTTGGGGAAATACGCAGTGTTGCCCTGTTGATGATCCTGAGGTTCAACGAGAAGCCGAGGAACGCGGCAGCAGCCGGTAGCTTTTCCTCGGTACCGCCTTGCGGCGGGCTTATAGGACCCATGCAAGTCGGTAAGATGTAACGGATACCGCGTGGAAACCTGAGATATTCAGGGGGAATTCGGATTACACGCCGCTTAAAGGCTATATAGCCCGAAGTTCTTGTAGGGGGATCAACACCCCCTGCTGGCGGTATTCGGACATCGTCCGCTCTCCACATAAATCCCGTTCGCGGGTCCCAGTAGAAGAAATGCTGGTCGGTACCGTTCGATCCCAGGGAAATAGGCTTCGCCGCTAAAACCTCACACCGATGTCCCCGAAAGTTTACGATCTTCTCCAGCTTGAGGCCCGAGGTAGCGCGAAGAGTTTGACCTGCGAAGTATCTGGGGGGAGCAATTTTGTTCGTCCTCGGAAGAAAAAAACCGGGTCTTCCCACCGGCCAATCCGCCATCCGCTCGACGGCTTTAAGGCCAAGCATTTTGACGAGGAGCTGCAGCCGCTTTAGGATATCTGGATACGAGGGGCCCATAACTCCGGGTTTGAGATACTCCCACCGAACACCATTCGCCGAGGTTTTAAACCCGATCATATGAAACCTGTTGTTCTTTAATGAACCTATTACAACAGGGCCGCTTGGTTTCGTGTAATATACAATCTGTTTGAAGCCGTAGGCTCCGGTTGTAACCGTCTCCTCCTCCCAGTAGGTTGCTACTACGGGACGCTTTGCCGGGTGGATCACCTTCATTATTCCAGAGCATCTGCCGGACGGCAAAGTTGCAAGCGTGAATGTGACCAGTAATCCTAGCTGCGGCTTTAACATACCGAACGTCTCCTGTTACCAGAAAAAACGGGTGAAGACAACGTGGGAACAAAATTATCGCTTTGCGCTGTCCTCGGTGTCGTTTGTGGGCCTAGTGGTTGGGGCCGTGGGTTTTGTCGTCGTTGCCGTCTGCATCGCTGACCTAATGCGCGAGGCTAGCGAGTACCCGAAGAAGGCAGAAACTGGCGGCAGGTTCATCTTCACAGCTCCCGGCGGCGTGACAATGGTGCCCATACAGGTAGGTAATATAAACCTTGTACTCTGCGGAAATTTGAGAAACCTGGCTGGAATATGAGTTACTTGTCGGTTATATACTACGTAGGTCGACGACCTTTGAGGAGCATAAATGGTGTCCGGTCGCGGTATGAGGATTATGTCCTCTCGCCAAATAAAGTGCGTACGCGTGTCAACGGTTACGATCGATTTTTGATATCCCATCTTTTCATATTTGGTGGGCCTGCTCGACATCACTTCACAACTATGGCCACGATACACAATCGTTTTTGTTTTTGTTAAACCCTCTGTCGATTGCAAGAAGCCACCGGGGAACCAGGCGTCGAGAGGCTGAGGTTGGATGAATGCCTCCACAAAGCCCGACCTGCCGACTGGCCAATCGGCCTCCTTTTCCACGGCTGCTAATCCGTATTTCTTAACCAGGTATTGTGTCCGGCGCAATATGTCATTCCAGCCAATGGTTAGTACACCGGGCCGTCCAAATACCCATATTGGACTGCTGGTTGACGCCCTGAAATTAAACAGTTGAAATTTACCACGCACAGTGCCGCCAGTAACCTCCAGCCCACCAGGCCGCGTGTACTAAGTTACGCTGTCGTCCTGCTGATCCCGTTTGGTAGCTATTTTCTCTTCCCAATAGGTCGTTTTTACTGGTGAGCTTGCCTTGTCGTGCAACGGCAACTCGAGCGCAGAAGCATGATACGGGATCACTGCTATTGTCGCAATAAACAATAACAGAGTGTATCTACTCTTTGTCATGTCTAAGCCCTCCGCTCCTTAATCGGCCGGGGTCCACAGGGAAACCCCGGCACGTTCTCTTCCTGTATCTACGGTCCGTTTTTGTACCCAAATGGTCCAGCTGGCGCCCTGTAATTTGGCACAATCGTAAGCGGCGCAGCATCATCCGAAAGTGCGGCAACCCAGTAGTAGAGACCAGGAGCCTCATCCACGAGCGTAAAGGTGTGGATTGCGTTCATTCCCTGCCCGGATTCCGGGTAACCAAACTCTGTGCCCGTGTTGTAGTCCATCGCAAAGAGTGCGTAGATATACTGCGTGACACCGCTAGCTGTTTCTGTTAGGTAATATTCGTTACCACCTACATTGTAGATGTCTTCGCCCCAATGAGGGCTGTATGTGAGAACACTGGGGTTCTGGCTCGTCCACAGCCAACTCCCGCTCTGTGCTTTAGCGGTACGTGGACACGCGAACATCAGTACAGCGAAAACGGCGACAAGCACCGGGATGGCGCGGGCATGGGAGAATGAGGCCCACGCTCGAGAGACGTGCAAACTCTGCATAGCAGTAAGATCCTTTCATATTCTGTCATCCTTCCAAGAGGACGCAGAGGACGCAGAGGACGCAGAGGACGCAGAGGACGCAGAGGACGCAGAGGACGCAGAGGACGCAGAGGACGCAGAGGACGCAGAGGACCGGCATTCGTGGCCCGTCGCTAGGCGCCTTCTCAAACCAATTTTATTATATTGCAAATTAGAAAAGCTAAGGTGTGAATTATTCCACACAAAGGGTGTGAAATAATTCACACCGAATTGCAATGTTTATGTGCGCACGTGGTAAATGTATAGTCACTTAGATGCAACCGAGAGGTCATTCTGCCCCATTTTGGCTTGGAAGGTCCAGGGCGTTACGCGCAGCTTTCCCAGGTAAGGGTAAGCGGCTATAAACTGGATAGTCTTTACGGATGCCGGCGTGCCGGTGACGTGTACGTAAAACCCCGGCTGAAGGCCGGCAGGCATCGGCTTGGGATGCAGCGGCAGCGTCCCCATGTCGGTGGCTAGTATAAGCTGCGTCCGCTGCGCGGCAGTGAGCTGTTTTGCGGGTATGCCTGTTGCGCCTTCGGCGGAAGCAAGCTGAGCGGGTGTGAGCGAGCCCAACAGATCCATGAAGTGTACTCGCCAAGTAGGCCCAATTATGTACCCTGTGGTATGAAAATCCTTTGCAGCTACTGCATACCACCAGAGATTAGTCCTCTGTCGATAGTCAAGCCTGCCAAGCCTCTGAACGTCAGCTAGCGAGAGCGGTCCCTTACCGATTGCAAATGCCGCCATCCGCCCCATCAATCCCGCAGGAGGTTCGTTGTATATGTCGCGCCCAGGGTCTGTGGTTCTACTAACCAGCATTCCGCCAAACCAAGCCGAATGGTAGCCAAAGGCGCGGTCTACCTCCTGTATTGCATCTGGTAAGGTAAATTTGTTGTGATAGGTGAGAAGCCCCTGGTAACGGGTGGCAAGACTGTTGACAAATCGCGTGCAGACCACTGCGGCACCCGTTGTTAGGTGGAACCGCTGCATAAGATCCGGGAGGTATTGGCTGGTTGTAAAGTGAAGCGATGGCCGCAGCAGCCGTTCAGGAACCTGCTCAACCTGGTCGAACCTTGCTTTGGGCAGCAACCTCACCACTTGAGGATCCGAGTCGTCGTTGTTGATATCGTAACCGGCTATTGGTTTTCGCGCTGCGAGAGCATCGGGCCCCCACCACACGTGTCCATTACCGCCTGTAGTCGTCGCAAAGTTAAGAAATCCGTTATACGTGAAGAAGCCGAAGTTGTTGTCCGGCAGCGACGGCGCGGAAAGAAACGCAGGCAGCGGAAAATGTAGGTCGCTTGATAGAGAGCGGTGCTCCCATACGATGTACTTTGCGAGCTCGTGCCGCACCTCAACTGGCAGGCTGCGATATCGCGTTAACCCAAACAGGTAGTTGCGAAAGGTATGCGCTGTGCCACCCGCTGGAAAAACCGCCATGGTATTGTCGCCTAGCGACTCCAGCGCTGCTAACGTGGGGGCATCCATCTCAGTCAGCATCTGCCACGCGGGGTTAGTAGGCTGAGGTTTGGCAACAAACCGTTGAACCGCAGTGGTGAATGAGTTGATTTGCGCCTCGCGGTAAAACAGACGGCGCGTATGAGCATGCCATACTGCGGCAGTTTCAACAGCCTTCTGGCCCGGTGTTTGCGTGAGCAGGTACCCTGTTCCCATCCTTTGCCAGGTCATTCTATTTGCCCAGGCCATAGCGATCATCATGTTTCGCAATGGCAGGTTGTGAGCAAACAGAATATTCTCAAAGCCTCGGTGCGCACCATCGACGCTCAACGCGACCAGGGATTCATGTGAAAGGCGGCGCAATGCTGCCTGTAGTGACATTCCGCGCGAGGCTATTGTGATTGGGTGCAATAGGCGTGGATCGGTGGAAGGCACACCTCGCTGGCTGGCCGTGCACTGGCCGGCGGCTAACGATGCTAACAGGCTGCATACAGCGATAGAAGTGAGGTTTCTCATCTCTTGCCCTTCCGTGCTGCAGCCGTAGTAGGAACATGGTTGGCGCTGCTCGCGGGGTTGATGCGAACGGTTGCCAGCAGTGGTTTCAGCGAGAACCCGAGGTACGCAGCATCCGGTGGAAGGTGCATGCGTGTTCCGCCCGTTGGCACCTTAATGTTACCCATGCAGACTGGCACAATAACGTGGGTGCCTGGCGGGAACGTGAGTACCTGCGCTGGAATATGACTGATCCGCTTGAGCCAGAGTATACGGCTGGTTTGTCGCGATGGTGGGGCCGCATTGTCGGCCGCCGGAACGAAGATATAGTCGACACGCCATATCATATGGGTGTGACGATCCATCCAATATTCGAAGTGGTTGGTTCCATTGTCACCCGGGCCCGCGGGGCTTTTAAGGACGACGCAAGGATGCCCCAGGTAGTTTGTACGTCTAACGAGCGTGAGATCACCGGTGTTATTTAGGTACATTCCGGTGGTGATGCTTGGTTGGAAATAGGTTCGCCGCCTGTATGGGTAGTCGTGTTCATTTACCGGCCAGTATGAGAGCTGTTTTACCCGCTTTTTACCCAGCCGCTTGAGGAGCACTTGAATTCGTGCGACAAGGACTGGCATGTCTATTTTTGCTGTGTGATTGATGATCACCCATTTGATTCCATTCTCCTGGATAAATTGCACGGTAGATTTGCCATTACGTATATAGAGCTGCACATGGGAACCATGTGGGTTGGACGAGAAATAGTCTAGATTAAAATACTGTGAGGGCCCGGTAACCTCGGTTTTGGACTCCCAGTAGGTGACCTTGGTGGTGCTTACTGCTGCCGATGCGCAGAGGAGTGGGTTGAGCACGAACAGTAACAGGGCCAGGCAGAGGTTAAGTGGAAGCCGGTAGACACTCATGGCGACAGGACCTTTCGTTGTTAACTCGCGAAGAGGCGGTTGCGCCAGCCTCTTCGCACAACCTAGGAACTAAGGAGTTGTAAACGCGCCGTACATCTCGTAGTACCAGATGAGCGTGTGATCGTATGCGTCTCTCATACCTGGTGTCCACCAATAAGAGCCGTCTGCCTGGTTCTTTACGGTAAACGTGTGAATCGCCGACGGACCAACGCCGTGGGCGGACCAACTAAATTGACCACCAGTGGTAACATCCAGAATGTTCAACGTGTAGACGCCGTTGGGCCCTGCATCACCCGTTACGGTGAGCGTGTATTTGGCGTTCAGCGCGACGTGCGAGCCTGGCGCGATGCTTGAGCCGGAAAACCAAGCCTGCTCGGCTGCTGCGGATCGTGGAGCTAATAGCGTTACAATTCCCAAAGCGACGAGAACAAGTGCTGCCCGGAAGCGGCAAAGTGCAGTGGTTTCACCGAGACAGTTACGCAAACTCTGCATAGTAGTAGGTTCCTTTCATATTCTGTCATCCTTCCAAGAGGACGCAGAGGACGCAGAGGACGCAGAGGACGCAGAGGACGCAGAGGACGCAGAGGACGCAGAGGACGCAGAGGACGCAGAGGACGCAGAGGACCGGCATTCGTGGCCGGTCGTCAGGCGCCTTCTCAAACCAATTTTATTATAATACAAATTAGAAAAGCTAGGTGTGAATTATTCCACACAAAGGGTGTGAAATAATTCACACCGACTTGCAACATTTTTGTGCGCACGTGGTAAGCCTATAGTCACTTAGATGCGACCGAGAGGTAGTTCTGCCCCATTTTTGCCTGGAAGGTCCAGGGCGTTACGCGCAGCTTTCCCAGGTAAGGATAAGCGGCTATAAACTGGATAGTCTTTACGGATGCCGGCGTGCCGGTGACGTGTACGTAAAAGCCCGGTTGAAGTCCGGTAGGCACCGGCTTGGGATGCAGCGGCAGCGGCCCCACGTCGGTAAAGAGTATAAGCTGTATATGCTGCGCTAATTTTGCTCCTTTGCAGTATCCGCAGGGCGTTGTGCTGGCGGTACAAGGTTATCTTCTTCATTCAAGAAGCCTGTGAGCGGTTGCCTTATCGCCGCGATTGATGTGCCGCGAGAGTCTGTGATGATGACAGTTACGTGTGTTGGAAGCCGCGTCTTACTGCTGCTGCGAACACGGGTCTTGACATTGTATGGCGGAATGGTAATTTGCGCAGGGTCAATCTTCCACAAAAGGCGTGTTGCGTATCGGGTAGGAAAATAGGTGAATCCTCGTGGCAGAGAAGTCTGCTGCAGGTCGCTTGAGCTTAGCGTGTGTAAAAATGAAAAGACCTTCCGGTGGGCTATCTGGTAGCCGGTAGAGTATGTTATCGTAGGCGTCTGCCACTTTTCCATACTGCTCATCTGCCCCAAAACGTGGAGCGTAACGTAACCATGTTCTGATATGGATTGGTTCCAGGCGTCCAACAGGTGCTGAGGAATATCTGCCTGCCGGTCCTGGGCCCATGCGCGAGAGTAGACGAGGTAAGTATCGCCCACCTTTTTCCACGTGTAACTTGTGGAAAGGCATATAG
>JAJYCW010000142.1 GCA_021777995.1 bacterium
AGCTTTAGTGGAAAATGGTTCCAGTGGTAGAGTCGGTTCGGTTGACCCGTGGCGGGATCGACTCCGCTAGCAAAGTTGGGGGTATATGATGTGTTTCTACAGCCAGCGCCCACCGCAGTAGTGCCTGTGGTAGTTTTGCTGGTGGGAACCAGACCAGCAACAGAGCCACCACCGCTCCCGCATCCAGTTAGTGAAATTACCAGTAGTGCCGCGATAATTGTTTCCTGAAATCTTATAATCCTGTTTGAATTGACATCCATGTTCTGTAACCTCCTGCAAACGCTCTGTTGATAATCGGCCAGATTCTGGTAATTCTGAGGGCAAAAACTGGTAATTTTTTGGGTGAAGGAAATACCGGGGACCTCGTAGAACCGTGATAGCGATTGAGATAATGTGAGGATAGAGGAGAACGCGATATTGGAAGCAAACCAACCTGCTGCGACGCACCGACTGCAAAGAAGCCTGCCGAAACTTGGCATACGCCCTACCATTGACGGACGCTATGGGGGAGTGCGCGAGGGGCTGGAAGCTACTGTGATGGCAATGGCACACAGCGCCGCTGCCTTTTTGTCTGCCAACGTTCATCACGCATGTGGGTTGCCACTAGAGTGCGTCATTTCAGACACGTGTATTGGAGGCGCTGCAGAGGCCGCGCGCAGCTCTGAGAAGTTTGCCCGCGAAAACGTCGGCGCGGTTCTTACGGTTACGCCATGCTGGTGCTACGGTTCCGAAACGATAGACATGGATACGCACATGCCAAAGGCCATATGGGGGTTCAATGGTACTGAGCGTCCAGGAGCTGTCTACCTCGCCGCTGCCCTTGCAGGCCACAATCAGAAAGGTCTTCCTGCATTCGGCATATACGGGCGCGACGTGCAGGATAGCGGTGATACACAGGTTCCTGCCGATGTGCAGGCCCGGTTGCTTCAGTTTACACGTGCTGCAATCGCGGCGGCATCTATGAAGGGGCACTCCTATCTGGCCATGGGTTCGGTATCGATGGGGATTGCAGGCTCGATTGTAAACGCGACCTTTTTTGAGAAGTATTTGGGAATGCGCAGCGAATCGGTAGATATGGTGGAATTCCTGCGGCGTATAAACAATGGCATTTATGACCACGCCGAATACGAACGTGCACTAGCGTGGACAAAGGCCAACTGCCCCGAGGGTCTGGACCCCAACCCGGAGGAAAGCCGCAGGACGCGCGCACAAAAGGACGCGGATTGGGAATTCTGTGTGAAAATGGCGCTCATTGCCCGGGACCTTATGGTGGGAAATCCCGTGCTCAAAACTATGGGCTATATAGAAGAGTCAGAAGGGCATAACGCCATTGCCGGCGGGTTTCAGGGGCAACGTCAATGGACAGACACCTTCCCTAACGGCGACTTTCTCGAGGCAATATTAAACTCTTCTTTCGATTGGGATGGTGTGCGACAGCCTTACATCGTCGCCACGGAGAACGACTCACTTAATGCAGTCTCAATGCTGTTTGGCCACCTTCTCACTGGCACGGCGCAACTATTTGCGGATGTACGCACGTACTGGAGCCCGGATGCGGTAAAGCGCGTAACCGGTCACACCCTAACAGGTTTAGCACAAGGGGGTATTATCCACCTCATAAACTCGGGACCCTCCGCGCTGGACTGGACGGGAATGCAGAGCCGAGATGGGAAACCGGTACTGAAACCATTCACTGAGATTACGCAAGCAGAGATTGATGGTTGTTTGAAGGCTACAAGTTGGTGTTCTGGAATAAGTGAGTACTTTAGAGGGGGTGGGTGGTCCACCGATTTTCTTACATTGGGTGGTATGCCTGTTACCATGTGCAGGTTGAATTTGGTGGAGGGCCTGGGACCCGTGCTACAGATAGCCGAAGGCTTTACGGTAGATCTGCCCGATGGGGTTCACAACGTATTGGATGCACGAACAAATCCCACCTGGCCAACGACGTGGTTCGTACCGGTAATTACTGGGACTGGTGCCTTTAAGGACGTGTATAGCGTAATGGCCCACTGGGGTGCAAATCACGGAGCAATCTGCTATGGGCACGTGGGTGGCGACCTCATAACGCTTGCCTCAGTACTCCGTATACCGGTTGAGATGCATAACGTGCCGGAGGAGCGAGTGATGCGACCGACCGCATGGATGCGATTTGGAAGCATGGACGGGCAGGCTGCAGATTACCTCGCCTGTCAGGCATTCGGGCCACTATATAAATAATTGCCGGATCGATGGCCCACGTGCAAAGAGCGGGCGCTGGATTTAACATCCAGCGCCCACTACTTACATGGCGATCCGCTCAAGGCTAGGGTGCTTTCAACTCCTCATCTAGCCCAACATCAATTCCCTGCCCTCCCGTGGTCTGATGACAATGTACTGCGAGCGTAACCGTGGCTCCTGGCTTAAGAAGCCTGAGAGCCTGTGGAAAAATGGGCATTGCTTCGTAATCTGTAATGAATCCTGCCTCCTCACCTGCCAGTACTCCGTTCACGTAGATCTGCACGTCCTCGTCGTGGAACACATACCACACGAGGTTCTTCAGCGGATGATTCGGTAGCGTGATTTGCCGTCGGATCCAGATATCGTCGGTGTTCCAATTTGTATGAACTGCTATCCCCGGAGTACCGCCGGTGCCAAAACCTGCCTTGCCACTCGCCCATGAAGCATCATCGTAGGTTGGTGATGTCCAGTTGCTGCCAGGTTTGTCGGTGGTATAGCGCCACAGTTCAGATCCGTGGTTACCGGCGGGAATAACGGTCTTGAGAACCGGGGCCGGTGGAATCGGTGCCCAGCCATGCGGTTTCAACTTGTCCTGCGAGGACCATCTGTGCCAGATCGTCCTATTGGTGAGCATACGGATGAAGAACCCGCCAACTACGGGTCTGGCGTGCATACCGCCGCTATGAACATCATTGGCAAGGTAGGAGTCGGCCAGCGGATCCCGCGTGGTGGTATTGTCGAAGTAGCGGTATATCGGGTTGAATAGCTCTTCAAAATCGGACTTGCGTGTGGCCATGGAGGCTGCCCACGTCGACCAGTCCGATTTTGTAATGTGCGTACGTGAATCGAGTGGAACGCCGTATGGTTCCATCACAGATTTGTACCACTTAATTTCCCTCGCCTGCACTGCCGAGGAGAAGATATGAAGACCTAGAATGCGGTCCCACACCATGTTGTACTTTTGACTCCACGTACCTGGTTTATCAAACGCCAGCAGCGAGTGTGTGCCGGCATCCGCAACTTTGACCCAATGGGCAGCATCTACACGCGCGAGATGAGCGAATGCGTTCGCGTCTCTGGTATCGCCCCTCATGCGGCAAAGGTCGCCATACGCGGCTAGGCCCAATATTGCCTTCACTGAGAGATTTGCGTTGTGAGCCAAATGCCCCATAAAGTCGTCGGTGCAAAGCTGGTTTTCAGGATCGAGACCATACTTTTTCAGGTAGTTTGCCCACTGAGTGAGCTTGGGCCACCATGGTGAAACAAACTTTGCGTTTCCGTCATCCTGCGCGATAGCATCGCAAAGGATGAGCATATTTCCGCTCTCCTCAACGGGCATTCCTTCGCCGCCGTCGTCTCTGCCCATGGCGACCGGATACGTTCCAATGTCATGCGGTGCATTGGGGAATTTCCAGTGATTAGAGGCGGCATACAGCAGGTCCGGGACAAGAGAAGCCTTGGCGAGCGTGGGGCTAAGAAGTACCCAAACAGGGTCCATGGGAAAGATGACGTCTACGGTAGCGATGTCACCGTTGCTAGTGTTTTCTTTAGTGAACAGCAAAGGCTGGCCGTGGCTGTCTACGGAGATACCGGTACCTGCAAGACATTCCCGGTAAGCAGTCTCCGCAATCTGCGCATATTTGCTGCCACCTACTCTGGTCAGGTCGTTATGAATGGCGGCGTCAAACTGCATGCATTTGTGGGCAAGCACTGGATAGGCACCGTATGCGTGCTGCAACATCTGGGAGCAAGTGATGTGATCTCTTCGCCAGTACGGGCGTAGCAATTTGCCAAAAAATTTAATGTTGTAGAGCTCGTCATATGCAACGATGACTGTGCGAGATACTGAGCGTGTGCCCACCTTGCCCAGTGGAAGGCTGAGCGCCATGACCGGGTGGTTTAGGTCCGGCGCAATTGGGTGGTGGCTCATATCGTGATGCGGCAGCCTGCCCATAGTTATCCAAGAGTCCACAGCGATTGAATTTGGCAGTGCAGCGGTTTCGCATTCGGCACTGGGTGCGGCAACATACGCGTAGCCCCAGTCAATCCGCACGTCATCTCCCATCGGAACACAGATCGTTTGGGCGGCGGTACCCATGCGCAGAGCGGTAAGCTTGCCCATCTTACGCCGCTTCCAAACGATTGGCTGGTCGCCGGTATTCACCGAAAGATAGCTGCTTGCACTAAAATAGAGCGATACCGTGTGTTGTTTGTGATCGGACGAATGCACAGACCAGGTGACGTAGCTTAGCGGTAGAGTGAGTGCCGGCAAGTCATTTGGGAGTGCCGGTGACATGAATGTTAACATCACCGTGACTCCCGCACCGTTGAACCAATATATGGACCGCGTGGCAGTAACTTTAAGACCGGTTTGCTGCATCACCGGCACACTGGATGGCTGGTTGCCAATGAGCCGGAGTACCTTACCGTCCACCCTAATAAGACCTACGAGTGGCATGGGGTGGTGTGTCCAGTGGCGGGTGACGTCACCGGTAAGTTCGTTTGCTTCCGACCACACGGATAAGTACGGGTCGCTCGTAATAAGCGGAACCGCAGGTGGCCGAAAAGCCTGTGCTCTGACACCTGTACCTGCTAGAGCCAAACCCGTCGCAACTGCCGCAGCCAGCAAAAAGTGCTTCAACTTCAACGCAAACCTCCTGTTCTGCATGGGTATGACCCAAGGCAGGGGAATCAATATTGAACGTTATGTTATAAACAAACGATTGGTATTCCTGCGCAAAATACCAAATGAAGTACGGAGGCAGGTGGAGTCTTGCCAGCAGCAGGCGATGACTTAGAGGAAATGGCCCATCCATTAACAAAATAGCGTTGGCAGGTGACCACCAGTTTTGAAAGGCTTCCCGCAGAAATTATTGCCGCCTGGTAGCGGCGGGGTTGAAGCCTGGATCGCCACGTTGAAACCGGTTAGTCAACCCGCTCGTCTGGTAACCCGTAAGGCGCTTGATATTTGTATTCATAGAGAGGTGTTTGGCCGATGTTGCAAGCGATAGGAAACATGTACGGGCCTCTTTTTCTACTGTTTTACATGTTGGCATGCATCTTGGTCATAGTCGTTGCGCGCCTTGTTACAGCTGTGCTGCAATATGAAACGGCGCCGTTGCCGCCTGTAACACCGCCCCCAGATCCCTACCAGATCGCTTATTTGCGAGGAGGGCCTCGCGCTGTAACGAAACTGGCTGTACTGCAACTGGTGGAAGAGGGTTACCTGAAGGTTGGAACTGGATCGCTGCGTACATTTCAGGGATCGCAACATCCGCCAAGAACAGACGCCCGCATTATTCAAACTGCAGTGTGGAGTCAGTTTTCCTCACCACAACAACGTAGTGTGCTACCGGGAATTGCGCAAAATATCTCGACGTTGTGTACGCCGCTCAAACGTGATCTGTACCATAACCGCCTACTGTTAAACCACAATCAGCGCATCGCTGGCGTGGTGGTCATGGCAATCGCGGCTCTCCTGGTCGCGGCGCTGGGTGCGTTCAAGCTCATTACAGCCCTGAGTAATGGCCACCACAACGTGGGCTTTCTAATCATACTTCTGGTTATTGAACCTGCAATGGTAATCCGTTACTGCTTCCCAAAACAGCAGAGCCGCAGGGGGCAGCGGTATTTGAGACGACTACAGACTGCGTATTCGAAACTTCGCAGCGACGATATTGCACCCATTAATGGATCAACCATACCACCAAGTCTTCTGTTGGGTGCCATTTTGGGTGTATCCACCTTAGAGGGTGCGGAGTACGATCCTATCACCTTGTTTATCAAAACGCCTCTTCACTCGGGCTGGTCCGAATCTGGCGGCATCTCCAGCTGTGCAGGCATAGGAAGCTGCGGAGGCTGCGGCGGGTGCGGCGGTTGTGGTGGCTGCGGCGGTGGAACGTGACTGCTGACAATGTACCTGCACTGGGTGTGGGGTTTAGTTTTCGAAGGCCGTACATCACCGACCTATTTCTCAATCCCCGGACCATGGATTTCCTGGAAATCCTATCCGACCACTATCTGGAGGAGATCCCCGAACGAGCCGAAGAACTGGAGCTGTTGCACGCTCATTATACGCTCATACCGCACAGCCTAAATCTTTCATTGGGAGGTGCAGATGCTCTGGATGGCCGCTATGTCCGCCGTTTATGTTCTCTCATCCGACGATTGGAGCCACCGTGGTTTAGCGACCACCTGGCATTCTCCAGGGCGGGTGGAATAGAACTGGGGCACCTGGCGCCGATATCGCTTACGAGGGAAGCGCTGAGCGTTGTCTGTCGGCATGTGCATGAGGTGCAGGATAGAGCAGAAACCTTGCTGATACTGGAGAATATAACCGCGCCAATGGAATTGCCTGGTGCTGAAATGAGTGAAGCAGAATTTTTGAATGAGGTTGTAAATCGAACTGGGTGCGGGCTGTTACTCGATTTAACCAATATCTATACGAATTCTGTGAACCATGGGTATTCCGCGCAGGAGCATTTGGAGCAATACCCACTGGATCAGGTGGTGCAGCTTCACATCGCGGGGGGTGAATGGAGCCACGGAGCGCTTCAGGATACACACTCTACCGCGGTGCCAGAGGAGGTATGGCAGCTCCTGGAGTGGACGTTGGGGCACAGGCAGATCGCAGGAGTCATCCTTGAGCGCGACGAGAAATTACCAACCTTCACCAGCGTCGTGGCAGAAACAGACCGTGCACGGTCGGTTTGGCAGAAGTATGCCTCTAGGTGAACTGCAGCAGATCCTTGCGCTGCTCTATACCAGTGCCAGGGCACGAAACGAGCGCGAACAAGATCTGGACGCGTTCTGCCTTCGTCACCACCTTACCCCTGATACCGCAGCCTCACTGGCTGCCATAGCACCCGCGACAATATCGAGATTTGCCACTTCACTAGCCGCCAAAAGGCTTAATGAAGTAGAGAAACTTCTCCCACTTTCGGTTGCTGTGATGCAAGGCGAGTTTCGTAAGGCGTTCTGGATATATGGCGAGGAGTATGCTACGCAGGGGGTGGACCGCCATGTCCGCGATGCAGTGCGGTTTGCCAGGTACATGGCAGCGGGGCGCAGGTGCAAGCCGGGTGAGGCAGCAGTGTTGCGCCTGGAGACCGCGAGGCTCGCTGCACGCGGTTCCAGGGGACTCGTTGTTCGCCTTCTGCCACCTGTAGTCGAGTTATGCGATGAACTGAACCTGTCGCGGCCGCGGTGGGTGCTCATTTACTACCTTCGTACAAGCCGTGCTCATCCGTGGCGCCGAAAGCAAATTTCGCTGTTTGGCGTGTGAAACAATAAACCGGTGAAAGGCCAACAACCCACCTTGTGCACATTATTCGCACTGAGGCTGCGTTGCAACGGTGGTTAAAGTCTCAGCCGCAGGACAACCATGTGTGTCGAGTAGTTTTGCAAGTTGCCTGATACTATTGAAAGGGTTAACCAGGCCCTGCACACCATTGGCCTCTGTTTGGTGGCCCAAGTGCAGAGGCAGCTATGCGCCGCTATGGGCAGGGGCGGCGACTAGCCCTGTGCATTTTCATTTACCAGAAGTAACCACAATCATTGTGTAACGGTTTTTTCCGCCCGTTCGGCGTGGGCTTCGGGCGGATACGGGCCTATTTTATGCCGATCACCATCGAATCTGGTCCCACGAGATGCTCCACACGGGTTTCACGGAAGCCAGCTTCCTGCATCCAGCCTATGCAGTCTGCACCGGAGTAGTCGAATCCTCCTGGTGTTTCGATCAGCATGTTGAGGCTCATCATGAGGCCCTGGGCGTTTTTACAGCGGTCGTCATCAATGATGCAATCGTAAGCGACGAATGTACCCCCTTTGGGAAGTGCTTCATACGCTTTACGTACCAGCAGGCGCTTTTGGTCGAGGTTCCAGTCGTGAAGAATGTGGCCCATAAGAATTACGTCTGCTTTGGGCAGCGGTTGCTCAAAGAAACTGCCCGGCTGAAATTTCACTCGCGATGACAGATTGTTAGCTGCTACATACTCCTCAAAGGTGGGTGCAACCTCGGGAAGGTCGAAACCAATTCCTTCAATGTGGGGATGCTTAAGGGCAATCTGTACAATGAGATCGCCCTGTGCGGTGCCACAATCTGCAGCGGTTGTGTATTTGTTCCACGGCAACTTTGCGGCAATGGCCATGTTAGCTCCACGGCTGATGCCCGTCATCGCCCTTAGAAAGCCCTTTAATCGTGCAGGATCGGCGTAGAGAGAAGTGAAAGTGTCCTGTTCACTGCTCGCCTCGTTCTGGTGTTCGCCAGTCCGCAGTGCGGTCGTCAGGTTACCCCAGTGATGGAACAGGCGCTTATTTGCCATTTCAAGAATCCCACCGATGTAGGAGGGCTTGTTTTTGTCTAGAAATGTGTCGGTTGCCGGCGTATTAGAATAGAGGCCGTCGTGGCGATTGAGAAAACCCAGCGCTACCAGCCCATCGAGAAAATCGCGCGATGAGCGTGGATGAAGCCCCAGCCGTCCCGTTAGCGAGTCCAAACTATGAGGGCCGTGAGCTAGTTCGGTGAACAGTTCCATTTCCACGGCGCTTAGTAATGTTTTTGAGGCAAAAAATGCCATTCCCGTTTGCAGAATGTGATCCGGGCTCGGTGATTCTGGTGGCATGTAAGGGTTCGCTCCTAAATGGGTGTGAGTTGAATCGGGCCTGGTCCTACGGACCTGCGCCAACAATGAGCACATTATAAATCCCGGTGTGGCATGCCTGAGTGGGTTGGGTACCTGTTTCACATCGTTGTGCATAGCATTGCGAGTTCGCCAAGTACCACAACGTCACAACCCGCGTTGGCTCGGGGCGGTCACGACCTTGAGAAACCATGGTGGGCGGTTATAACAGTCCCTTATATTGTACACACGTAATCCTTCAACTGCACGGTTTTGCCAATGTTAGCGATAATTTTGAGGCGGCGCATATAGAACGTTGCATCGTAACGCGCGGTCGGAACTGCCTAACCTGCGGGATACGCTCTGGCGCCGCCTTTTACTGCTATCACCCATTGGTCGCGGTTACTGCCACTGGCTGGCGCAGCATTTCCGACTTACCAACATCCTTCAGCAGGATTGTTACCCCGCCATTGCTGTGGCATGCGCCGGCCCGACAAGGTCGTCCTCGTACTTCAGGAAGAACGTAAGGGGCTCACGGATTGCTGCAATTACCTTGCCCACTGAATCTACGATAATCACGGTGGCGTGGTCTGGCGTTACCTTACCTGGGTCAGAGCGTATGTGGGTCTTTATATTGTAAGGTGGTATGGTCAATTGTCCCGGATCTATCTTATCCAGCAAGTTTTCCGCTAGCCGCGTGGGATAGTAAGTAAAACCAGGCGGTTGAGAGGATTGTTGCAGATCGGGTGAACTTAGCGTATCCAAAAAGTGGAATATCTGGCGGTGAGCTAGTTGGAAACCAGTAGCGTACGTGATGGTAGGCATCTGCCAGGTGTCCATTCGACTCATCTGCCCCAAAACGTGGAGCGTAACGTAACCATGTTCTGATATTGATTGGTTCCAGGCGTCCAACAGGTGCTGAGGAATATCTGCCTGCCGGTCCTGGGCCCATGCGCGAGAGTAGACGAGGTAAGTATCGCCCACCTTTTTCCACGTGTAACTTGTGGAAAGGCATATAG
>JAJYCW010000143.1 GCA_021777995.1 bacterium
CGATCTCTTCCTATCTATAATCCAGCTGGTGGTGGCGTGCAGCGCCCCGGTACGATCTGATGCGCGGCGGCAGCGTGATCAGCTTGCGTCCAATATCCGGTCGGTATTGGCTGGGCATATGGTGGAACCTGGCTGGTGGTACGAACTGAGAGTCGCGCCTGCCGCTGGAGGCGAGATGGAGGCTCGGAGGTGGATGACCAGTGCCGGGAGCGGCAGCCAGATGAGTGCTGAGGCAGTAGCAGTGCTGCCAGTGCGAATTCGCTTTAGCGCTTAGCCGCGACCAAATCGCAGAAGCCAGGGAACCAGTACAGATTCCCGGAATACGGTCCCGCTCAGCTTTGAGCTGCCCAGCTTTCGATCTGTAAAGATGATGGGCACCTCGGTAAGGCGCACACCCGCGTGATAGGCTCGATACGCCATTCCCACCTGAAAAGCGTATCCGCGGGCGTTCATGGTAGAGAGATTGACAGCCGCGAGTGCTTTCGAACTCCAGCAGCGAAATCCGGAGGTCGCATCGTTTACGGGTAGACCCGTGATGAGTCGCACATAGAGGTTTGCACCGCGGCTAAGGAGAACACGCCGCATGGGCCAAGCCCGCACGCCGCCTTGCCGTATGTACCTGGAGCCAATGGCGAGATCACTGGCTTCCGTGGCCGCAATCAATGCTGGCAGGTGGGCTGGATCATGGGATAGGTCGGCGTCCATCTGTACGATGGTGGTATAACCGGCCAATAGTGCCTTCTGAAAGGCATCACAGTAGGCCCGGCCCAATCCGCGCTCCCCTGTTCGCCGGTACACCAGCGCGCCAGTGTGTCCGGCCAGCAGCTTCTCGGCGGCATCGGCTGTACCGTCGGGTGAGGCATCGTCCACAATCCATAGGTGTACCGTAGGTATCGACTGGTAAATGCGGCTGATGAGCTCTGGCAGGTTTTCAATTTCGTTGAAAGTGGGCACCACAATGAGGGGTGGCAGAGGCATCTGCTAGTTAAACTCCGTGTAATTTCCACTATTCTACACCCAAATGCGTAAGGCGTGTTAAACCAGGCAGGCGGCGTTACGCGACAGGAGGTAATACATGGCTTTCAGCGGCATGAGTGGGGCGGTAGGGATGGCAGTAGAGTCTGTATTCTGTTCCGTACCGCTCTCCGGGTCTGCAGCGCCTTACGTTGCGGGTATCCCATCCACTAACCCCATGCGATTTTGCGCCATCGAACCAGGAAATGGCATTTCTGGCGAACCCCTTCTCGACCTAAAGCCGGAGATTGACGGCATGGTGGAGCAGAAGCGTATCACCCTGGTAGGCAAGCAGTACAAAGGCGAACTCAGTGTGCGGGCCGATAGCGAGAATCTCTACTACCCGATGCTCGGAATTCTTGGTCGGGATATTCAGGCGCTGGTGCAGGCGCAAGATGCAAGTCATTCTCCGGCCATGTTCAGGCACGTAATGACGCCGGGGAAGTCCGTACCTTCGTTTACGGTGGAGGAACAGACGGGTGATGGCACCAACGGACGTCTAACCAGTGGCGCGGTGATTGAGGAGGTGACACTAGACTTTGGCGAGATAGTCACTGCGGTGATGTCGATCGTCGCGCATCGGCAGATACCTAATAGTTACCCAGATTCCAGTGGCGTCAGCCGATCTATTCAATTTGGCGCGCTGCCAGCAATATTGCCCGTGCAGATGGGTGGTGATGGTGTGAAGACGGTGATTCAAAACCCGTTGCCCTCGTTTGTGGATGTGCAGGGCGGTTCCAGCGGGAACGGACCGTTGGTCTTCGCCGCAATGGGGGTGGGTACGCAGATTGTGGGCGGATTTCTATCGGTTAACGGTGTGGTGGTGCCCGTGCAGCTTCTGCCAGGTACACGGGTTGTGTTGAAACGGGCGATCGACAGCCGCCAGATAGCGGGCAGCGGCTACGATCCTGGCGCCATACTTTGTGCCGAGTTTACCGTAACCGGAAGACTGGTATGCCTGTACCAGGATATGAACCTGCCGGCTGCGCTCATGAATTTCAGTCAGTGTGCGATTAACCTCAAGGTCACGGGCGGGCTGGTTGGCACCAGCGGCACTGCCGCTACCCTGGAGGTGTGGCTGCCTCACGTAAAGCTGCAGCGCGCTCCTGTACCGCATGCCGCCGGGGCAATCGTGATTAATGCCGATTTTGTCGCAATGTACGACGCGATTGCAGGGCACAGTGTTCAGGTAACGCTGGTGAATAGTCTGGACGCGAGTCAGTTGGGAGGTGGCGCCGGAACCGCGACGGGCACCGGCGGACCCGGCGGCTGGTTGGCGAACTAGCAGGTGCGCCTCTCCGTTTGCGTAACCTCACCCCCGGTGCTTCGCACCGACCCCTCTCCCGGGCGCGCCTCTGGCGCTGAGCGAGGGGTACGGAGGACGTGACTGCTTCGTAGTGCCAACAAGCTGGTGAAGCTGCCTGGATGGCATCCAGCCGCTGTGTTGTGCCACGTAATGACGTTGGTAGGTTGGTAGTTGTTGGTTTGTTTGCATAACCTCACCCCCGGTGCTTTGCACCGACCCCTCTCCCGGGCGCGCCTGTGGCGCTGAGCGAGGGGTACGGAGTGCGGCACCATTAACATGGACTAAGTACGATGCGTGCCGCCTAAGGATGTCCGCTGGGGACTAGTTGCCGGTGCTGACTCGCTGTTGAACTGCGTCGTTCGAATCCAATGAGGGAGGCGATAGCTCAGTGCCATTGCCTAGCGATCCGACGGTGGCTTCCTCCGTCGGGTGCAACAACTCTGCCTTGTTTGTAGGCGGCGCAGATTCACGCAACAATAGCTTTCGCTCCCGCCAGTTACCCTCCTGGATCAGTTGCGAAAACGTTAGATCTTTTTCAACCATGTAGCACGTCAACAGTAGGCGTCGTTCATTTGAGGTAGTTATACCGTGCTCGCTTAGCATCGTTCTTAGGCCCTTGTGGTCGCCTCGTGCGTAGGCCTCGTCCCTTAGGACGGCGTAATCAAACGGCAGATTTTCGATATAGCTCCCCGTCTTGCCCCTTTCTTGAAGCATTTGTAGTATTCGTGTTGCCTGTAAATCACCCTTCGAGACGTTGTGCACACGGTTACCGCATTGCAAAACATAGTTGCTATTACCGACTGCAAGTAGTTCCACTTCCTCGTCCTTATGCCAGGGCCAGAGGGAAATCTTGCGGCTTACAATGCGCGACCCCTTGTCAACCAGGTGAATAGCATACCAGTTCCTTACTCTTGGACCTGTGCTGGATCCTTTCACAATCTTTGAAGTTAACCATTCGGAAGGTATAAATAACGGCGCTAAAGCTGGGATCATAAAATCACCGTGATGAATGGACCAGAGTAGTAGGAATAATCCAGAAAGGTATAAAGCTCGACCGACTATCGTTTTTGCGGCGACTATGTACATGAGTATTATTTACCCTCTACGGTGTGGCATCTGTTTAGGTGGATCTTTATGAAGGCACCATGACTTGGATCTGAATTCTATAGAAATTCTGCGGGGATGTGTAAGCGCCCAAAACCATAATAGCACTTTAACCTCGATCCTACCTACCTGACCTGTTTTACACTGCTTATGGACCTTAATGAATACAACTGCTCGCCTTATGACCCACCTTAAAGCCTCGCCTCTGCTACCCATCGCCCAAGGAGCGTAGCGAGCATAACCTCACCCCCGGTGCTTTGCACCGACCCCTCTCCCGGGCGCGCCTCTGGCGCTGAGAGAGGGGTACGGAGGGCGTGACTGCTTCGTAGCGCCAACAAGCTGTGGAAACTGGCTGCTCTGCTACCCCTCGCTCAATGAGCGTAGCGACTGCCCGGGAGAGGGGTGGACGCGCGAGCGGCCGGGGAGAGGTCACTCACCGTGAGCAGCGCCAACAAGCTGGTGAACGTGCCGCCAAGCAATGCAGTGGATGTGCTGTGCGGGGCAACAAGTCATGAATCCACGCACATAGGCGGCGTATTCGTTGATGATGTGTTCCCGCATTTTGAAAACGTCCATAACGCCAGTGATTCCTTTGCAGCAGGGCAGGATTGTGAGGTTACATAGCGCCGATTGAAGCAGAGAGTTTACTTATCGGCACAGGATTATTCGCGTTCAGTCGCCGGGTTTCCTGCTGTATCTATCCGGTAGCCGGCGCCCGGGTTGACGTTGTTTAACCCACCGTGCTATATTGGGTGCGCAGAGGGTTGGGTGGTCGCTGCAGTTCGCTGCAGAGGAAAGTCCGGGCTCCATAGGGCACGATGCCGGATAACGTCCGGGCGGGGCAACCCGACGGAAAGTGCCACAGAAATGACACAGCCGCAGAAACGCGGCAACGGTGAAATGGTGCGGTAAGAGCGCACCGGCGGTGTGGAGACACATCGGCCTGGTAAACCCCATTGGGAGCAAGGTCAAAGAAGAAGGGGTTGATGCTGCCCGCGGACCCTTCGGGTTGACCGCACGAGGGATCGGGTAACCGGTCTCCCAGAGAGATGACCACACAAATACAGAACCCGGCTTATAGACCCTCTGCAACCTAAGACTAGGTGCCGGTGCAACCCTGGTTCAGCGCAATTGCCGATGCACAGCACCTTATTGGGAGACCACCGTACGCATTCCCCATAGAACTTAGTGCATAGGTGCGTCGATTTAGGTAAAATATTTGCGCATCGAATCGGTTACAGTCCTGTGGAGTTGGCCTAATGTAAATTGCAGCCACCGGACGACATCTTAAAGAGGATCATCTAATTGACGCAAACTGACAGGCAGCTGCCCGACTGGCAAAACCCGGCATTGCTGCATCGTAATCGTCTTTCGCCCCACACGTCGTTTGTGCAGTACCAGTCGGTAGAGGCTGCACTGGCGAATAATGTTGGCGCTTCGCCGTTCCATTCGCGCCTCTCTGGTACCTGGGCTTTCTGCTACTCAAAATCGCCAGCGGGTGCGCCGCACGGGTTTGAGTCGCAGGCTTTTGACGACTCATCGTGGGACAAGGTATCGGTGCCGCACAACTGGCAAATGGACGGTTATGGTAAGCGGAACTATTGCAATGTAATCTACCCTTTCCCCGTAGATCCACCTTTTGTACCTACGGAGAACCCGGTAGGACACTATCGTCGATCCTTTAAAATTGACGAGAGATGGCTGGGCAGCCGCATAGTGTTGCAGTTTGGCGGCGTGAATAGCGCGTTCTACGTGTGGATTAACGGTACGCTTGCGGGCTATAGCCAGGGCTCACACATGCCCTCAGAATTTGACATCTCTACGCTCGTTCACGCGGGTGACAACTGCATTGCGGTGCAGGTCTACCAATGGTGTGACGGGAGCTATCTGGAAGATCAGGATATGTGGCGCCTGAGCGGCATCTTTCGTGATGTTACGCTCACCGTTACTCCGCTGCTGTACGTTGAGGATGTCATCGTTAACACGAACCTCGACGGCGACTACAAAAACGCCGAACTGGATGTGAGCGTCAAAGTCGCTAATGGCTCCGCATCCGCCGCTTCACCCTTTGAGGTGCATGCCCGCCTGTTGGATTCTAATGACGCGGTTACAGCCGAATTTGCGCTGGGGACGGTAACGGACCTGGCGGGCGGTTCTACAGGTGAACTGCGAGCCGCCTGCACAGTAGATAGTCCACAACTCTGGTCGGCGGAAACACCGGTGCTCTACCGGCTGTTGATACTTATTCGGTGGTCGGGTGAAACAGACTACCTGCAGGTGATTCCTGTCAATGTCGGCTTTCGTTCTGTCGAGATCCATGACCAGCAGTTGTGGGTAAACGGCCGATCGGTAAAGCTTCGGGGTGTCAACAGGCACGATATCGATCCGGATACCGGGCATGCGGTGACGCGTGAGGCAATGCTTCGTGACGCTGTGCTTATGAAGCAGCACAATATCAACACCGTGCGAACCAGTCACTATCCCAATGATCCCTACTGGCTGGATCTGTGCGACAGCATGGGATTTTATGTGGTGGACGAGGCCGATCTTGAGACGCACGGCTTTGGTATGACGCCAGATCACAACCGCCTGGCAGATGACCCCGCGTGGGAGGCCGCCTATGTGGATAGGGCGGAAAGGCTAGTCAAGCGTGATCGCAATCATCCCTGCATAATAATCTGGTCGCTGGGGAACGAGGCGTTTTACGGCAAGAACCATCGGGCTATGGAGCGATGGATCCGTGCCGCCGACTCCAGTCGACCCATTCACTATGAAGGCGCACAGTATGAAGAGGGTGTCGACATCGTAAGCCAGATGTACCCGTCGGTAGCACATGTTCGGGAGATGGGGCAGGTTACCGATGATCCACGGCCCTATTTTATGTGCGAGTACGCCCATGCCATGGGTAACGGACCTGGAAACATTGGCGAATATTGGGATGCAATATACCAGTTCCCTCGCCTCATTGGCGGCTGCGTGTGGGAATGGGCGGACCATGGAATGCGCCAGATTACCCCGGACGGCAGGGAGTGGTTTGCCTATGGCGGCGACTTTGGCGACACCCCGCATGACGGAAGCTTCTGTATTGACGGTCTTGTATCGCCAGATCGTATCCCAGGACCGGGCCTTATTGAGCTGAAGAAGGTGCTGGAACCGGTGCTGGTAGAGCCCATTGACCTTGCTGCGGGAAGGTTGAAACTGACGAACCGTTACGCATTTTTGAGCCTTGCACACCTGGATATCAGCTGGAAGGTTACCAGCGAACGAGGCATAGAGGGGCAGGGCATTCTGCCTTGCAGCGGCCTTGCACCGGGCAGTACTGGTGATATTACGGTGCCGATCGACGATGTAGCCGCGGTACACCAGCGTCAATGCTGGCTGGACGTTGTCTTCACCACCAGCGCGGAAAGCAGCTGGGCACCGCGAGGCTTTGAGATAGCCCGCACCCAGTGGGTGCTCTCGGCTGCGACACCGCCGGAAGGCACCACGCTAGGCCGCGCCAACCGCCCGATGGCAGTAACGGTAGCCGAGAAGTTTGCCATTGCATCAGGTGCCGGTTTCCACGCGCGGTTTAACCTTGAGAAGGGAACGGTAGACGATTATAGTTACCAGAATACGCCGCTATTGTTAGAGGGCCCCCGGTACCACGTGTGGCGAGCTCCAACTGATAACGACAAACCTTACGTGGAGGCATGGCGCAACGCTGGTCTTCATTCGGCGGTGGCACGAGCTGCCCGCGTAGATTGGGACGTAGAAAAAGATACCTTTCGGTTGAGTGCAGAACATGTGCTCGCCGGTCCATCGCACATGCCGGCATTCAGTGCGAAGCAGCAGGTTATGTTGATGGGCAGCGGAGTTATAATCGTTACCACCGCACTCGAGACCCTGGCAAAGCTGGAGATGCTTCCACGGGTTGGTATCACGCTCACCTTGCCAGTGCAGTACAACAGACTTGCCTGGTGCGGACTTGGGCCGCATGAGAACTACCCGGATCGTGATCGCAGCGCCCGTATGGGGGCATGGAAAAGTACCGTAGAGGAGGCCATGGTTGAGCGCATCATGCCGCAGGAGAATGGAGCTCGCGGTGGGGTACAGTGGGTGTCATTGACCAATGGTCGTGGTACCGGTCTGATCGCCGCCTCAACTACACCTCTGTGGATGAGCGCTCAACGATACACCAGTGCAGACCTTACGGCGGCGATGCACACAACAGAACTAGTACGTCGCGACGAGGTGATCCTCAACCTAGACGTCGCAATGTGCGGGCTGGGTACCGCCAGTTGTGGCCCCGGTCCCCTTGAGCAGTACCAACTAAAGCCCGGTACGTTTCAGTTCACTGTGGCACTCATGCCTTTCAATCAAAGCGACTGGGCACCGCAGGACCTAGCCAGTGAACTGAAAGCGCTTAGCTTAGGCTTCTAACTGCCTAAGGCTTTTACCACGGTCTGGAGCCAGGCTGCATACCGCAGCCTGGCTCCAGAACACTCCCTCACACCGGTTCAAGCATCCCACCTGCGCGGGCAGGCTAGGGTGAGTGGTAAGTGCCACCGGCCCAGCCCTCAAGCGAAAACAATTTAATCGACCCACCACCGCTTACCGAACTATAATCTCCATATGCGGTATCTACCACACCTCCTGAAACGCTACTGAACCCACCAAATGCATTGTTCTGGTTACCACCACTTACGGAGCTAAATGGACCACTAGCAACATTTTCAGCACCCGCTAAAACGGTACCACTGATGTTGGTGACCGTGTTAGCAACGCCGCCACAAACGGTGGAATTGAGTGCCAAAGCACCATTGTTGGAGCCGTTCAAAACTGAGGCGAAAGGAGCTGCGCTATAGTCCCCTGTTCCACCGATCATTGAACATATTGAATTGTATTGGTTTCCTTCACCAATTATCAGGTTGTGCGAGCCATTATATTGACCATTTATAGGGTGTGATCCGGTGGGATTGTCGTAGGGCGCAGGCTCATTGTAACCAATAATAAGGTTTCCCAGTCCATTGGTAATAGGATTCTCGCCCTTTAATAAAAACGGATCGCTGGGAATGCCAGAAGTGCTGCCCAGTCCGTTTTGAATATAGACATTGCACGCTGTGAAGTAGCTTGCCGGATAGCCGTTTCTGTCGATGCCGGTGGTGAGGTATTTGGTTTTGGTGTTGAGCGTCGTTACATTGCTGGTTAGGCTGGCAATAGCTGTTGTGGTCGTTTTCTGTGCGGTCTCTAGAGCCGTGATGCGCTGCAAAATGGATCGTAAGGTAGTGCCGTACCCCTGTGCAAAGGCGGTAGGGAGCGAATTGCTCAGCAGGCAGATGCACGAAATGGCGAGAACGCCTGCACCGCTTGCCCGTACTTTACGAACCAGTGAACCGTGGGCGCATTGTAACTTTCTGAACTCACTTTGCAGGTTTTCGGACTGTAGCAACCGCAACTCACTCTGCAGCTGTGCGAAGTCGGTTCTAAGCTGTGAAAGTTGTTCTGCCATGCTGTCCGCTGATTCTGATGCCATGCCTTGTTAAACTCCTATTATCCGTGTGGGAAATTAAGTATTAGAAATTACGAGCCGTTTCTTTACTGCGTGTCACCCTGCTGAAATTCTGGCGCGGGAGTGTCGCAGTCGTCTATGCTGTTCGAACTCGGGCGCTTTTCCTTCTGCGGGCGACGAGGCTGCATCCTCCCACCATACCGAGCATACAGAGGGCACTGCTTGTTTCAGGCACTGCCGGAGGAGCTCCTGCCACGAGGCTGACGTTATCTACGCCCATGTTGATGGCGAGGTTATTGGAGACTTCGGCGAACCTAAGCTGGTAGGTGCCCGCAGCGAGACCGTTCAGGTTAAACGAGTACTGCACCCAGGGATTAGGCGGAACTCCGCCCGCGTTATCTACACCGTTGTAGAAGTTCTGTACCACATCGGTGGCGGAGGTGGAGAGCGCGGAAGCGGTTCCCGAAAGCAGGTCGACACGCGCATACTGCATGTCGTTAAACGTTCCTGCTGCCGTATAATCCAGGCCATAGTTCTGGCCCACCGGGCCTATGCCGCTCCAGTCGTTAACGAACATGTCGTACGACAAATTGAGTGAAGTGTAGTTCTTGGGGATAACAACCGTCTGCAGAAGTGCCACGGCGTCAGGATAGTTGGTATCCGAAACAGCGAAGTCATTGCCCCCACCAGGATTGGTGTCAGTAGGATTACCGCTGATCGGGGTTGTACCTCCGTTGCTGATGTTATAAAAGCCGTCCTGATGGGTCGTGTCGGATGGGTTACCCTGCACTGCCACGGTCCATCCAGACAGGTTTCCTGTCTCAAAGTTGCCGTTGGCAATAAGCTGGGTACCACTTGCGCTAGCCAATGCGGGTAATGCCATGAGAATCACGGCAGGTAGAACGATGTTCTTCATGAGAGGCTTCACCTTCCATCTTTCTGA
>JAJYCW010000144.1 GCA_021777995.1 bacterium
CCGGCGGTGAGCACCGACCCCTCTCCCGGGCGCTCGCTGCGCTCGTTGAGCGAGGGGTAGCAGAGTGCGCAGGTTCAACAGCCTGTTGGCGCTGCTCACGTGGCGTGACCTCACCCCCGGTGCTGCGCACCGACCCCTCTCCCGGGCACTCGCTGCGCTCGTTGAGCGAGGGGTAGCAGAGTGCGCAGGTTCAACAGCCTGTTGGCGCTGTTCACGTGGCGTGGCCTCACCCCGGCCGCTCGCGCCGCCACCCCTCTCCCGGTCGCTCACCGCGGCTCGTTGAAGGCGAGGGCGGAGGTGGGCTTGAAGGACGTAAGTTTGTTTGTTGAACGGGGCAAGGAATGTTCGTTGTGCTACTCTGTTATAGGTAAAAACCAGAATATTGAAGAGGAGGCGCACAATGTACTGTCTGGAGCCGGACCCGTTGTTTGGAATTGTATCGCTTCTGCGCGATGCTTCCAAGCTCGGCGTTGGGGTCTGCATTATTTCTTGCCTGCCGGTATTGGTGCAAGCCGAAACTGCTCAAACTGTTCAAAACCGTGGTGTTGAGGTGACCATTGCTGCCTCTGGCAATTACGTCATTGAAAGTAAGGCATCGGCTCTACTACTTAAGGGTAAGTTGCCATTTGCACCCGCGGCCATTGATGTTCGTAGGGGACAGGATGCCATTGGAGCATTCCACGAGCTGGACGCCAAGCTCGGCAAGAACGGCAGGATGGCTTCCATAAGGCTGTATGATAAGCAGTCTTCTGTTCTACTCATTGACCAGCATAAGCGAGCCGACCCGAATATGCGTTCGTTCCCCGTGTTTCAAGTGCAACCTGCAACCGTCTTGCGGGCAAGCTACAGGGATGTTCCTTTCTCACCAATTCAGTTTGGCAAACTTAACTCTTTGGGGCCGTGGCTCTTTTTCACGCGCAATGAACACGCGCTCGTGGTATCTCCCGCTAATAACTTCCTTGTGTCTGAGCTCGGCGAAGACAAATCGGGAATGATGTACAGCGGAATCGATCATCGTATTTCCGAACTACCTGCCAATTTTCGGCATGAAACATTGCTTACATTCGGTACGGGCATCAACAATACGCTGCAAGCGTGGGGTGCAAATCTACAGAGGCTAGGGCACAAACGCCCCGTGCAAAACGACGCGGACGTATTGCTTGCGAAATTTGGATACTGGACGGACAACGGTGCACATTATTACTACCGATTTGATCACCAACTGGGGTACCAGGGAACGCTGCTGGCCGTAAGGGATCAGTTTGCTAGCTTGGGGGTTCCGCTTGCCTACATGCAGCTGGATAGTTGGTGGTATCCCAAGGCAAAGGGCGATAACCCATGGGGAGATAATGGGGAGATGATCTATCGGGCCGATCCGAAGATCTTTCCGCACGGACTCCAAGCATTCAGCAAAAAGTTGGGGCTGCCGTTGATTACCCATGCGCGTTGGGTATCCCCCAATAGTCCTTACCGCTCACAATACCGCATGTCCAAGAATGTCATTATAGATCCGCGATTTTGGCGTGCTACAGCGGACTATCTCCACAATGGTGGTGTGATAGCGTATGAGCAGGACTGGCTTAATGCCAATGCACGCCCTGCTATCAACATTTCGCAGTCGCATGACTTCCTTGCCGATATGGCCAATGGAATGGCACGCAAGGGAATTGGCATACAATATTGCATGGCGCTTCCTGCGTATTTCATGGCTAGTACAAAGTATCAGAACGTTCGCACAATTCGAAGCAGTGATGACCGGTTTATCCGCCCGCGATGGGACTCCTTTCTCTACACCTCACAGCTGGCTCACTCTGTGGGTCTCTGGCCGTGGTCGGATGTATTTATGAGTAATGAACTTCCAAACCTGGTGCTTGCCACTTTGTCTGCCGGACCAGTTGGAACAGGGGATGCCCTTGGTCAAATCAATGCGGCAAACCTTAAGCAGGCAATGCGCCGCGACTCTGTTCTACTAAAGCCAGACGTGCCATTGGCACCAATTGACGAGATGTATATTGCGGATGCCACTACTTCTGGTAATGCCAGCCGTGTACCCATGGTGGCGGAGACCGATACGGCCTTTGGTAGTGCCACCGAGCACTATGTCTTCGCATACCCCAGGGTGATAAGTGACACCAAAGTATCCGTTCCGCTTCGTGAATTGGGGGTGCACGGGCAGGTGTACGCATGGAATTGGGTAGCGCACACGGGTGAACTTCTCCATGTTGGCTCCAGCCTGCAAATGCCGTTTGTGAATGGTTGGGCTTACACTGTTTTAGCTCCTGTAAATTCCGCTGGCATTGCATTGCTAGGTGATACCGACAAAATCACTCCACTTGCGCGTAAACGATTCCGCAACGTGAGCAACATGAACGAGGTGGATGCTACTATTCGATTTGCGCCCCATGAGGGATCGGTACCTTTGACGGGCTATTCAGCCCAGGCGCCAAAGGTACGGGTTCTTGAAGGCAAGGTAAGCAATCTAACATACAGTGCAATCACTCACCTGTTTACGTTCGTCGTTCATCCTGATCATCGTTTTGAAGCACGGGTGAGGATTACCGGATCTGCAGATTAAACTCGCGAAACATCGATACACCAACAAAGCGAATGCGGTAGTCTGCCTCTGGGCGCGTTTGCTACATTCCCAAACCTTACGAACATGACTGGTAACGAATAGCTGGGCAATTACTGCGGCCATGACGCGTTAGAACTTGCCGCTGTGCTTTACGCTCTGCATCGCTGCAGCCGCTACCCTGCTGATTGATCATTTGGGCTGCTGCAGTGCAGAGGTAATTGCCCTGAAACCTGTCCAGCCACATGAAGTGTGGCCGGACAGGAAAGGATTCCCCACAACGAATCAAATGGTGGCAAGCGTGATTGCAAGCCTCTGGTTTTCTCCAATAGCAATTGGCGGTGCAAATTCGATCAATGTCTCGTTCTTTCCGGGTGTTACTGTTGCTGTGACTTTTCGACCATTGAGGGAAACAGCTCTCACGCCTGCCAGCGTTTTGAGAGCCGCAAGTTCGATTTGCCCCTGATTACAGTGTAGTGAAAGCGTGTGGCCGGCGCGTCGTATTGTTCCGTAGCCGGTGGATGTAACCCACGGAGCATGGAAATTACCTGGAACAGTGGGCAGTATTGTTAGGCTCTTCTGGTACAAATCCGGTTTGAAGCCCGTAGCTGCCAGGAGAGTTGCCCAACTGCTCATTGCGCGCGAGTAATGGTTGCCACACTCCACGTGATTCCACGGCCTGCCTGCTCTAAGATAGCGGCGGTAAACAGCCTCTACAATCCTTGCGCCGTCAGCGAAATAACCGTGATCCATTAGGAGCGACGCAAAAGCAAACTCGATACCAGACCACACACCTCCTGCTTGTAGGTTAACCAGCGCCAGGAGGTCACGCCCATTACGCTTGGGCGCAGTGGCATTGTGCAGCCCAAATTCCGGGCTGAAGTTATACTTTACAATGCTCTCAATTGCGCGGCTTAAATGAGCTTGAGGCAGCGTACGCGGTAGGCCAATAAGCGAAGAGAACCATTCACCCGAAATCTGGTCGGTCATGCAGAGCTCGTCGCGTAAGTTACCATCTGCCCATAGGCTGTAGTACTCGCCATTAAACAACATAGCGTCGAAATTTGCGGAGGCACGCTTAAGAAGCACCTGCCATTGCTCCTCCTCATCGTGCTTTGCAAGCACAGTAGCGATGTGTACTGCTGCGCGAAGACCACCGATCCATAGCGATGCAACATAGGCAGGTGTACCCCTCATTCGCCATTGATCGTAGGTTTGAAGTCCTGTATTGTGATCTGGAAGTGCATCGCCATTGGTATCCAGTGACTGTGTAAACGCCATTGCGCGCACTACATGGGGCCACATCGTAGTAAGGTAATCACGGTCACCAGTCCATAGAAAATCGCGACACACCATCATCACAAACTGTGGATTCATATCTACGCGCATAAAGCCATTGTCTACCTGATGAACGTAGCCGCTGTAGTTATGCGGTACCTGCCCCTCGTTGTTTTGATAACCAATGATCTGTTTCATCTGGCCGAGCTTCAGCTCCGGAAACAGAGCAATTACCGGGAAGCTGCCCTGATAGTCGACGTCGGTTGTAGATAGCCCGCAACAGCCCAAACCCTCCCAGATTGCGTAGCTGCCATCCTTGGTCCACCAGGTGTTGAACACAAGGGTTGACAGCTGGCTCGACCAGCTGAAGGCTAGGGGATCGCCGAGCGAGGTGTCCGCAATCGTCTGGGCAAATTTATCCGTAGCGGCAAGGTGTCGAGTGTAGTTCGAACATAGATAACGATTTACATCCGCGGCGTCATTAAACCAGTTGCTATACATGTGGCCCATAAAGTGACCACCATCCGCAATGTGATTGGGGAAGAACCAACTAAAGGTAAAGCGGATTTCTGTGCTTTCACCCGGTTTAAGGACCACGCTAGAGGCGAGCGCTGTGGAACCCCACTGCATGTGGGCATGTCTGTCTCCGCCAATGTTTGCCGCGACTTCTTGCAGCAGTTCTCGATCTCGCTTTACACCGCCAGCGGGGTTCGCTGCCCTGGCGTCGGCAAATATACGCGCCAAAAGGGCATCAGCGCTTAATTTCTCGATCAAATCTTGTACACCGGAATCCGACAGAGACTCCATCTCTTTGGCTGTTGGCAAACCCACTCCTGGATCTGTACTGCCCTTGGTGTTAGGAAGCTTGCCCTTTGCTGCCAGTTCCTCTATCACGCTGATGACCATCATGTTAACACGGGGTGTGTTCCACGTTGCGGTTCCGGGCCAGGCGTATTCGCGGTAGGTACCGGTAATGTATGAGTGGTGCCCGTTAGAAACAGACAGGCACATGTTGCCAATACCGGTGGGCGCATCACTCACGGCTCCCGTATTCAGCATGACACTCGTTGTGCCGCTGTCGCGAGCCAATGTATTGGTTAACTTGCGTTCAGGCAGTGCAGACGCCAGCGGGTTACTTAGAAAGCCCGCTAATGTAAGTTCAGTGGTCTCACGGCTTACGTTTTCAATTGTGTAGACTACGTGGAAACCTGGACTACCGGATTCGCGCGCGCTGCCTGGTACGAAGGGCGAGAAAATGCGTGCCGACACGCTTACGGGTAGGGTGCTGTCAACGTACTGTAAGCCCGTCATAGGGTATTGCGAGTAGTATTTAATCGACTCCACATCCTGCAGTTGTGGCAGTGAATAGAGGTCGTTTTCATCTGGTCGTAGGTAGAGCCGCCTAACTTGTGGCACGCCGCTGTTGACGCTTTTAGATCGCAGTACAAATTGCAGGCTAGGATTATACGCATTAGTAGACGGAGAACCTGGCGCCCATGATCCAGCGTTAAATATCTCCCAATCATAAAAGCAGCCATCCGCACGAATCTCAACAAAACCAGTGCCAATTCCACCTAAGGGAGCTCCAGAGCCCATGGGCATGGTGGCGGGAATCATCGCAGGCACTCCTTCGCTGCGGGATCCTTCGGATGAACCGTGTGATCTTCCTGCGACTTCCACTTGAAAGGGTGCTGCCGAGAGTTTGCCAGAGGCTAAGGCTGCACCGCTCACACCTGCTGCTTTCGAGATAAACTTGCGTCGGGACACGCTCATTGTTAGCTCCTTACGCGAATACCGTTTCATATCAATGGTCCGAGAAGGTACACCAGTCCAGAGTTGCGTATTTCCACATGTGCCCGCGTGCTAACAGCTCCGGGTGTTGGTTTCGGCAATCGGGATGGGCTCCATTCACTTTAAAAGTAGCTGCATGCAAGCCTGATCACGCTTGCACATGCGCATTGCTCTTGAACTATTGCACTTTGTTGGTCATTGTTCCTGCATTACAGGTTCCTTGCGTAACCTTATCTTTTTTGTGTGGCCGCCGCAAGGAAATCAAGCTGTTTCCGCAAGCTAGTTCAACACTCGGTAAACGTGGCATCGGTTTAAATACGAAACCAGTTGATTGGTCGGTCGTCTTTATTGGGGCATACACTGCCGCGATGGCTAATTTTGTGGCCAGCGGCTAATTATCTTTGTGATGCTTACTGGTTTCAGCACCAAAACGCAGGAATCTACGTTCATTTGCCTAATCTGGATTTATAGCCGGATTATCGCCGCTAGAGGGCGACGCTCTACGAGAAGCGCCGCTTTATTTATGCCCACGACCACCAGAGGGCACTTCCACGCAGGAGACTACATTAAACATGAATCATCCGGGTCGCACACTGGCAGCTACTGTTGTGCTGCTTACGGCTGCCTCAGCCTGTTTGGCTCAGACCAAATTCACGCTGGCTTACCACGCTAAGCAGGGGCAAATCTGCAGGTACAAGAGTTCGCTTGCGCTAAAGGTATCGGCTGGATCTAACACGCTAGCCATTCAGATGGGCCAAACGAGCCGCGTCACCTTTCAAACTGTCGCTGCCAACGGCGATATTACCATCCTTAACAAAACAGAGGACGGCTTTATTGAGGTAAACGGCAACAAGCAACCTATGCCGAACGATGAGAAGACGACCGATACGTATACCGTACATCCGGATGGCACACTCGTCTCCTATAAGTCTGGTTCACCAGACAAGTCAAATCTGTCCGTTAGGTTGTTCGTGGCTACAACGCCTACGTTCCCCAAAACACCCGTTTCAGTAGGATCAACCTGGAGTCACGACATCGTCGCCGACACGGCGCTTGGAACCCGCTCGGGCCACGCAGAGTACAAAGTGGTAAGCCTGGGAACCACTGAAGGGGCCAAAACTGCCGATGTGCACATGCACTACACAGAAAGCGGTGGCTCGCATCCCCTTACGGTTGACGGCGATATCAACGTTGAGCTTTCTAGCGGCGATGCCGTAACGGGCGTGCTCAAACTGGATAATCTGCCATTCGGCGGTGGGCATGCTCTTGCAACCGGTACTCTTAATCAGGAGCGAACCGAAGGCAGCCCGCTGGGTGACGTTAAAACCGGTGGAGTGGCGGATGCAAGTGCAACGCCCAAACCAAAAACTATTGCAGACGAGGTGAAGGGCTTTACCAAGATGCCCGGCCTTTTCACACTCTACCGCAAACAATCTGGCACTACCGACACAATCTACATGCAGATTGCGGACGATCAGCTAGACAAACCGTTCCTTATGGAGGTGACGGCCCGCACAGGTGACACGCAGCACATTACACCTGGCACGCCCATTTCCGATCTGGTATTCAAGTTTGAAAAGGCGCCAGATGGCAGAATTATGCTGGTGGTGCCAAACTACAACTTTAGAGCAACTCCGGGAACGCCCATTGATCGTGCAGTGAAACGATCGTTCGCAGACGCACGGCTGGAGATTTTTGCTGTAAAAGCAAAGCAGGAAAAGCCCGGTGAAGTTCTTATAGACGTTAGCGACCTGTTTCGTGGAGACATATCGGAAGTCACCGATGCGTTCAAGACTGCCGGCAGTATTTTAGGCGGAGGCGGAGCTTACTCGCTTGATCGCGACAAGACATTTGTCACCAAGGTTGCCTCTTATCCTAAGAACATCGCCATCGAGACATCGTATAACTTTGCACATCTTGGTGCGTCACCCGCGCAAAGCATGTTTGCAACCAACATGCTTGCAGATGACCGCAGCGTGCCTATCACAGTAGACTACCTCATCTTTTCAGTTGCACCCGATGGCTACATGCCTCGCATTTACGATCCCAGGGTCGGTTTCTTTACGACCTCCTTCCAGGATTTTGACAATGACAACCTGCGCAATCAGAAGGTGCAGTACATTTACCGCTGGAACATAAAAAAGAAGGATCCTAAAGCAGCGGTCAGTGAACCAGTGAAACCTATCGTCTTCTGGATCGACAACGCTATTCCGCTCCAGTACCGACCGGCAGTCCGCAAAGCTATACTGGAGTGGAACAGGGCGTTTCTCGCAATCGGCATTAAGGATGCAATAGTTGTACATCAGATGCCTGCAGACGCACACTGGGACCAGGCGGATATGCGGCACAACGTGGTTCGGTGGGTTGTTTCCCCCTCCAGTGGATATGCCGTATCGCTCATGCGCATCAATCCCATTACAGGTGAGATTGTAAACGCAGACATAACGGTGGATGCCAACATTGTACGGCTAACCAAGGTCGACGCCCAGATACAGGTGGCACCCGCATCCTATTTCAACATGCTGGAGCAGCCTGTTACGCCCGCTAGCCTGCGCGCCATGGAAAGTCCGTTTGGCTGCACGTTTGCACAAGAGGGGCAGATGAATGCATGGGAGGGTGACCTCGCCCTCAACCTGCTCGGCGGTGCCGTAAACCGAAACCTGCTTGTACACTACGGTGAGAACTACCTTCAGGAGGTCGTATCTCACGAGATGGGCCACATTCTGGGCCTGCGGCACAACTTCCTCGCAAGCACATATCACACTCTCAATCAGCTTGCACACCTTACTCACGGCGCGGGATCAGACATCTCCGCGTCTGTTATGGACTACCCACCATTCAACATTGAAGCGCTTAAACATCCTGGCGTGCCACTATGGCAGCACACGGTGGGCGTGTATGATATGTGGGCGATTAAGTACGGGTATTCACCAATCAACGCCACCACGCCGACCGGTGAACTGTATCGACTGCATCAGATTGCCTCCCAGTCTAACGCGCCCGGGCATCCATATCAGAGCGATGAGATAGCCGATCAGTTTGATCCAAATGTCACCCGGTTTGACCTCGGTAAGGATCCAATTCTCTATTGGACGAAGATGATGAACCTCTCCAGGTTCCTCATGTTAACCCTGTATCACCGGACGCCCAAGGACGGTCGAAGCTACTCGCGTTTCACTCAGGATTTCTATGGCCTGCTGGGGAATTATTCGCGAGCGGCATCGGAAGTAGCAAGATACATCGGGGCCCTGCATGTAAATCGCAACTATAGGGGTGATGCAGGCGAGAAACCAACCCTTGTGCCCGTTTCGGCTGCCCAGCAACAGAAGGCGCTTGCGCTACTAAACAGCTATATCTTCTCGAGTAAGGCGCTGACGTTTCCGCGAGATTACTACACCCATTTCACAGTCGACCAAAATGCGGGCTTCAAGGTGATGCTGCAACGACAGGATTATCCCGTTTTTAACACAATCAGCAACCTGCAGGCGTCGGCGTTGAAATTCCTGTTCAGCTCTTCCACCTTAGATCGAGTTGCTAACAACGAGTACAAAGTTGGTGACGACCATAGCGCTTTCACTATGGCGCAGCTGTTTCATGATGTGACGGCTAACGTATGGGACGATGTGCTCACTGGGCAGAACGTGGGGGCGCTGCATCGCAGCCTTCAACAGGTTTACGTTGGCGTGATGGCCGATATCGTTCTGGGCAAAACCTCCGTGCAACCCGATGCCCAGATGCTGGCGTGGTATCAGCTCCACAGTCTGCAGCGCATCATTGCTGCGGATATGCGTAAGCCCCACGATACGTACACCAAGATACATTTGCAGGAAATCGGTATGGAGATTAACCGTATTCTGCAGGCGCACATCAGTATTGGATCCGGCGGCAGTAATTCGGGTTCCAGTCTGCTGCAGCTGTTACTGGGTGGCGAGAAGCCAGAGTAGACTGCGGTAGCCAGCAGTCGTCTAAAAATACGGTCGTACAGGTAAGTACG
>JAJYCW010000022.1 GCA_021777995.1 bacterium
TGGTGTCTACCCAGTAGCCCTTGGCAGGTACAAATGAGCGCTCAATAAGCACCATGGATGTTCCTGGCATCAGTTTCCAGTTGCAGTGGTAGGCGGCGGTAATCGCATTAAGCGCTTCCCAAACTGTCCCCTTCAAGTCCAGGTTACTTCGGCTCCTGCCGGGCCAGTCTTCGCCTATAAAGCTAAGATGCGTTGATTTCTGCAGGCTAGTCAACATGGACTGCATGTCGGAGGCACTGAAATCCTGTTGGTAACTACCGTACATTACAGCGGGAAGCCCCTTTGGTGGTACCTGCTTGGCAGGCTGCTGCCCCAATGCCGTACCCACCGTCGCAACGCAGCAAACCAGACTGAAGATCGCTGACAACTTCGTTTTCATCGCTAACCTTTCATCATTCATTTACCTTTGGGACAACTTACCTTTGTGCCGGCCTACTTGCGGGTATACCAGACTACCGAGGGCCGAATCCAGTCAGAAGCATTCCCGTCAGTCGACTAACACTAAAGGAAGGGCATACACTAGTTCACTGCGAACTATGTTCACCGACCGTATGGTGCCGGCGGCGCCATAGTATCAAGGAGTACAGAACTCGTCCCATAGGAGTTACCATTGGGATGGCCCACGGATAGCTTTATTAGATAATCTGGCTGAGGGTCAATTCCGACATCTAATAAGTGCGTTTGAGAAAGCCAATAGAATTGTGGAGGAAGCGCAGAACATAGCAAGTAATCTGTGCCCTCCGTCGCATTTAGGGAGAATAAATGGCTAAATATCCCTAAAAGGCCCGCGCGGATAAGATTCGGCGATAACTTATGACCAACGACGATGGAATTCCCAACTGGACTGTATTTCCGAGCCAACTGTTCAAGTAGTTTGTCCGATAATTCCGACAGCTGTGAGATGCTGCGATGCGTCGTGGTACTTAGCGCGTGCTGGTAAACAAAGGCGGAAATCTTGTCATGTGCGATAATTGCAGCCTCTAAACTTGACCGAATTAACCCGTCGATGCGTTGTTCAGATGGGGGTTCAGCCATCAACATTCGTACAAAGTCCTGGTTCATGCACTGCCGCAACGCATGAGGGAGTTGAGTAAGTGTACGCGGAACGCCGGGCGCCTTACCGACTAACGCAATGGTTCCCGGATGCGTAGTCTCATACCATCGCCAATGGTTCATCTGTACAAACGCATCTAGTACATCACGAGCGCTTACTCCCTCAACGTCGCACTGCACCTTATGACCGCGCAGGTATTTAGCCATCTGGATCGTGAGGCCAGTCTTCTTCGCTAGCGCTATCACCACCGCATCAATTGTGGTACGCCCCATGTTCAGCGTAACATCGCGCTTAAGGCCCGCCCTTACTTTGGCCGAGTAGCTCTCCTGCGCACGCGCCGTGATACAAGGTATAGCCACCATCCCAAGTGCAGCACCAACAACGCAAAGGATGTTTCTCTTTTTCAATTTATTACCTCCGTAAGATTAGAAATTGAGTGGCTGCTCACCCGGAATTGGACAGGTAAACGTACCGCCTTCCGGTATCACATTGGGGTGTAACGGCCCGTTATGTGGCCCTGTAGACTCACCATTTACGCTTGCTGACTGCCACTTGAGCTGCCACAAATCTACATGTTCTAATGCGTAGAGGGCGCGGCTCCAATGCCACAACGTACTTCCAAGCAACTGTGAGGTCATTATTTTCACAACAAGTCGGCGTGCCACCGGTGGCATACTTCCGATGGCTAGCCCTTTTGTCGATTTTACTTTCGCCTTATCACCCGGATCCAGTAGATTGATCGCCTGCTGCATAGTCCCTATCTCACCATTAACGGGAATGGGCGTACCAAATGAGTTCACTGCCGCAATCATATTGCGAACCATTCGCACTAGCTCTGGCTGATGCAACTGTGGAACCTGGTTGGTGTCTACCCAGTAGCCCTTGGCAGGTACAAATGAGCGCTCAATAAGCACCATGGATGTTCCTGGCATCAGTTTCCAGTTGCAGTGGTAGGCGGCGGTAATCGCATTAAGCGCTTCCCAAACTGTTCCCTTCACGTCCAGGTTACTTCGGCTCCTGCCGGGCCAGTCTTCGCATATAAAGCTGAGATGCGTTGATTTCTGCAGGCTAGTCAACATGGACTGCATGTCGGAGCCGCTGAAATCCTGTTGGTAACTGCCGTACATTACAGCGGGAAGCCCCTTTGGTGGTACCTGCTTGGCAGGCTGCTGCCCCAATGCCGTACCCACCGTCGCAACGCAGCAAACCAGACTAAAGATCGCTGACAACTTCGTTTTCATCGCTAACCTTTCTTGTGTGTGGCGCCCGGGATATTACTCCGCGGGCGCCGTAACGAACCGTAGGTAAGCTTGGGTTAAGGAGACGGGACCGTCGACATGCTGAGGCCAAATTTAATAAGCGCAAGCTGGCCAGTACCCGGTAACGGGATTGACTCTGCCTTGCCCTGAAGCAACACGCTGCCGCTTGAGTGTTGTGCAATATCTGCACTTGCCACTCCTGACCAGGTACCGCCGACATCCTGACCGTTATACTGCTTCCAGCCATTGCTGAATTGAGTACTAAGGCCGGTGTCCGTGATCAACATGAAAACTGTCGAACCGTCTGCTGTGGATGCGGAAAGATTTGCACGGCGATTAAGAGTTTGGTTTGGATTGAATCCCTGCGGCAGCTTCCATGTAAATGTCAGTTTTTGCATGGCTTCCACGGTTACGTCTGGAATGTATTCCGCCGGTGATTGTGCCTGCGCAGACCCGGAGCCACCGTAATTGGTATCTATGAAGTTATGCGGCATAACCGGCAAATTACCAGGAACATCGGTACATAGCCCAACCTCGCCTGGCTTCATTCCGGGAAGGTACGGCAGATAATATTGCGAGCAAGTCGATACATCATCAAACTGCAATTGTGCGCTCGCAATTCTAGGGGCAGTAGGCACACCAATAAACGCAAGAATCGCAACCAACGATCTAAGCCGCGAACAAATCAGTAATTTCGGGCACGCTGTGGAGGGGGGCAGTCGTACGTCCGATCTCCCCGTCAATTATGAAACCTGTTGACAAACGGGTTAGAACTACTTTCATGACACCAGGAATCCTTTCTGCACGTTGAGGTGCACAGCAAATTCACACCAGGAGATGCTCATACCGTCATAATTGAATGAGCACAAAGCAATTCACTAAACAACCATTCAATACCGCAACCTGGCGGAATTGTAATTTACGAGCGAACAATCGCAAACTTCAACCAATTGGAAGTATAACACGGGTTTTAAGGCGTGTCAACAAAAACTGCGAGATTAATCAAATATTTGAGTCAATTATTTTGATTAAGTTACTTTATCAAATGTTCAAGTTGTCGAGATCACCCGTTCACTTGATTGACTCGCAATCTCTTACCCTAACACAAACGCATTATTGGTTGGTGGGCGAAAGTGAAGCCGGTTAAGCCATAGGAAACGCGGTATAGACACCACCTCGTAGGCCTATGGACGCGGTGCACTATCGTCGATGTGGGCACCGGGCACTAACACCGTGTAGCCTTCGCGTAGGAGTGAGCCAATATGGGCGCTCCAATAGGTAATCGTGAAGTGTCAGTTTCATGGTCATGAAATTAGGTTTAGGAGTGATAGAGCGCGTGCTCAGCGCACGGTTGGAGGTATAATAGTTAAAACATAGGGATGGCAGTGCAGTCATTCCCAAACTTTGGGCCCTAAAGGCATTGATGCTCTCCTCGTCTACAAACTTGCCAGCGCTACGTGCGGTTATTCCCGCAGCCGGCTTAGGCACCAGGTTACGACCTATCACCCGGGTTTTACCCAAGGAACTGTTGCCAATTGGGCGGCGGCTTCTGGTGGATTATGTTATCGACGAGTTACGTGCTTGCGGAATTACCCAGGCACTCTTTATCGTCTCCCAGCAGAAGCCCCAAATCCGCCAGTATCTAGGCAGCGTAGTTGGGTCGGATAACGATGAACATGCTGCGCTACATATTGAATATGCCCTGCAGGAAGAGCCTCAAGGCTCAGGTCATGCAGTGTTGTGTGCGAGAGATTGGGCTGCCGGGGAGCCGGTGGCGGTCGTATTTGGCGATTGCATCATAGAATCGAACTCCCACAGGCCACCACTTGCGCGGCTTATTGACACATTTTCTGGTAATAGGGCTTCTGCATCAATCCTCGTGGAAACCGTGAGTACTGAAAATGTGCATAAATACGGCATAGTAAATCCTGCTGAAGGCGAAGACGCCCTAGGCGACGCACCGTTCAAATTGCGGGATATCGTCGAAAAACCGTCCCCTCAGGACGCTCCGTCGCGACGGGCGGCAGCTGCACGTTGGGTGATATCTGCGGAGGTCATGGACGAGTTAGCACAAACTCCTGTAGACGCCCGCGGTGAAGTGAACTTGCCAGATGCCATCAAGCGAGTGCTGTACAAAGGGGGATCGGCGTGGGCAGTACCGCTTCTGGCGGATGAAGCTCGGCGGGACATTGGCTCCCCCGAGTCGTACATCGAACAGTTTGTTCGAATTGCGCTTCAAGAGCCAGCCGTTGCACGCAAATTTGGCAGATGATTTGGCGTCGCTAGTGCGAAATCGCTGGATACGTCCCGCAATCACGTATCACAATGGTTCGCCGGTGAAACTTTGAAGGTATATTTATACCGGATCCGTTAATATGTGTCACGTTAACTCACTGCGGAAGTAAAAAGAATTACCGCATACTGCATTTTGCCGGCGTTCACTTGGCGAACAGGCGCGGGTTAAGGTTAGGGTAGATTGTCTTATCGGCCTGCGGCGATGCTCACGCCCTGGCAGGGGAGGAACGCTTGAGAGTACCACTCGCAGATCTGCGAGCGCAATATACTGAGCTAAAAGCAGAAATTGACAGCGGTATCGCTGCAGTGCTTGAGAGCGGTAATTATATCGACGGTGAGAACGTCACGCGGCTGGAAAATCTGGTCGCAGAGCTATGCGGGGCGTCTTACGGTATTGGAGTAGCCTCTGGCACCGATGCGCTTGTGCTTTCGTTAGTCGCGTGCGGCGTGAAAGCCGGCGATGAGGTTATCACCACACCATTCACCTTTGGAGCAACCACTGAGGCAATTGCTCTCGTGGGTGCGCGCGCGGTCTACGTAGATATTGACATTTGCACCTATAACCTCGATATCGCGAGAATCGAGTCCGCAGTTACCGACCGTACCACTGCTATTCTTCCTGTGGACCTGTTTGGTCAGATGGCGGACCGTACCGTGCTGCACGAAGTCGCGCTTCGGCACAACCTTAGAGTAATCGCAGACTCTGCACAAGCAATAGGAGCCAAGCAGCTTGGCCGTCCTGTGGCGGCTGATGCCGATGCCACCACGCTTTCGTTCTACCCCACCAAGAACCTCGGTGCCTGCGGCGACGCGGGCATGGTGCTTACCCACGACGAGGAGCTTGCAGCGAGGGTGCGAAGCCTGCATGCCCACGGACAGAGCAGCTATGGGTATTTTGAGCGGCTGGGGTACTGCAGTCGCCTGGATACCTTGCAGGCTGTCATCCTGTTGGCGAAGCTGCCTCAGCTAGAGAAGTGGAACTTAGCACGCCGCGCCCACGCCGCACTGTACAATGAACTACTAGCGGATTGCGCTATCGGGCTGCCGGGTGAAGAGGCAAACAACTTTCATATCTATCATCAGTACACTATTCGCTACGCGGACAGAGACGGCCTTCGGAATCACCTGAAGTCGAAGGGCATTGACAGCAAGGTTTTCTACCCACATGCCATGCACTTACAGCCTGCATACGCATACCTCGGCTATCATCAGGGAGATTTTCCCGCTGCAGAGCGAGCTGCGCGAGAGGTGCTCTCAATTCCAATTGTCCCAGAATTAACCATTGAGCAGATTGAATACACTGCGGCTCAAATTCGCGCTTATGTGGGGACCTAACCACACCAGGTGTTATAGTGCGCGAGGGCCAGTGTAAAACACACAGCATGATGTTACTGCAGTAAAGTGCCTACAATTCAATTAGTCGATACTGAAATGTCTGCGGCACTTTAACGCAAACGAATAGGTTAACTGGCAGAGGAGTACAAAGTTTATGCGTGCGATGATTCTTGCAGCAGGTGTTGGCTCACGTTTAGATCCCCTTACTCGAAATGTCCCCAAGCCGATGGTTCCCATACTTAATCGGCCGGTTATGGAATACCTGATCACTCTCCTGCGCAAGCATGGTTTTAATGAGATCATGGTAAACCTCCACTACCTTGGAGATCAGATCGCCCAATATTTTGGCGATGGATCGAAGTGGGGCGTGCAAATTCACTGGTCCTTTGAGGATCAACTGTGGGGTGACGCGGGAAGCCTGAAGCGACAAGAGAGCTTTTTTCGTGACGAAACATTTCTTGTTATAGGTGGTGATGACCTAACCGACATGGACCTCACCAGGGTGGTAAAAACCCACAAAGAAAAAAACGCACTCGCTACCATTGCCCTTTCACTCGTGGATGACCCCAGTGAATACGGAATCGTGCTTATGAATGAGGAGAGCCGAATCACACGGTTTCTCGAGAAGCCGAAGGGTGAAGTTATCTTCTCAAACACAGCGAACACGGGTGTTTATGTGTTCGAACCTGAAATTTTTGAGCTCATTCCACATGGGGTCTTCCACCTGTTTGGCAAACAGGTCTTCCCTCTGTTGCTAGACCAGCACATGCCGCTATTCGGTCACCTCACTGCCGCCTATTGGAAGGATGTTGGCAACCTGAAAATCTATCAGCAGACGCATAGAGACATGCTGCAAGGTCTCGTAAACGTGGAGTTCCCACTTACCGAGGTACGCAAGTATGTATGGATGGGAGAAAATGTCACCATTGACCCCACTGCTGAGGTAGCCTACCCCGTCGCCATTGGTAACAACGTACAGATTCTGGCTGGTGCCCGGGTGCTGGAGAACACCGTAATTGGAGATGATTGTCAGGTTGAAGAGGGTGCGGTCGTACAGGACTCCATCCTGTGGAACGGTTCTACTGTCATGCGCAATACTCACCTGGAGCGCTGCGTTGTTGGGAGAGACTGCCGCGTTAAAACAAACGCTGCAATATTTGACGGCATTATAGTCGATCCTGGCCGATCCGTAAATGGCAATGGCAGCTGTTAAATTGTTGGCAGACAGTAAATCTTATGGTTTGCTGTCTGCTGATGCGCTGGTCTATTAACCTTGAGATGCTTGGTGTTGCTACCACTCTTCTGCCTGCTGGGAAACCTTTTCGTCCGTTGTTCCCTTCCTCCTGACCACCGCAACCACAAGGCCCATCGCGTCGCTACTTCAGAACATCATGTGTTACCCACCGTTCTTTCCGGCAAAATAAACATCGTATCTGCAAACCAAATAACCCTTACCGCAGGTAAATCCGTCACGCCCGTTACCGTTAACGCGAAAACCAGGTGGTGGATAGCACGTGCGCCGAGTCAGCCGACAGCCTTCAGACAGAGTCAGCCAGTGGTAGTACACGTTCGTCATTTGCGCCGCAGCAGCTATCCCGTAGCTCTGGATATAGCCGATGAAAAATCATGGCGATGGCTGGTAATCGTGCGAAAGAAGGTTATGAAGGTTACCATTCAAACGGTGGGAGCTTCATCGATTACCACTGTAGCCACTCCGACCATGCCGTCGATTACATATGGTATTACGGCACATACCACCTGGGCTACTGGTGGAACCATAGTGCTAAGTGACCCCTTCGCAGCCGGCAGCACAATATGGGTACTGCCACGGTACAGCCCATCCTTAGGGGTTGTGTTGCGTGCTGCCGCAGATACCCCACATATGCTGCTTTTGTTGAAGGAGCGCCAGGCGGCAATCGTGCACGCAAAAATTACATCGGTGGCCTCAATGCCGCAATCGATCGAGTTAGCCACCGTTGCAGGCGACAAACGTATCCTAAACTGTGCCTCGGGGCTCGTAGTTCTTCGTGGCAAACAGCGTGAAGATTGGCACATACTAGCAGTGGGTATGCCAATAACGGTGCGCCTCCATCGTGACGATTTAGGCAACCGAGTGGTGTGGAAGGTGATTGTAGGATCGCGAGACCGACACAAGCGCTAGATCGCACGTCGGTTGGGGCACGAGTGCAAATGCCGGCCGTTCACATGCCAAAGGCTAAAACCCTTGCGTGGATTCGAGAAATTCGAGTGTCTGCTGTAGTGACAAAACCCCAGCCCACCCGCCTGGCGCTGTACAATTTAGGGCTGCGGCGCCCGCTGCAAAGCGAAGGCACTCTCGCAACGGCCACTCTCTACACAGTCCGTATAGCAGGCCGGCACGAAAGACGTCTCCCGCACCAGTGCAGTCTACCAGCGTGGGTGCCGGTATGGCAGGACAATGGTAAGCTTCTGGTTCCCCAACAGCGGCTACAAAACAGCCCTCGTCGCCGTGGGTGATGATAGTCGTTTTACCGTAAGTATCACGCAAAGTACCTACCCTGGTAAGTAACTCCTGGTGTGTTAGCCCGGTTGGCATGCGGCTACTCGAGGAAAGGTTAATCGTTGCCGCACTACAGATTTCGGGACTGTCAAGGAAATCCATAGCGACAACGCTGCAGCCCGCTTCCGCTGCTGCCAGACCTGCGGCCACACCCGCCTCCCACGCATTTGGATCCATGGTAAACCAGCGAACCTTCTCAAGCGGCAGGTGGTGGGGTGCGGGCGAGTTCATAGTGTCAAATCCGGTGCCAAACATCGTTCGTTTTCCATCCGGGGTAGCCACGCAGGCACAAAACGGAGTAGCTGCATGATCGCTTATCTGCACATAACGCATGTCGATACCCGGAGCGTCACGGTGAATCAAATGAAGGAGTTGTACACCGCGTTCATCGGTGCCAACGGGATTGCCTGCCAGTACGGTGCGAACACCCCACCGATGAAGTGCCGCACCAGTGTTTAGCGCCTCGCCGCCCGAGGTCGTTCGTTCATCTAGAATAGGCGCAAATCCGTCGATCTCGGGTAGTGCTGCCACTCTCCAGATTGCGTCGAGACAGATTGTTCCATATACCAGCACATCTATAGGGCGTTTACTCATGGTTAACTCAGGGATAGAGCAGGTGTTCGGCTATCCGTTCACGGTAATGGCATAGTGACGGCTGCCAGCCTTCCTCAATTTCGTTCAACGGTTTACCAGCTACGATGTCATTATATACCGCTCGATTTGCCAACAGCCGCAGGAGACCCGCCGATTGCCAAACGCTAGGGTAGCACTCAATGAGAGCACGTATTAAGCATAAACCAAAATGAACTGGTCTAAAAGACTCTCGATCAAGAATTTCCAACAGAACTCCTCCACACTGGTTCCCTAGAAACGTACTCTCGCGAGGCGTGAACTTTACCGGAATTTCGGCGAGGCCCACGATATTGGGGCTCATAGCCCGGGCGAGTATATTTCCATCTATCCAGGGAGCACCTATAAGCTGGAACGGAGTATCGGTACCTCTCCCAACAGAAATGTTGGTAAATTCACATAGGGCTGCGCCAGGGTAGAGAAGCGCCTGCGCGGGTGTCCGAAGGTTAGGCGATGGATTTATCCACGGCAGGAGCATATCACTCCACCACATGCTGCGCTTTAGGCCACCTACGGGCTCTACTGCGAGATCCACGTGGAGATTGAGTTCAGCATTGAATAGCTTGGCCAATTCTCCTACCGTAAGTCCGTGACGCAAAGGCACAGGGTGGCACGCGGTAAAACTAAGGAGATCAATATCGGGTAGCGGTCCTTCTATGGCTAGCCCGCCGATGGGGTTTGGGCGGTCTAGAACGAGCATTGCGGTCTTAGTGAAAGAGACGGATTTCATGCAACCCAACAGCGTGGAAATGTAGGTATAAAATCGGCATCCCGCATCCTGAATGTCGTAAACAAGCAAATCGATATCGTACAGATCAGCGGGTTCCGGTGCATTTCGGGGGCCGTAAAGGCTAATGACCCGTATGCCGCTGATAGGTTCAGTACCGTCCGGTATCTCTGCATCTTCCTTACCGGTGAGCCCATGTTCAGGCGTAAAGATGCAGGAAATCGTCGCGCCTGCCTGCTGCTGAAGCAAATCGACAATAGAATCTCCGCGAATCGACCTACCTGTGTGGTTTGTGACTATTGCAACCGTTTTGCCAGCGATCGCTGCAAAACCCGTTTCAGCGAGTCTGTCCAGGCCAGGTAATACGGTACAGGTACTCACGAGCTAGGGAAGAGAATTGGTTCGTGAAGCAGCAGGTGATCAAAGTCAAAGCCGCAGTTCGTAAACACCCGGAAACAGGCATCCACGCAATCGGCATCGTAGAGCCTGGCACGGTTGCAAAGGATTTCATCCAGTGCGGGCTCGATACCGAGCGCGGGGCGGTATGGCCTGTGCGATGCCATCGCTTCCACCACGTCGGCAACGGCCATAATTCGCGACTCTTTAATGATCTCGTTGTCGCGCAGGCCCTGTGGATAGCCTGATCCATCAAGGCGCTCATGATGCTGTAGAGCCACCAGCGCAACGGGAGAATCGAACTCAATACCTCTCAACATGTTGAACCCTATTTCTGGATGGGTTCGGATAATCGCCATCTCAGCCGTAGTCAGCTTGCCGGGCCTGGTCATTATTTCGCTAGGTACGCTTATCTTCCCAACGTCATGAAGGAGGCCCGCCACCTGTATCTGAACCACCTGCTCCTCGGTAAAACCCAATTCGCGTGATATGGCACCCGCAAGGGCCCCAACTCGGCGTTGGTGCGCAGAAGTGTAGGGATCTCTAACCTCCACGGCAAATGATAAGGCCCTAACAACGCCTTCCATGCTACGGTGCAAGCGTGCGCTGTCCAGGCGGTGGGCATCCTCTGCAAGCACCTGGGTAGTGATGTCCTGAATGTAGATAGCCAACCCATCCTGCGAGGGATATGCCTTTATCTGAAACCACCTATTGGTGTCGGCATAGTACTCTCGAAATGCAACGGCAGTATGGTGATGCATAGCCTTCTGATATTCCGGGTAAAACTGCATGGACTGCTTTTCCGGAAACACATCCCATATTACCTTTCCGAGTAGGTCGCTGCGAGATCTGCCAGTTAACTGCTCCGCCTGCGGATTGACATACGAGAAGCGCCAATCACGATCCAGCGCGAAGTAGGCATCCGTTACGCTCTGCAGGACGTTGGTCAACCGCCGATTGGCACGTCGTAGTGCCTTCTCCGCCTGTTTCTTGTCGTCCTTTGCCTGAGCAGCAACTAGCACCGAAGAGACTACGTGAATGAGGTCATCAAGCACCTGAAGATCGCGGCGGCGCCATCGCTTATCTGCCGGTGCCGCAATAAGGAGGTAGCCAAGCAACAGGTTACCAGACTGCAGGCGCGCTACCCATAGGCCGAGATCATCCTCACGTTCAAGAATCGCCGTGACTTCCTGGCACCCCGCGCCATCGAACAGCACCGTGGGTGAGGTTCCCTCTGCAAGTGTCGCCAGTTCGTCGATACTATGCATCACCGCTGCCGGAGTGATGCCAGCGCTCACATTCTTTACTATTCCCGAGCAGAGTAAAAGCTCATATCCTGCCTCGTTGCATGTTCGAAGAAGGTCGACACGGAGGCCATTCAAAAGCTCACGAGCAACCAGGATACCCTCCAACAGCACTTCGTGGATGGAGACGCCGGAGTTTAGGCGCCTGTAGAGGGCTTCTAGCAAATTGAGGCCGCCGACGGGAACGGTAGACGGCAAACCGGAGACCAGGTTGGTAGTGACGATGGCGTGCCTGGTGTCAAGAGCGGTGAGGTCAGAGTTGTTAGACATGCTATTCCCCGCATTTCTTGCCGAATTGCCCGTTAAAAAACGGTGCCTAACGGCTAAATCCAACTGTGAAAGGAGCAGAATTACGCCACGGGGCTATCATACGGAACACGCCGAATAGAGGTACGTTGGAATAAGCGAATGTGGTGTGCGTCAGCTGTATGCGCGGGACAGAAGACTGCCCCAGATAGCTTGCACTTGGAGACTGCAGAGTTGTATGCGCGTCTAGCGACCATGGTCTCTACTCCTTGTGAAGGCAACCCAACAACCTTCGGACAAACAGTGTGAAAAGAAAGCTTCGAATAGTTGTTTCGTGAGTTTATTATAATCTAATGAACACTAAATTTGTGTTATAAAAACGTGAACAATCCTTAATTAGCAATATAATGCACGATAAAGACCTACATTTGCTCCATTTATAGGCATAGATAGCTACTTTCTTCGCTTCCATTGTGAAATCCATGCCGTTGCAACTATGCCATTTACACAACCCAGCAGCGCACCCGCACACGATGTGAAGAAAAGTACTCCGGGATGAATAAGGAGAATTACCAGCCCTAACAGGAATCCTAAAAGGGGTGACCCGTACAATGCACCAGCTATCAAGCCCGCGACAGGAACATCCAGCAACGCAAGACAGACTCCGTAAACCAGCGCACCACCCCATGTCACCCCTTTCACTCTGCCAGTAATCACCAGCCAGAACCAGAGACATCCATAGAAAATCGCCGCACCTGGAGCCAGCACAATTGCTGAAAAATGAAGGCAGGCGAAGTATCCCGTCTCTTGAGGAAGCACCGGAATGAAGTGCAATATATCACTGAACAGTAGAGCAAGCCCCAATATGGCCGTAGACAAGAGGTAGTTGCACGCAATTACTGCGAGCAACGATGCCGAGCCTGGCCGACCGTACCTGCCCCGCCAACCGAATGCGGTTACGCTCATATTGGTGCACCCTCCGGTCGAATCAAAATGCAGCCACCGATTTGAAAGCTTTATCGGCAGCAGTTGAAATGAGATCTATTTCTTTGTCACCCACCAGACTACACAAAAATGCTGCTTCAAATTGAGACGGCGGCCAATATACTCCTTCATTGAGCATGGCGCCATGCCAAACACCAAACTTCTGCGTGTTACATTTGCGGGCATCCGCATAGTTGTTTACCTGTGGCTCCTCCGTGAAGAACACAGTGACCATGCTGCCCACCTGCTGTACGGTTACCGCTACCCCATGGCGTTTAGCATGCTCGCGCAGTACATTCGCCACGAGCGCCCCCACCTGGTCTAGCAGTTTATATACGCCGTAGTCATCCGCGCGACAGAGTGAAAGTGTTGCCAGGCCAGCCGTAACGGCGAGCGGGTTACCAGAGAGCGTCCCAGCCTGATACACCGGCCCAACGGGTGCAACGCACTCCATAATGTCGCGCCGGCCCCCATATGCACCCAAGGGCATTCCGCCACCAAGCACCTTACCCATGGCGGTCATATCTGGTTCAATTGCAAAACGCTGTTGAGCGCCACCATAGGCGAGGCGAAACCCTGTCATTACCTCATCGAAAATTAGCACCGTACCACTAGCTTCGGTCACCTCGCGCAGTGCTTGCAAAAATCCAGGGGCGGGAGGCACACAACCCATGTTACCGGCGACGGGCTCTACAATTGCGCACGCTATAGATTTGCCGCGCACCGCAAAGGCCTCGCGTAGCCTGACTATGTCGTTATATGGTAGCGTCATGGTATCTGCAGTAGCGGCAGGCGGAACTCCCGCGCATTCTGGAAGGCCAAAAGTCGCAACGCCTGAGCCTGCCTTTGCCAGGAGAAAGTCTGCGTGACCGTGATAATTACCCTCAAACTTCACGATACCATTTCTGCCAGTGTATCCTCTGGCCACGCGAATAGCAGCCATGGTGGCCTCTGTACCGCTAGAAACCAGGCGTACCATTTCAACGGAGGGAACGGCGTCTACTATCGCTTCTGCCATTTCGACTTCTAGCGCGGTTGGAGCGCCGTAGGACCAGCCGCGCCGCAACTGGCTCTGTACTGCATCTATCACGGCAGGGTGAGCATGCCCAAACAGCAGTGGACCCCATGAACCAATGCAATCTAGGAATTGATTGCCATCCTCATCAATCATCCACGGCCCACTGGCACTCGCTATAAAAGGAGGGTTACCGCCCACTGCACGAAATGCACGAACCGGTGAATTCACGCCTCCAGGAATAACAGCCTGGGCATTTTCAAACAACCCCAAAGATCTATTTCTACTTATGTTCATCCATCATTCTTTCCAGGAACAGTGCCCATCTAGGTCAATTTCACCACACCGCCCGTTCGATATCGGGTGCAAACAATCGCGCATTCAATCCTCAAAATACCGAACAAATGGTGATTTAATTAATAGTGTACACAATATCACCAATGAATTTATTTCAATGACAATTCATGCAGGATTTACCCAAAAAAAAGCCGAATAAATGCTCATAATTTGCGTGCGCATAAATTGAGAAGGACGACCCAATGGAAGAACAAGTTTTTTTGATTTTGCATGGCTGGGGCGGCAATAATGAGAACCACTGGCAAGAACATCTCTTTAACCGACTAAACAGCCTCAACCTGCCTGTATATTATCCTGCACTTCCAAATCCGGCTGCTCCAGAAACAAACGGATGGCTGAACTGTATTCGCAGGGAGCTCACCACTATTGCCAGAAATCATCCGGACGTACCGCTCACTGTTGTCGCGCATAGCCTGGGAAGCATAGCATGGCTGCACTTTGTGGGAAGCATGGCAGCAACCTGCGACCGGATAGCAGAGCGTGTATTGTTAGTAGCTCCGCCTTATATCCTCCCCATGGCACCTCCTCCAGACGCTCCCCAGACCGTTTCCGATTTCTTTCCGCCGCCGCTCTATCCGGCTGCCGTACACGGAACTGCTGGCGAGACCTGTTTTGTATGCTCAAATAACGATGATTACGCCACCTATGAGCAGACAAAGGGATATGGTAACGCTCTGCAGATTCCTGTGCATCTGCTGGAAAATGCTGGGCACATTTCACCCTATTACGGGTATGGGCAATGGCCGTGGGTTGAGGAGTGGTGCCTAGGCAACGCGTCATTACCACCGCAGCCTAATTAACATGGGAGTGGAGAAATACATAAGTGTGGATAACTGTAGCGAAAGCAAATGAGATTGCACCGGGCAAGTGCAAAATTGTTACCCGGCGCAGCCTGGAGTATGCTGTATTTAACGTTGCCGGAGAATACTACTGCATAGACAACATTTGCCCACACGCCGGTGGTTCGCTTGGTGAGGGAATTATCGAAGACAATTGCGTGACCTGTACATGGCACTACTGGCAGTTCGACGTTAAAACTGGTGAGATGTGCGGTAACCAGCACGTAAGGGTCGCTCGCTTCGAGGTACGTGAATTCGAGGGGGAGATCCAGATAGATGTCACTGGGTGACACTGAACGCGGTATCGGATGCGCGAGGCCTAAGCTGTTAATTTTCTACTTACCGATTCCTCACTACACAGTGTGACACACTGAACGTTCAGTAAATGTTGAACAGCAGCGCCCCTGAAACTCGCTTGAAAACAACGCACTCGCGCTTATTGCAATGTCGTGAACACCTCAACGGTATAATAAATATTATGCTAGTGAACGAGTTACAACGCAAAGCGAGGCACACGTATGACCGCCGGAATTATTAATCCGCCACCTATGGCGCGCGCAGAACGAACTGTCGGTCGCGACCTCATGGATATCTTCGAGAAGCTGATTGCAGGTGAACGACTAGACTACAACGACGGAAGCCGCCTGTTCACCACCGAAAACCTGAGTGCTGTGGGCTGGATGGCTAATCTGGTTCGCGAAACGAAACACGGCGACCGCGCCTATTACGTGCGAAACCAGCACATCAACTACACCAACATCTGCAACAAGTTTTGCAAATTTTGCTCATTTTACGCAAAGAAGGGCGGCCCACAGCCATACGAACTAACTCTGGAAGCGGTGAGGCGCCGCCTGGAGGAACACATTGGAGTACCAATCACTGAAGTTCATATGGTGGGCGGAATAAACCCGAGGCTCCCCTATGAGTACTACCTTGACCTCTTGAGAACGGTAAAAGAAGTTCGACCGGGAGTTCATATTAAAGCATTCACCATGGTAGAGCTGGTGGAGATTCAAAGGCAGGCTGAAAAACCGCTCATTGAAGTACTGCATGAGCTGAAAGCAGCAGGTCTGGATTCGCTCCCTGGTGGCGGGATTGAGATCTTATCCGACCGCGTACACGAGGAGCTTTTTGACCGTAAACTGGATGGTGACGGGTGGATGGAAGTTGCACGCACTGCTGCAGCGGCTGGATTAACACAGTATGCCACGATGCTCTATGGTCACATTGAAACGCCCGAGGAACGGGCCGAACACCTGGTGCGGATTCGCGCTCTTCAAGACGAAACCAAACACTTTGTCACAATGACCCCGTTGGCTTTTCACCCGGAAGGAACAGAGCTCGAACATATTCCCCATCCCACGGGATACGATGATTTGCGCGCCATTGCAGTGGCCCGACTCATGCTGGATAACTTCGAGCATGTAAAGTCGTTCTGGATTATGAATAGCCCGCAAATCACTCAGCTAGCTCTTTGGTACGGCGCTGACGATGTAGACGGCACAGTCCATGAATATGAGATCACGTATCAAGACGGTGATCATGGTAACAAGAAACAGGTGCTCACACGAAAACAGATGATCAAGCTGATTGAGGAAGCTGGCCGCATACCCATTGAGCGGGACAGTCTTTACAATGAAGTCACCTCCACTGATCGCGAGCTAAATACCAATCTCTCTGATATGATTCCGCTTACACCTGCGTAGCCATTCAACAACGCTTCGGTTTGTCCTATCAGTAGGCCCATCATTCGCAACGACGTCGAATGATGGGCCTAATATCCTTACGCTGGCTGGCTGCACGCGTATCTATGCTACTTCATAAGCCGCACTTGCGAGCAGCAGCTGGATAACTCAGCTAAACGGACTGCCAGATGCTAATCGACTCGCGCAACTGCACGATAAGAGCAATGGTATCAACCCGTGATATAGCTTCTGAGAGGCTGGAGAAGCCCAGCAGCTCGTGCAAGTCAACGTTTACTGCACACCAATCCACCCTCGTAACGAAGTGCGACGAGAGAGCCGAGGGCTTATGTCGAACCATCCAGTTTACAAGGCTCGAATATTCTGCTTCACGCTCGCCTACCATGCCATCGCGCGCAGCAGCGCACAGAAGATCTACCAGCTGTTCAAAATGCGATGTGTATTGGTCGGCCTCGTGGCGCACAAACTTGGTTATGAGCAGGCGGGGAGCTGGTAGTTCAATACATCTGGTGATGATCTTCGCGAATCTAGAATAGGCGAGGAGAAAAGTGGCTTGCGTGCGAGAACGCAATCGTGCAAAGAGTGACCCCTTCTGCTTGCGCATCAGGCTGAATGACCAATGCTCCGACGGCACACCTGTCCGTAAACCCATTCTTCTCTCCTGTTCGCTATTCACCACTTTGCAATACTGGTCGGCGGATTAGGGTTCCGCTCTCGCTGCCACTGTTATATCTGTGCTACCTGGACACAAGCACTATTCAGATTTTGACTGCCTCGAGACAAAGTTCATTCGTAAATCGGCCAGCCGCCTCTGCAGTTCGCGGCGATCCGACTCAGCAAACTGACCCTCTACCCTTGAAAGGAAGAACTGAACTGCATCAATAGCCAGGCGGGCGTCTGGTAAGTTCTCTTCCGCCTGGCCAGTTCTAGGGTCGCCAAGGAGTCCCAAGGCTACTCGGGCTCGAGCATCAAAAACTGGAAGCAACACCTGAGCTAGCTCGGTTGGAGTTAGCTGCATTGCGGCCCACGAAATCATGCTCCGCATGTCGGGAATAGCCCCCTCACCCTCCGCCGAACCCTCCCCTGCCGTCTCATCTGCCCCCATATCTGACTGCTGGTCGGTTTCATCGGCTGCCGACGGCATGTGTTGGGCAACTACATCTGGAGAGGCCGCCGTGTCTTCTATATTAGCAGCGTCGGCCTGTTCATTAGGCTGCATAGAGATTCTCCCGTAAATATTGTAAGACGATTGCCGCTCATTACGGCCTTAAGTGGCAATGATTATAACACAGCAATAGGCCAATTGCAAAACCATTTTTCTGGCATTTCTAGGAACTATTTACCACTACTTTGGCATTATTAATAATGACTACAAGTTGTGGCAAAAGGCATCGATCAATTCAATTTGTAGCGTAATCAGGGCACCATTGCGGGTAAGACAATGTCTGGTAATTCGGGAAGATGGCCGACTGGTATGCTGCATAACTTGCGGTATGCGAGCTACGCTTCTAACGAATCAACTCTCGTTCTACATAGCGACCTAAATCTCAAAACGCACCAGCGTCGCGACTGGAGCGTTAACCCCTGTTAACGCCAAGGTTCTGCTAGTGACCCCGCTGAATGCTCAAGTGACCAACAGGAATCTGTAATCAGAATTGTAGTTCAAACTTCGACTACGGTTAACGTTGGTATAAACAGGTAGAAATACTCTGGCCACAAAATTGAACCACTGCTCAAATTATGGTATAACATGGTCTATTAAACATGTACCAAGTTTGTGCAACACTCCATTGCTAAGGCATTCCAAATGAAATCTACCCAGGATCATCCCGCACTCTCGCCCACTGTTAGCAGGATCGTAGATGTGATAGAGCAGCGGATACGTAATGGCAGCTACGCCGTTGGCGAGTGGCTTCCTACCGAGCGGGCATTAGCGGAAGAGTTTGAGGTAAGCCGCATGCTCATTCGCTCTGCAATAAAGGAGCTGGAAAGGCAGGAACTCATATCATGCACCTCTCACAGACGGCCCACCGTGATGCAGCGCCGTTTGCCCGTGGTGCGTCATGTAAGTGCCGTCAGCAGGAATGTGGCAATGTGGGTCTGTCCAGCACCCAGTTGGCCCGCTACCGCCATGACAATGCGCGGCGTACAACAGGTTCTAACAGACAACTGGCGTCTGGTAGTTGGCAGTCCAACCGGCGACACCAAGCAGCAACGGATCGATTCCGAGCTCCGTTTCCTCCGGCAAATTCAGCGTGATCGAGATGTGGACGGACTTATCATAGAATACCTTGGCGGACAGCTCAACCTTCCCATTCTTGAGGAGTTGCGAGAAAGTGACCTTAAAATTGTATTTATAGGTCACGAACCTCCGGCAGGTTTCCCAGCTCACCATGTTGGGGTAGATAATAGGCGAAGTACGGAACGCGCAGTATCGCAACTGCTGAAAATGGGCCACACCACCATTGGTTATGTCTCTAACTTTGACGAGGTTTCTACGGTAGCAAACCGCCTGGCAGGCTATCAGAAGGCATTGAAACACGCAGGCCATGAGTGCTACCCGGATCTCATAGCCCGTGATCCAGGTCCTCCTGGCGACAATGACATGGAGGGTTGTGAGAAGCTTGTGGAGCAGCTTATGTGCAGATCCAGCCCTCCCACTGGCATTGTCACTGTGAATGACGTGGTGGCCTTTAGAGTGCTGCATGCCCTTAAGCTACGTGGCTTGAGAACTCCTGAAGACGTCTCATTAATTGGCTTTGACGGGATTGAACGCTGGTCCCAAGGTGAACGGTTCCTTACCACCTCCGAACAGCCATTTCAGGAGATGGGCACCGTGGCAGCGGAACTGCTTTTCGAGGCAATTGAACACGATGGAGATCATCCTCCTCGGCATATTTTACTTGATGCCCCACTCCGTGTCTATTCGTCAATCAGGCCTGTCACGAACGGATAGGGGCATCGCTGCCCCTCATTTCCTCACTTTCTATCAATAATTGTATTATTGCAGCTAACTACCAAACAAATCTGTTGACACAATCGGCATACCTGTGTATAATCAGGTATATACTGGTTTTTCTGGTATGTCATGGTTCTTATAGTCCCTTTATTTCCAGTTATACCGGCAATGGACCGGTAAAGGAGAGGAACTCTTCATGAAACGTCGTCCTGCTTTTACCTTAATCGAGCTTCTTGTCGTAATAGCAATCATTGCTATACTTGCTGCGATTCTTTTTCCTGTCTTTGCACAGGCGCGTGAGAAAGCTCGCGCTATCTCGTGTCTTTCCAACACGAATCAGATGGGTCTTGCACTTATGATGTATACCCAGGATTATGATGAACATCTCTGCTTCAACAATGACGGAAACTGGTATCAGTATCCTGCAGGCAGCGGTAACTACTACATTCACACCTGGATGTCTCTGCTAGAACCGTACATGAAGAATTACGCAATCTGGGTATGCCCGTCCGCCAGCGCAAATAGCGGATTGTACGCCGGATACGACTATTCACCCGACAGCCCCTGGAAATCCGGCCCACTGATTGGATCCATTCAGGCTGCGTTCACTTTGAACAACTACTACAATTACGATAGTCGTTACGGTGGCATCTTTCAGGACCCATCGCCAATTTCCATTGCAGCCATTCAGGCGCCTGCGGGGCTAATGTTCTGCGCCGACGGCGGTCAGAGTCCAAATACTGCATGGGATCCGGAACAGATAGTCACTCAATACCAGGGCATAACCATTAACCACACAAACAATCCACCATATGCCATGGCTGTTGGAACCTATTCTCAGGGCGCCCTCTTTGCTCGACACAACGGCGGCCTCAATAATGTGTTTTTTGACGGTCATTCAAAATGGATGCGCCTCAGCGCACTCACGGTTTCCAAATACGACTCGTCAGCAAACGGCTGCGTGTACCAGTACTTCTCAACAAAGGACGTCTCTGGCTACCCAGCGTGTACCGGCTCTGAAAAACCCGTAGAATAGCGAAAACAGGGTATGCAGCCGTTGCAACTGCAACCACTGCATACCCTCTAATTCACAGGAAGTAACTCATGAAATTATTCCGCAGCGCCCCTGGCCAGAGGATCGCTCGTTCGCTGGTTATCGCCGCAGGGGCATTCGTTGCAGTGTTCGTTTCTGGCGCGGGATGCAGCAACAGCAGCCAAGGGCCACAGGTACTTCCAAAGAAGTTCCCTGGAGCCGCAGCACCAAAGGGTGCAAGTGCTGCTAAAAGTCCGCCTAAAACTGGTAACTCGTAGAGCTTACTGGCACAGCCGTTCAGGACTTCTAAGTCTCCCCTTTCCTCTGGCTGCGCCACGTTCCTTCCAATCGCCCAGTGCGGTAAAAAGAACGTGCGCGGCCAACTCATACTGACCAACCTACCCAGACATGGTTCATCTGGTCTACGGTGATCTATCACCAGCGCCCCTCTGTCTGCGCTGTACTTCTTTATTTCATAAACCCCCGCTAGTGCAATTTCAAATCCGCTCCCGTCTTAATATTAAGAATAGTGTTTACGTTGCGTGATGCAAGGAATTTTTGCGAATATTTTCTAGCGGGTAGAATGTCAGTAGCGAAATTGGGGAGGATAAAATGAACCAAGAAGAACTTCGTATCCACCAGGCCGTGGATCACTCCACAGATTGGAAGCGATGGGGGCCGTATTTATCTGAAAGAGCCTGGGGCACCGTGCGAGAAGATTACAGCCCAGATGGAAGCGCCTGGGATTACTTTCCCCACGATCACGCGCGATCGCGCGCATATCGCTGGAATGAAGACGGCCTGCTTGGCATTTGCGATCGCAACCAGATTCTCTGCTTTTCGCTGGCGCTTTGGAATCATCACGATCCAATTCTGAAGGAACGAATGTTTGGTCTCACGGGTTCGCAGGGTAATCATGGAGAAGATGTCAAAGAGCTGTACTATTTTCTCGACTCAACTCCAACACACTCATACATGAAGGCATTGTATAAATACCCTCAGGCCCAGTATCCATATGAGGATCTTATAGCTACCAACAAGGCACGATCAAAGAACGATTTTGAGTATGAACTGCTAGACACCGGGGTGTTCACTGAAAACCGGTATTTCGATGTGTTCGTGGAATATGCAAAAGCGGATGCAGACGACATCCTGATCAGGATTTCAATTGTCAATCGTGGGCCGGACGAAGCCCCCTTAACGGTGTTACCGACGATATGGTTCCGAAACACGTGGGCATGGAATGGGGATGAAGTTCCGGGTTCGCTAAAGGCAAGCACCTCGCCAAATCCAGATGTGGTACAGATTGCTGTTGAGCATGCCGACCTTGGGCCCCTGTCGCTGCTGTGCGAGAGGCAAAACGAGCTACCACGCCTGTTGTTCACCGACAACGAAACGAATGCACGAAAGCTATTTGGGGCAAGTGCGGAAAACCGTTCGAAATTCACAAAGGATGGTATTAACGACGCAGTGGTTGGTAATCGCCACGACACCATTAATCCCGCACAAACCGGTACGAAGGCCAGCGCCCTTTATGGGCTCTCAATAGCGGCAGGTGAAACCAAAGTACTTCGCCTTCGCCTAACGCGAAATCCCCACGATACCGACCCAGTAGGACACGAATTCGACTCAGTGTTCGATCAACGTGTGGCAGAGGCCGATGAGTTTTATGCCAATTGCGCCCCTCCACACGTTGGGGCGGAGTCCCGAAAAGTGCAGAGGCAGGCATTTGCTGGCATGTTGTGGTGTAAACAGTTTTACAATTATGACGTGGAGCTATGGCTGCGCGGTGACCCCGCAATGCCACCTCCGCCCTCCGGTCGCGCACACGGGAGAAACTGCGACTGGAAACACCTTGACAACGCAGATGTTTTCTCGATGCCAGATAACTGGGAATATCCATGGTATGCCGCCTGGGATCTCGCATTTCACTGCATCACCCTCGCACTGGTGGACCCAGGGTTTGCGAAGCGTCAGCTATTACTTTTGTGTCGTGAGTGGTCAATGCATCCCAATGGTCAACTGCCAGCCTACGAGTGGGCATTTGGTGATGTCAATCCACCCGTACACGCCTGGGCAGCCCTTCGCGTGTTCAAGATAGAGCGCCGTATGACCGGTAAAGGCGACCGACAGTTCCTTGAGCGCATATTCCACAAGCTGCTGCTCAACTTCACCTGGTGGGTTAACCGCAAGGATCCTGACGGCCATAATGTGTTTCAGGGTGGATTCCTTGGTATGGACAATATTGGTGTATTTGATCGCAGCGCTCCTCTACCCAATGGAGAAACACTTGAGCAGAGCGACGGCACCGCATGGATGGGATTTTTCTGCCTCTCTATGTTTGCTATTTCCGTAGAGCTCGCCAGAGACAACGACGCCTATGAGGATCTTGCCACCAAATTCTTCGAACACTTCCTTTATATAGCTGGTGCTCTTAATAACATTGGCGGCAGCGGTGTGAGCCTGTGGGACGAAGAGGATCAGTTTTTCTACGACGTCCTGCAACTGTCCGATGGATCTACCATCCCGTTGCGGGTACGTTCAATGGTTGGGCTCATTCCACTGCTCGCAGTCGAGGCGCTAGAATCGTCTGACATCGATAAAATGCCGAACTTCTGCAGCCGGGTTAACTGGTTTCTTGAAAACCGTCCGGACCTCGCCTCCCTCATTACCCACATTCACACACCCGGGCACGAAGACCGCCGACTGCTTGCCCTGGTTCGCACGCACAGAATGGAAGCCGTGTTAAATCGCATGTTGGATCCTGACGAGTTTCTGAGCGACCACGGCATTCGAAGCGTATCCCGATACCATGAGGAACACCCATATGTGTTGCACGTAGACGGTATCTCGGCAGGAATAGATTATGAGCCAGCCGAGTCGCGCACGGGCCTGTTTGGCGGGAATTCAAACTGGCGCGGGCCAATATGGTTCCCCATCAACTACCTGCTCATTGAGGCGCTGCAGCGGTTCGACTACTACTATGGCCCAGATTTCAAGGTTGAATGCCCTGCAGGTTCCGGGAACAAAATGACGCTGTGGGAAATCTCACAGGAGCTTTCACGCAGGCTCATTCGGCTTTTCCTGCCAGATAAAAACGGCAGTAGGCCCTGTTTTGGTGGCACCAAGCTCCTACAGACAGATCCAAACTTTAAAGACTATATTCTGTTTAACGAGTACTTCCACGGAGACAACGGTGCGGGTTTGGGTGCCAGTCACCAGACAGGCTGGACCGGCCTGGTAGCGAAATTAATACAACAGAGCGGAGAATAGAGTAACTTGACGCCAGAAAAGTGGAAAGCCGCAGCGATCACAATCGTCGCCGTGTTAGCGGTATCGCTTGGGGAAACCCTGCTGAGCAAGGGGATGAAAGAGACGGCAGGCACATCGGCAACACAAGAGGCCGTCTCTATCATCACGAACCGCTACGTAATTGTAGGCACCATACTCATGGCCTTATACTTTGGGTGCTACATGGCAGCCCTCAAGCTGGCGCCTTTCAGTTTTGTACTGCCGCTTACTGCACTGTCATTCATTACCGGGGGAGCTCTAGCACAGTTCTACCTGCACGAGAATGTAACCCCCCTAAAATGGGTGGGCTATCTCGTCATTACAATGGGCGTGGTAATTGTGGGACTGGCTGAGGCAGCGCCCCGGTGATCTTTCACTACGCAGTAGTAATCTTGCTCTACGTTATTCTCGCAGCCTGGTGCGCCTATACCCTGATATCACTTGCTGCCGTACGCTCATGGCGGCTTCAAACGCCAGTTTGCGACGGTGAGTTCACCCCAACCGTGACCATGCTTAAGCCAGTAAAAGGGTTAGACGAGGGAGCTGAGGAGAATTTCCGCAGCTTTTGTGAGCAAGACTATCCTTACGACCGCTTTGAAGTCGTCTTCGGAGCACTTGATCCTAGCGATCCGGCCCTGGAACTGGCGGTAAAGCTCCAGCATGAATATCCGCATGTTAACATCAAGGTGGTTGCTGCCCCTGCGGACACCAGAGAGTGTCAAAACTTAAAGGTTCGCAACCTCATTGCCATGCTGCCTCAGGCGTCTAACGAGTTCATCGTGCTTAGCGACAGCGACATGCGAGTGGCACCAGATTACCTTAGAAGTATCCTGAGACCATTCTGTAATAGCCAGGCAAACGTTGGCCTTGTTACCTGCCCATACCAAGGACACAGACCAAAGTCACTGCCCAGTATTCTCGAGGCCCTTGCAATTGGCAGCGAGTTTATACCCGGTACTCTTGTGAGCCGCATGCTAGAAGGAGTAACGTTCGCCTTTGGAGCAACAATTGTTGTGAGCGCCGCGGATCTTCAGGCAGCAGGGGGTCTAGATAGGTTTGCCAACCTTTTAGCGGATGATTACCAGATGGCGCAGGCAATTCTATCTTTAGGGAAGTCAATTGTCGTGGCGCCGCATGTAGTGGACGATGTAATGGGGGGAGAACCACTTGGTGCCATCTGGCGAAGACGACTACGATGGGCTCGCACCATTCGTGTAAGCCGACCCGGGGGTTACGCTGGGTCCGTCGTAACGTACGGAACTGTCATTGCGTTGTTTGCGCCGCTTCTAGTCGGCTTGCACCTCGTATCGTACCTAACGATTGTGGTCACCTGGCTTTTACGAATTACTGCGGCTCTAATCATTGCACAAAGCACAGGCGACAACGCAATCAAACGTTGGTGGATTCTGCTGCCTCTAAGTGACCTCTTCTCCGCCGGGCTGTTTGTCACATGCTACCTGGGAAACACCGTTTACTGGCGCGGTGAGCGGTATCATGTTCATCGCGACGGCTCATTCACGCGAGTGGTGAGGTAACCGCACCAAACATCGCCTAAACCTCTTCATGCTATAATAAACTCTGGATGGTTACTGTTTCTGCAAAAGTTCAATCCATTGCAGATCGGTTGCTCCTGCAATATCGTCACCGTTTGCTATTCCGTTTAAAGAGAGCTAATAGCCGTGGAAATCCGTCAGATTGCCGTAGCCAACATCGCCCCAGATCAGGACCAGCCGCGACGGCAGCACAGTGAAGAGAGCCTACAGGGCCTTGCCGACAGCATAAAGCAGCACGGTTTGCTGCACCCTATTACCGTATCTCCTGGCCATGCACAAGGTACTTTTATTGTCGTTACAGGCGAACGCCGCTGGCGAGCAGCCGGGATGGCAGGCCTAGATACTATTCCCTGTATTTATACCGATGTACCGCGTGATGAGAGGCTCACCGTTCAGCTCATTGAAAACCTTCAGCGCGAAGACCTTCTGCCGCTTGAGAAAGCCCGGGCAATCAGCCATGTTAAATCAGCACTCAATCTGACCAACCGTGAGATCGCTCGACGCCTGGGAATTTCGGATCGCACGGTGGGTTATCTTCTCGACCTGCTAGATTTGCCCGTTGATATCGGCGAGGCCGTAGTCTCAAGCCCAAATCGACCGGCATCGGGACAACTTACGGAAAAACACGCACGATTTCTGAAAATGCTTCAAGATGAACCAGATCTTCAAACCGCCGTGGCAGATAGAATTCGTGAGGACAAACTAAGCAGTGAGTCGGCAGGCAAACTGGTCAAAGCTCTCAAAAAGCGGCCTGAGCAATCTGAGGAGATACTGCATACTGCTGCAGACCACCTTTCCAAGTTCTTTCAAGATAGTAACGTGGCGCTCGACGAGATTGATGACACGCCATTCGAAGTGCCGATGCCTCATGCAGCCCGATTAATACTCCAGTTTCTTCCACAGTTATCTGGGCTGGCAATAGACAGCATGCCGGTTGCGGAAGTTAATCACGTTGCAGATGCCCTCAACTCGCTTCGTATGGCCGCAGACAGTCTGCTCCAACAGTGCAAAATCAGGACGGGAGGCTAAATCAGTTGGCAACAGAGTATTCGTTTGATGTTGTATCCAAGGTCGACCTTACAGAAGTTAAAAACGCGGTGGACCAAACTGAAAAGGAAATATCAACGCGGTTCGACTTTCGTGGCACCATAAGTGAGATAAAGATTGATGACGGAAACCTCAAGCTAACGTCTGACGACGAGTTTAAGCTTGAACAGCTTATCGAGATCCTCAGAACGCGCCTTGCCAAGCGGGGTGTATCGTTGAAAGCGCTTGAATATGGCAAAATTGAGCAGGGCTCCAAAGGCTCCGTACGACAGACAATCACGTTAAAGCAGGGCATTCCCACGGAGGAAGCGAAAAAGGTCACACGAGACATTCGGGCAAGCGGATTAAAGGTAACGGCTCAAATTCAGAATGAGCAAATTAGAATTACAGGTAAGGACAAGGACGCGCTTCAGGCCGTTCAAAAGCTGATACGCGATATGGACGACCTGCCATTTGACGTGGAGTTCACGAACTATCGGTAGCGTGGAAGATCAGTAGGAGGAAAAAAAGAGGCGGCCGGGAAAAGGAGAGAAACCCGGTCGCCTCAAGGAAGGAAGGTGAACTCGAATACTTATAGTATCGGAGATGCTACGTAAGTTCTGTAGACCTATTACTGCACTATTACCAGATTTCCCCTGTTAATCACGCTGGTTTTTATACCTCACGAATATTTGCCTCCTAGTAAAGGTGGTCACGCTATATGACGGTACAACCCAAGGCACCCCGGCTTATTCTAATCGATGCGTACAGCCTGCTCTTTAGGGCCTTCTTTGGATCACAAGATTTTTCCACCAGCGATAACCGTCCCACGGGCGCCCTTTACGGCTTTACCAACATGCTCATTTCGGTGCTCACGAACGAGGCACCGCAATCAATCGTGGTGTGCTGGGACGCACATAGCCCATCGCTCCGCAAACAGGAGTTTGACGCCTATAAAGCCCACAGACCGGATGTCGACGACCGCCTAATACAGCAAATGCCCATTGCGCGTGAGATTGTTAGTGCGATGGGTATTCAAGCCGCTGAACTAGACGGTTACGAAGCGGATGACCTTGTTGGAACACTAGCAGTTCGTGCCGCACGCGATGGGTATGAGGTCTTCATCTACACCGGAGACTCGGATCAGCTGCAGCTCGTTGGACCGGGCATCACGGTTAAAATGACCCAGCGTGGTGTTACGGAAGTGAAAGAATATGATACCGAGGCAGTCGTTCACCGCTACGGCATTCCTCCCGTCCGATTGCCAGATTACAAAGCACTTACAGGTGATAAATCGGACAATATACCCGGAGTACCGGGTGTTGGCGACAAAACAGCAACTGCACTTCTTCAGAAGTTCACCAGTCTTGAGGAGCTAATCGCCCGGTCGGATGAAATTACACCACCCAGAATACGTGGGCTTATTGAAACCAATGCAGAACTGGCCAAGTTCTCTAAAAAGCTAGCAACGATCATGTGCGATGCCCCATTGCAGCTTGAAATCACGCCGTATGCACCCTCCAACACGCACCGTGAGACTCTCACGGCACTGTTTAACAACCTGGAATTTAAGTCTTTTGCGACCCGGCTCTCGAAGATTGGTCTCGAACCAGCTGACAATCCTGCGGCCGCCCTGGAGATAACGTTCACCACTGTCCAGTCCAATGCTGAACTCGACAGCCTGCTTAACCAGCTTCAAACTGCAAGCTGTGTAGCAGTTGACGTGCTAGTACAGCCGGACAAACCGGCACGATCCGCTGCCATCACAGGAATAGCCCTGTCGTCGCAACGGGGTCAGGCATGGTTCATACCTATCGCAGGTTCTCACGGCGCCAATAGCCTGTTTGGTAATAACGACACGGCGGTTGGCTATGCGGCTAACATTGAACAGTGCCTGCCACTGTTTAGCCTATCACCCCCAAAACTGGTGGCCCACAATGTAAAACAGCTTCTGCACGGTTTGCACGCGAGCGGCGTGAATTATACTGCGAACTACAGGTTCGACACACTCTTGGCAGCATTTCTCCTCGATTCTGGCGGCCGCAATGGTTATCCAGTACGCGACCTCGCTGAAACCCTTCTGCACATCAACCTGCCTCAAAAACCCCACGCCGGTACACCAGAAGAGGCGATGACTAACGCTGCACTTATATTTCTGCTGCACCCCGCCATGGAAACCACTCTTACTGACCTTGAGATGCTGGATGTAATGCAGCGTGTGGATCTTCCTCTACCACCTGTTTTAGCGTCAATTGAGCAGACCGGCATACTACTGGACATGCCTTATATGTCGACGCTTTCTACCCGCATGGCAGAGGACATTAAGCGTCTTGAGGCGCAGGTGTTCGCGTGCGCTGGGATGGAATTCAACATTGGCTCTCCCAAACAGCTCCAGGAGGTACTCTTCGATAAGATGCAGCTTCCATCGGGCAAGAAGACCAAGATGGGGTACTCCACGGGCGCAGATATTCTAGAGCAACTTGCACCTCGGTATGAGATTGCGCAGCACATCATTGATTACAGGGAAGTGACCAAGCTGAAGTCCACCTATGCCGATGCGCTCGCGCGTCTTGCCGATCCACTCAATCAACGCGTTTACACCACACTAAACCAGACAGTTGCAAGGACTGGCCGGTTAAGCTCTACCGATCCCAATTTACAGAATATACCGATTAGAAGTGAGGTTGGCCGCGAGATACGACGGGCATTTGTTGCCCCCAAAGGCCGAGTGCTACTTTCATGCGACTATTCACAGGTGGAGCTAAGGGTTCTTGCACACGTAACTGGTGATCCCACCCTCACACAGGCATTTTTGAACGGAGAGGATGTCCATACTGCGACTGCCTCGCTTGTGTTTGGAGTAGAAGCGACCGAAGTTACCAGAGATATGCGCCGTCAGGCGAAAACCATAAACTTCGCCGTTATCTACGGGCAGAGCGCTTTTTCGCTGGCAAATACTCTTGGCGTTGAAAACAGTGTTGCCGCAGGCTGGATTGAGGATTACTTTCGCAGGTTGCCAGGAGTACACGCCTGGATTGCACAAACCAAGGAGAGCGCCAAAGCTCTGGGGTACGTTAAGACATTGCTCGGGCGCCGCCGTTATATCACAGACATTAATAGTAGCGCTTTTGCTTTGCGACAGGCTGCCGAACGAGCAGCGGTCAACATGCCCATTCAGGGCGCAGCAGCCGACATAATGAAGTTGGCAATGATCGACGTATACTTGTGGCTCAAAACCGAGGAGGCACGAGGATGTACGCTGTTGTTACAAGTCCATGATGAACTACTGTTTGAGGTGGATGAGGGTCGTGAGCACGATTTGGGAACAAAAATCGCCATGCTGATGCAGAATGCGTTCCCTATGACTGTACCGCTTTCCGCTGAAACTAAGGTTGGACGTAACTGGGCCGACATGACACCTCTTTAACGATCGGTAAGTTGACTGTTAACCGTGCGCAGCAGTGAGCTCAAGCTGAATGGCTTCCTGAGCAAAACTGCGCCGTCGGGCAGTGGTGCCCCTTCCCCTACAATCTCTGGAGCATAACCGGACATATAAATAACGGTAAGGTTGGGGCGCCGTTCGGAAACGCGTTCCGCAAGTTCAATCCCGGTCATAGCGGGCATCACGATGTCGGTGAGCAGAAGGTCAAATTCGTGCTCAGGCTCGTTGAGTAATTGAAGCGCCTCAAGCCCATCCGTGGCCTCTAACACAGTAAACCCACTGCGACGCAGCGTCTGCACAACGATGCGCCGTACCGTAACCTCGTCCTCCACTACAAGAATTCGCTGGGAGCGCACTGCGTTCGGCTCATAGGGCTCTACAGGTGCTACTTTAGTAAGCGGTTCATCAGGTGTGTTTTCTAACATCGGAAGGTACACATTCACTATCGTTCCCTCACCTTGCTTACTATCAATGTTAATCTCTCCATCCCATTGCTTGGCAATGCCGTAACATATCGAAAGACCTAGACCGGTCCCTTTTCCTAATGGCTTAGTCGTAAAAAACGGCTCAAAAACTCGCGTGTGAACCGTTTCGTCCATCCCAGAACCAGAATCCTTGACGGAGATACGTACCCACGCATCGGACTGCGGCCGAACACTTTGAACCAAGGCAGGTACATCGGTTCCGGGCTGCATGGAGGTTTCAATCGTCAGACTGCCACCTCCCGGCATTGCATCTCGCGCGTTGGTAGCCAGATTCGTAACCAGTTGCTCAATCTGCTGTGCAGGTACGTTGGTAACACACGGCGTTGAACATAGATTGAGAGTGAGAACCACTTGATCGCCTAGAAGTGGGGCAAGAATGACAGTAAGGTCCTTAATTACATTGTTGACGTCGCATGGTTCTGGGTCGACCGACTGCCTCCGGGCGAAGGCTAGCAGTTGCCGGACGAGATCTGCGGCTCGTTCCGCAGCGTGGTTGATCGCCTGCAATGGACCAATTTCGTCCGGATCAATATAATCCGCAGTAAGCAGAGTTTCTGTATAACCGAGGATCACGGAGAGCAGGTTGTTGAAATCATGGGCGATTCCACCGGCTAGCCGACCAACCGACTCCAGCTTTTGCGACCTCACCAACTCGCGCTCAAGCCGCTTTATTTCGCTTATATTCACTGCGTAAAGTACAGTTACCGACGGCTCGGCTGCCAGCTTTGTTCCCCCTGCGAGCACGGGGACAGTTTCACCCGTTGAGGTTACAAATACCTGCTGAAACGGAGCACAATAACCATAAAGCTCCAACTCGGTGTGGAGGCGATTGTACGCTTCCTCGCTTCCGGGCGCCAACACCTGCGAACAGTGCAGCCCGCGGTCGCGCAGTTCCTCACTGCGGCGATCAACCATGCTCAGGAACGCATCATTTGCCTCGATCAAGTAGCCGTCATCACTGCAAAAGCAGACACCAATGATACCCGCGGAGTAGAGGGAACGAAAGCGGGCCTCACTCGCAGCAAGCACGTCCTGTGCCCGTCGCATGGCTGTTACATCACGCACAGTTAGTGTACCCAGTATGAAATTACCATCATTGTCTCGAAGTGAAAAGCCGTTGTACAAGGCATAAATCGGCTCGAGCCTGCCATGTGGCTCTACAATCAATTCGTACCCTGCGAAGGTTTCTCCTCGAAAAACCCGCATACTCGGAAGATCCTCCGGTGATAACTGCTCACCGTCTAATCCTCTTGCTGTAAAGTGGCGCCTCAACTCCTTTATATGCGACAAGCGGAAGTCGATCGGCAGGTTAAACAGATGCTTAAATGCATCGTTCAGTAGGATGACATTTCCCTGTCCATCGAAGATGACGAGTCCCTCGTTCATGCTCTGCAATATCGAACGCAGCATCGACCGTTCAGCATCTAGCGACGCAAGTAACCTCTGGCGTTCGTTTTCCATCTGAACCCGCACAGTAAGGTCTTCCTGGATCGCCACATATCCCACCACTTCGCCTGTACGGTCGCGACTGGGTATATACGTATACCGAACGTGTTTGGGGCCAATAGGTTCCTGAAACGGCAGAACCGTTTCGTAAGTCCTCACTTCACCTTCTAGAGCCTTCCTGCGCTCTTGTGCAACCTTGTCCATGACTGCCTGCCCCACCAGGTCCACAAGTGGGCGCCCTACCATCTCTCCAGGAGCTATCTTCATGATTCGCGCATAACAGTCATTATAAAATTCAAGAATAAGCTGCCTGTTAAGATAACAAATTCCTAGCGGAGCGTGATTTAGGATCTCTTCCAGATAGCGATTCTGGCTAACAAGATCCTGCTCCGCTACGCGGCGTTCGATCACTGAACCTAGTGTGGAAGCAACGCTCTGCATAAAGCGGACTTCCTTCTCGAGAAACTGGTGGGGGTCACTAGAGTGGGCCGTTAATGCACCCCAAACCACACCGCTTACAAAAATCGGTACGCTAATCGCACTGCGAATTGCATAATCCGACAATCCTGGATGGAGCCGTAGATGGTCTAGTTCAGAGACATTGTTAACCACCACGGGTTCTAGGGTACGTATGGCCAGCCCACTAAGAGTGTCGTCATCCACGTAGTAGGTACCAACTTGCTGCAAATCGATGCCAGCGACCACCTTTAGCGCATTGCTGCTCTTATCCCAACGTACTACCTTTGTGCAGGCCATAAAAACTAGTTTACTAATCCGCCGACACACCTCGAGAAACAATTCGTCCTCAGGTATCCTCTGCTGAGCCAGTTGCGCCACCTCGGCAAGAATAACCAGACTACTGACGTCGCGCGAAACAATCATCGCACATGATGGGGATTCGTCGCCGTCGCAAATAACACTCAACCAGCTTTCAGGCTCTATACCCGTCATAAACGGTGTGAAATCTAATCTGACAATAACCGCAGCCTTTGTTAAAAGCGATTGTTGAACTGCTCTTCGAAATTCATCCATGCAGCGGTCATCGTCTACAAGGTCCGTAAGCCGTCGACCCACCATATCGCGCTCACTTGTGCCATGCAGGAACACAGCGTTAGCCCGAATACAAATGCCATCGAGGGTAAAGAAGCTAATGGCATCCGAACTAGTCTGCAGCATATGCTCCAGCAAACGCGTGTCGTCGGGAAGCATTAAATTTAACTCCAACTTCCGTGAATGATGGCAAATTGTTGCCAGTGCGACATTGTCGCGCTACTCAAATCCAGCCGTAGAAACCGTACACCAACTGTCTTCCCGTCACGTTCGAAGCAGGCCTAATAAACCGAGTCACCTTATACCTTCAGCGTGAGGAACATAATTAACTGTTAAAGATCACCAAAATCACAAACCGCAGGCACCAGACCGGCCACAACGCAAATCAACACCACGATACCTCATGATTTACGTCAGTAATATTTTAACACCAATTTGACATTCGACCGTCACGTATTCAAAACTAAGAGTTGACTTGTTCTATTGCCTATGCAAAACGACCCCGGATGTAAGCCCGGGGTCGTGCCAGCAAATAAACAGGATCAAACTACGGAAGCAGACCAGCCGAACCATTGTTAGACGAAGCCTGGGGAACCTCGGCGGCAGGAACGGGATTAGGAAGGATCTGCGGCGTAATAAACACTAACAGGTCCGCATCGTTCGTAGTCACGTTTCGTGACCGGAACAGTGTACCAATTAACGGTAGGTCACCAAGCAGCGGGATCTTGTTCTCCGAGATGGAGTCCTGCTTACGGGTAAGACCATTGATCACAAGCGTGTCACCGTTACCAACAATCCTGGTTACAATTGCCTGCTGCCCTGCGATGATAGGAATAGATCCACCGGCCGGGTTGGTAATTGTGCCTTGAATGTCGAAGGAGAACAGATTTCCCGTTAGATAGATGGAACCATCACCGTTAATGTACGGGGTGATACCAAGGTATACAGTTACGGGAAGTTCAGTGATCGTCGTGGAAACGAAGACGTTACCATTGATACCTATAATGGGCTGCTGAACCAGGATTGGTACTTCGGTGGTGTCTGTGAAGATCGCAGGAATACCATTGAGCGTAACCGATTCCGGCGAGGTAATAAGCTTACCACGGCCGGTTGTAAGGATCCAGCTAAGCTGAGTTTGCAGGTTTCCAGTCGCATATTGAATGGAGGCTGTGTTTGTTGGTGAGAAACCTGCATTCGCTGCCGCCACGAGGTTAACTCTGGTGAAGTTCCACGTAATACCAAAGGAGTTAACATCGTTGTGGGTGACCGTAACAAACTGAGCCTTAATAAGGATCTGGCGAGGTTCCACATCAAGCAGGCGAACCAACTCTTTGAATTGATTGAGCTGCTCAGGATTCTGGTAGCGCAACAACAGACTTCCATCTGCGTCAAGCGCCATAATGTCGCTAGGATTGATGCCCGGAGGGAGAAGGGCTTGAGCCGTGGCATTGTTGCCATTAGCACCGCCTGGTCCACCTGCAGCCCCGCCTACTCCACCAGGTCCACCTGCACCGCCGCCGGGGCCACCAAATCCACCGCCGCCGCCGTTAAATCCGCCGGGGCCACCGAAGCCACCACCGCCACCATTAAATCCGCCGGGACCGCCAAAACCCTGACCTCTACCAAACTCCCCTGCACCAAGGGAATCGTTCCGACGAGCAGCCTGCCCGCCGCTAGCGGGGAAATTCACGGCACTAGCCGCTGCACCCGCTGCCGCGCTGGAGGCATCCTGCGCTGTCGGCGAAACCTGCGTAAACATGTTGCCCTGTGACGTTGGCGCCGCACCTGCAGCACCGCCGTACCCGCCAAATTGGGCCTGGGGGTTTAGACGCTGCGCACCACCTGGAGTCAAGAAAACCGGGGCTTGGGAACTGGCCGGAATGTAGTTTCCGCCGGTAATACTCTGCTCCATTGCAGCAAGACTTGCCTGCTGGATCATATGGCTGACGTCCGGCCGAGAATCCACGTGGATCATACGAAGAAACTGATCTGGTGGAAGATACTTCAGCCGAATTTTTACGATGTGGTAATTTGTGGAAGGTGGCAGGTAAGCCTGCTCAGGCAGCACTGTCGGCTGTGGTGCCGGGGGTTTGGGCGCTGATCCCTTCGGCCCGATGTAATAGATGCCATCTTCCTGCCACATATCAGCATTTGCACTCTCTGCAATCGCCTTCAGGACCGTGCTGACTGACTGGTTTTGCAGGGAGACGTTAACTTTGCCGTAAGGTTGACCATCAACCTGGGGCTTTATCACGACCTGAATACCGGTCTTCTGCTGGATAATCTCGACTGCGGACGCCAACGGCGCATCCACGAGCGTCATTGTACGAATGACTGGCACGGCAGACGCAGCCGGAGCGCTGAATTCGCTACCGCTGGAACCAGTCAGTTCTCCATCGGCCTGGGCGCGCAGGACGCCACCACACATCATCGCTGCAGCAAAAGCCGCAGATATTGACAGTATGGCGACCTTACGCCCATGATGCCAGTACAAGCCCATACCAATGCCCCCCTTTTTGCGCCTTAATTTCAAAACGGCGCTTATCCAAAAAGTTTGTAGCAATATCTTCAATGCTTGGCGCGCAATCTAGAAACCAGACCTCCAACCATGTGCTGGTGGAAGATCACGTTTTTGGATCAGCGCATACCGCCCAGGCCACCGCCCATCATACCGCCGCCCATACCACCACCCATCATGCCGCCGCCCATCATTCCTCCACCCATCATCCCGCCACCCATGCCACCCATCATTCCGCCGCCCATACCACCCATCATTCCACCCCCCATACCACCCATCATGCCGCCGCCCATCATTCCGCCGCCCATCATACCGCCGCCCATGCCACCTGAACCATAGCCAGACATACTCTGAAGGTTTCGAGCCGGGTTTAGCATACGCCCACCCAGCGCGATCGCGAGTGCTTCGGCGTTGAAGTTTAGCGCACTTAGCGGAATATGAGCAGGGCGTACCCAGGAGGGCGCGGTAGGCTCGGTACTGGTGTTACTCGAAGTAGTTGATCCTGTATCTGTAGACTCGATCTTGGGAACAATACTGTAAATCCCGTCCTGCACAGTATAGGTGAGAGGTAAACCTTCCGCAGTTGACTGTCGGAGAAGCGCCTCTAAAACCAGCCGGAAGGGAGTTGCATTCCGGAGGTGAATCGACACCGAACGCGTGCGTAACACTGGATCCAGGGTATAACTAACCTTCGCCTGCGTAAACAGTAACGTAAACGCGGTGTAAAGATCCACATTCTCTAGATCAAGTCGATTAATCGTAGGCCCATTACCGCTGTCAGAGGAAGTCGTTTGGTCGGCCGATCCAGTGTCGCCCTGCGCATTCGCACTTAGGGGCAACACCAGAAGACTGGCTGCAGCACATCCCATAGCCAGCACCGCTATTGTCTTCATTTTAGTGATCATTCTGCTGTCTCCTGTACATCGAAATGCACGCTAGTACTTGAATTAGACCAACCAATTAGTTTGCCGCACCACCAGGTCCGCCTGGCCCGCCAGGGTACCCACCAAAGCCAGGACCACCCATACCAGGAGCCCCTGGCATGCCGGGTCCGCCGCCGAAGCCACGGTTGCCCATTCCTGGACCACCATATCCCCGACCCCCATAACCACCCTGCTGGTATCCCGGCGTCACCGCCGAGGTCGATTGATCCGTCAATGGGACGACCTGAGTGATGATAATGTTACCGTCCTGCTTCCGCAGTTTCACTGAATTGGTGGTGATCGCGACTACCTTGTAGCCGTCACTCGTCATCTGACCCGGTTTCACGATTTCGCTTTGACCGTCCTTCTCGAGGATGGCAAAGACACCTTTACCGGTCAATATTCCAGCCACACGACGGTCGGCAACTTCACGCACATGCACCGGCTGACTAGGTGGCGCCATCACAGTGGTGCTGGCGACCTGCAGTGGTTGCACCTGCTGGAATGGATCAGGGGGAAGCGGCTTCCGTCGCCAGGTTACGAAGAACGGATCCTGACCATAATGATAGGTTGCCGGATGACTAACCTTTACCACAGGCGCAGGAGTTGCCGCCGCAGTACCAGTTGCTCCGTACCCACCCATGCCTCCGGGTCCCATCATACCCATACCACCAGGGCCTGGCATTGTGGGCGCAGTGTTGCTGGCAGTCGACGACGAGCTGGCGTCAGTGCTGCTGCTACCACCACCTCCACAACCACTCGTGCCTATGAGCGAGATACCTGCAACAGCTACCAGTCCAAACTTAACCACTCCACTGATGGACACACCGATTCTCCTGTTGCTCATCTATTTGGCCCCTCCTGGTCCACGCATTGCACCCGGGCCACCAGGACCTGGCATACCCGGAGGTCCCATCATGCCGGGAGGACCCATCATGCCGGGAGGTCCCATCATGCCGGGAGGTCCCATCATGCCGGGCATCCCCATACCCATTCCCATACCACGCCCGCCACTCGCGTTACCACTAGAGAGTTGAATTCTTGGATCCTGAGCTGGAGGCATTACGCCAGGAATGACGTAGAGCTTCAGGCTGTATGTCAGCAGAAGATTGGGACTGTGACCACTCAAGCTCACGTTATCGATTACCGGCATACCGTGATCGCGCATCGAATTAAAGCGCTTAAGATGAGCCATTGCGTCGGCGAAGGTTTTACAGTAGAGTGCAACATTCCAAGAGGTCGTTGCACTAGGAAAAGTCAGGTACGAGATATTACTTAGCTGGTTAGGGTCGCTTGAATAAGCAGGAATGGGGAATGAGGTGCCAGGAGCCAAATCCACGCCATCTTTGTGTTGCGCCTTGTACCAATTCGTAATCCACGTTCCCCATACGGTGGGTACGGACTTAAAGCCGGGCTTTCCGTCGACGGACCGAAACTCGTAGATATTGATGAGATCACCAGAAGTGTCGCTCTTGCTGAAGGGCAGCGGTGGCATATACTTCACCGCATTTACTTGCCAGTCAACCTTGGCCTTTGCGGCTTTCGCTTTTGCTTTTCGCAGGTCACCTTGATGTTGAATGACGGCAGTTTGCGTGCCACCATTGCTTTCGATGCCTGCAGCCTGGCTCGCTAGAGAGGCTGCATCATCATTAGCTGGCTTGATCGCAACAAAGAACACCACTAGAAATATTATAAGGCTTGCAATGCCGGATATGAGCCATATGTGCCATTTTTGAAGTTTGTTGATCATTGACTAGTCTCCTGCTCCCGCGCCGCCAGCAGGTGGCATCGCACCTGGTGCAGAAGGTCCTCCCATCATAGGTGGTCCTCCAGGTCCCATCATTGACATGCCTGGACCCATCATACCCATACCGGTGCTCGCGCTACCAGTGGTACTTGGCGCAGGTACGCCCGTCCAAGCCGGAGCAACAGCAGGCGGAGCCAGCTTATCAATCAACATCAGGGTGGCAGTAAAATCGTAGCCCTTACGGCCATGCACCTCGGAAGGTGTCGCAGTTCCGGCATTACGAGAGTTCCCAAAGCCGCCAGGACCCATCATACCGGGACCCATCATGCCCATTCCAGGCCCACCGGGTCCCATCATACCCATTCCGGGCATGCCCGGACGTGACATCCCAGGGGCACCCATCATCCCATTGCCAGGGCCACCAGGACCCATCATGCCCATTCGCTTACCGCCAGGGCCGCCCATTCCCATGCCACCAAACCCGCCAAATCCGCCGCCAGCCTGGCTCCCATCTGCAGGATACGGATGTTCCGGCAAGGTGATATACACATTGGAGAACTTGAAAGTGTCGTTGCGCAGAGCAATCCACCACCGCGCAAGATCCATCTCATGCTGCCCAAATCCCGTAAGTGTGACCACATGGTGATCAGCTGGGGAAATGTTCAGGCTGTTGAGCAGAATGTATGGCGGTACGTCCTGGGCTACCGCGTCAATCGCAACCGGCCACGCCGTATTGTACGTCTGCGAACCAGATATGAAGTCCTGCTTTGCCTGAATAGCAGCGACTTGGGTCTTTACGTCAGTGATCTGTGTATCTATATCCGTGTACTGGGTCTGAAACTGGTTAGCAGTATCTAGACGCTTCTGTGCGGCAGCCTTAGTTCCTGCTGCTGCAAGGGCCCAAACAATGCATCCACCTAGAACGACAAACATCAGCAACAAAGCACCCACCAAGTGGGCGTACTTCGTTTTTTTCTCGTAGATATAGGATGGTAGCAGGTTGATGCGTAGCATCGAGCTTCACTCCTGTTGGCTATCGGCGGGGCAGGGCTCCCGCTCGAATTACTTTTTGCGCTTCTTAGCGGGCGGTGATCCTAGAAGATCATACACAGCGAGCCCGAGGCTCACAGGAAACATCGCAGCTACTTCCTCTAGGTAGTCGTGAGAATAGTTCTTAGATGTCACCTGCACATTTTGTAATGGATTCGCAACGCGCGTTGGAATTCCGAGATTTGCCTGAACGAAATCAGCGAGCTTGCGCAACTTCGAGGTACCGCCAACCAGAAGAACCTCATGCACAGGCGCGTCACCAACGCGGGACTTGTAGTAATCTAACGACCGCTTGATTTCCTGAACTAGTTCGGCTACCAACGGCGCGATTGCGTTGAAGACCTGCACGCGCTGTGCGTCTGCAGCTGCGTCAGACGGCGTAACTGGCGCGAGTTCGGACGACGCGGGAGGCGTGGTAGCTGCAGCATCCGCACCGGATTCTACTACTGGCTGATCTCCCTCGTGGCCACCTTCAGCGGCGAAATCAAACGGAGTAGAAGGAGGCGGCGTTGGGTTAGAGAAGTCAAAGGGCATACGTCCAGAGGGAGAACTCACGGGGCCAGAAGGCGTGCCTGCGTCCGGCTGCGCCCCAAAGTCCATAAACCCGCCTGGTGATCCGAAATCTGTAAAGCCACCGCCTGCATCCTCTGTGGAAGCTGGCGCAACAGAATTAGCATCAAACAGCACCTCAGCGACGTCTTTCTTGAGTGCTTCGGCGGCTTCCTGGCTAAGGTTCATGCCTTCTGCAATGGCCCGAGTGAACATGTCGCCACCCATTGGCACAGAGCGGGAGAACGCAAGCAGATTATCACGGTAGATAGAGACTTCGGTGTTCGCTGCCCCTATGTTAACGATAATAACTGTGTGACCAAGAGCCTGAGAGGCTTCAGGACCAATATCAAGTAGCGCTCTCGCGATGGCTAGCGGAGAAACGTCGATGTATTTGGGCTTAAGACCTGCTGCGAAGAGCACCTCAACGTGCTGGTCGATGTATTCTTGCTGTGCGGCCGCAAGTACTACTTCCACATTCGCACCACCCACCGACTCTGGCCGTTCAACCTTCTGGTAATCCATGATGATATCAGACATTGGGAACGGCACTTGGCGTTCTGTTTCCCACCGGACCTGCTCCGCAAGTTCCGAGTCATTCATCGCTGGCATATCCACAACACGCACGACTACGGAGGCGCTGCTATTGGCGGCACTCACGCAGTTGCTACTGCTAATGCCGGATTTCTTTAGCAGTGCCTTAACAGCCTGCCCCAGCATATGAGCATCTAGAATAACGCCGT
>JAJYCW010000145.1 GCA_021777995.1 bacterium
AGTGCACTACCGGTTACAGCAGGCAGAGGATCGCAATAAGGTGCTGCTTGCGAATGCCATTCACCTCACTCGGTTTCATATAGACCTGCTTACAAATGCCGCGCTGCACCCTGCGGCTTATGGCACTAACCTTACGAGAGTGGCTAATCCCGCGTTTTACGTGGATAACAAGGTCTGATGACTTGCGAAACCAGCCGGACCACGGATTGGGTCGGCGACCGGATCAAGGAGATGATACGTAGATGACATCAACATTCTTCGGGCTGCAGCTGGGTTATTCGGGCCTGATGGCAAACCAGACAGCACTTGACGTTATTTCAAATAATACAACCAACGTTAATACGCCAGGTTATACCCGCCAGGTGGTGAACTTTACCGAGGGTACGCCATACACCGTACCAGGGACTGGGGCCCCTACGTTGGGGCAGTTAGGTGCAGGTGTCACCATATCGAGCGTTTCGCAGGTGAAGGACCAGTATCTTAACCAGCAGGTATGGGCAGCGGGCTCCAGCCTCAGCTCCTCCAACAGTTTAAGCACCTCCCTTAGTCAGGTGGAGTCGGCATTTGGCGAGCCAAGCAGTACAGGAATAGGCGCGCAGCTCACTAACTTCTTTAACTCGTTCAGTTCGCTGGCTACAAATCCGCAGGACAGTGGCCTTAGGACAACAGTGGTAGATACTGCTGTGTCGCTCACTACAGAGTTTCACACTGTAAATACCAATCTCGCTGCTTTGACACCGCAGATAGCGAATCAGACAGCATCGGCGATATCACAGGTTAACCAACTTGCCAGCCAGATCGCCGCACTAAACGGGCAGGTAAAACTGGCCATAAGCAACGGCAACAGCCCCAACGACTTGATGGATAAGCGGGGGCAGTTGATTACGCAACTAAGCAGCATCGTAAATGTTCAGCCAATCAATGAGACAGATCCTTCTACTGGTAAATCAACTGGTGCAATTAACCTGAATGTCGGCGGTTTTGCCCTTGTGCAAGACGGCGCAGCCGCACAGCTTCCATCTACCGTGACAACTCAAGACGGCCAGAAGGGGTTATCGACCAGCACTGGAACATTTATACCCATACAGAGCGGCCAGCTTTCTGGCCTGCTGCAAGCGAGCACTCTGGTGGCAGGGTACCAAAACCAGCTGGATACTCTGGCGTACAACCTTGCTACTTCGGTTAACAGCATTCACCAGACTGGCGCGGCGCTAGATGGAAGTACCGGCCACCTGTTCTTCACGGCTCCGCCGCCTAGCCCTGGAACGGGGGCCGCAGCAGCCCTGAATGTCGACCCTAATATCCTGTCAAATCCAAACGATATCGCCGCCGCGACAATGCCGGCTCCTCCAGCAACACCTGCACCTGGCAATGGGGACAATGCTACCGCTATTGCTCAGCTAGCTTCTACAGCAGTTGTCAACGGCCAGTCACTCAATGATTACTATAACGGTCTGATCGCAAAAATTGGAGCAGACTCGCAGGTGGCACAGCAGCAGGTGACCACGCAAACCGCCGTCGTTAATCAGCTGCAGAATCAACAGTCGTCGGTTTCTGGTGTAAACATGGATGAGGAGCTAACGAAAATGCTGCAGTACCAGCGGTCCTATCAGGCAGCCGCTAAGCTCGTGAGCGTTGCGGACTCGTTTCTCGACACTATCATTAATACGATGAACTGATATGTTCTTCGCCTGGAGGCCGGGTAATGACGCATTACCTGACTCCGGGTAGAGGCAGGAGAATATTACGAAATGGCAATGCGCGTAAGCACGATGGAAATGGCAAACCTGGCCATCTTCAATCTTAATCAAACCTCAACTAACTATCAAACTGCTCAGGAAGTGGTAAGCAGCGGCCTGGCAATCAATAAGCCATCTGACAACCCGGCTGGCATGGAGCAGGTACTTCAGCTTCAGCACCAGAATGGATTACTTACGCAGTTTAGCACTGTAATGAACGATGCTACCAGCTTCATGACAACGTCGGAAAGCGCGCTTAGCAGTGTAACCAATCTTTTACAGCAGGCAAGGTCAATCGCCGTTTCTGCAGCAAACGGAACCAACGACCAGCAGTCGATGGCGGCCTTAAGTTCGCAGGTGGGTGATATCATCAAGCAGGTGGCCAACCTGGGCAATACCCAACTTGGAAATCGCTATGTGTTCAGCGGGCAGCGCACACAAACCGCACCGTTTGTAGCAGGACCATCCGGGACCTTTACCTATGTAGGCGGCACGGCGGCTACTCAGGATGCCACCATGCAGCTGGACGTTGGCGATGGGCAAAATCTTGTTTACAATGTGACAGGCGATACCACACTAGCTCCCGCCCTGGCACAGCTTCAACAGCTTCAACAGGATATCCAGATGGGACAGCAACAAAACATAACCAATAATGACATTAGCGGCATCGATACCCAGCTTAACACCGTGCTGGGTGCCCGCAGCGACTTGGGCAGCAAAATTCAGCGAATGCAAAGCGAACTACAGTCAAATTCTGCCCAGCAGCTTAATAACACGCAATATCTTACACAAATTCAGGACGCAAATATTCCGCAGGCTGTGGTTAACCTGCAAACAGCACAGACAGCCTATCAAGCAGCACTGCAGACTACGTCGCACGCGTTCCAATACAGTCTGCTGAACTACCTGCCATAGTTTTAATAAACTGAATACGAAAGCTTATAATCTCATGATCATCGACATTTGTCAGGATTTGGCCGAGCTCGACGTGGTGGCTGCAGAGGATCAGCTGGCCGTCGGCAACGAACTGCCCTACCTTACCGTTAAAACGACGAGGTTTGGCACGATTAAAGTTGAGACCGACCTAGTCATAGAGTTTTCTAACGGTCTTATAGGATTTGAACAGTATCGCCGATTTGTAGTGATCCGGCCCGACGCGCAGAGCGCATTCCGGTGGCTGCAGGCACTAGATGAACCGTCGCTTGCATTTCCGGTGCTGGAACCGCGGCTCTTCCGGCCAACCTACGCACCGACTATTTCCGATGCGGACGCTAGAGCACTGAGTTTGCAGACTGATACGCCTGTAATCGTATTTGCGGTGGTCACGGTTCCATCCGGGTCACCTCGTGACATGACTGCAAATCTAATGGGGCCACTAGTAGTGAATTGTATCACCCGTGTTGCCCGGCAGGTGATAATACAGGATGATGGCTACCATACCCGACACCGTGTTATGGACGAGATGCTTCAGGTATTAACTGGCTCCAGCGATCCGCCCGCAGTTACCACGGTGAAATATGGCAACAGGTCATCGCGAACCGCAGCGTAAAGCTGCAGGACATTGAACTTTTGTAATATGATCTCGTCTATGCCTAACGAATGCCCAAGCCGCCTTGGGCTCCACGTAAAACAGGAGACGAACATGATTTACAGGTTCATTCAGAGGATTGTGGTAGTGGCTGCTATTATGGGAGCCTGCATAGCAGCCCGCCCCGTATTGGCGCAGAATTCAACACCCAGTGGTAACGCTGGGCAGCCAGGACTCGGTGTTGCTAAGCATCACAAGGGCCCCAGGATGGCCATCTGGAAGCAACTAGGGCTTACCAAGGACCAGAAGACTGCGCTGCGGCCTATTATGAAGGACCAACGCACTCAGGCCAAGGCTATCCGCACCAATCAGTCGCTCAGTATGAAGCAGAAACGCGCACAACTCCGCGCACTTCATATGCAAACTATGAGGAAGGTGAACAAGATCCTGACGCCTGGGCAACGAGCGAAACTGCATGCCATGATGATGAAATGGCGAAAGAACCACCATCGGCGATAATTGGCCACAGTGTTAAGGAGAGGGCACGGCACCCGTTGAACTGGGATCGGTGCCCTCTTGGTTTTAGTTTGCTTTAGGCCTTCTCGCGCGTATATGCTCCATTAACCTGCCGCAATAAGTTAAGCGGATTAGCATGCTTAAGTTGTGGTGGGAGCAGCGAATCAGGCAGATTCTGCAGGCACAACGGGCGTGTGAACCGAAGGATGCCGCGAGACCCTACAGAGGTTGAGTTTGCACTGGTCGTTGCGGGATAGGGGCCACCATGTACCATGGCATGACACACCTCAACCCCGGTGGGAAATCCGTTGTAAATTAACCTTCCCGCTATACGGGTGAGAACGGGTAGAAGCTGGGCAAATAGAGTACCATCCGATTCGCCATCACAATGGATCGTAGCAGTGAGCTGCCCATCCAGTAAAAGTGCGCATTCCAGCAGGTCGTTGGGTGTGTTGCACGACACAACAATTGTGCCGGGTCCAAATGATTCCTGCCGCAATTCGCTGTGGTCTCTCCACTGGCTGCTGTCTACAGGAAGCAGCCACGGTAGCACACTAGCTACGCCCTCACTGTTTGTCTGCGGTGGTAAAGACTTACCGCAAAGCTGGAAATGGGAAGCACCGGCGGCCAGAAAACGGTCCTTGAGATTAACATTGAGCATTATGCCACCGGGGGCACTCCTGAACTCCTCGCTAAGCGTAGCCATAAAGTCGCCGTACCCATCGCCCCGAATAAGGAATACTACGCCTGGTTTTGTACAAAACTGACCTACTCCCAGTGTGACAGAGGCATAGAGATCCTTGGCCACCTGCTGAGGTCGCGTTTTCAATGCGGACGGAAGGATGAAAAGGGGATTGATGCTGCCCATCTCGGCGAAAACGGGAACAGGATGAGGGCGAGCTGCAGCGATTGCAGCAATTGCAGTTCCACCTGTAAAGGAGCCGGTAAATCCTACAGCGGAAGTCACGGGATGCTCAACTAGCACTCGGCTAAGGTCATTACTTTGACCGTGCAGAAGATTGAATACACCCGTAGGGAGCCCAAGTTCGCTAACGACCATTGCAGTAATACGCGCAAAAAGCTCATCCGTTCCGGCGTGGGATGGGTGAGATTTCACCACAACTGGACAGCCTGCCGCGAATGCCGCCGCAGTATCGTTGCCGCAAGCGCCAAAGGCAAATGGGAAATTGACCGCATCGAAAACGACCACGGGCCCAATTGGAACCTGCATGCGTCTCAGGTCCGGCCGCGGAGCGGGCTTTCTGTCGGGTTGTGAGGTGTCAATCACCGCATCAACCCAACTTCCTTCGCGCACCACGGACGCCATGAGCCGAAGCTGACCAGTGGTTCGCGCGAGCTCGCCCTGAAGACGAGCATTGGGTAGCGCAGACTCTTTTGCAGCACGGTCAATGAGTGACTCGGAGTGCTCTTCAATGGCTGCTGCAAGTCGTTCTAGAAACGGCACCTGCCATTCATCGTGTTGATGTTGCAGCGTCGTAAATGCGAGGTCCGCGGACTGCAGCGCGCGGTCTACCTGCGATATAGTGGCATCACGAAACTCACCTGGTAAAACTTCACCAGATGCGGGGTCCACGTTAGCACGAGACGGTCCGTCACCCGGTTCAAAATTTCCGTCAATAAGATGCAACCCCGAAACGCTTAAAACCGGCATTTGTTTCAGCTTCCCTTACAGGCACCGCGTCAAATCTGGTGCCTGCACTCTCTAAAGGAGGTCACCGCTGCGAGGCATACCACGCAAATTAAACCTAATGCGGGCGTAACTCACAGGAATGGTTCAGTACAATTATGATATAATACCGTTCGAAACACGCCAATTATCCGTGGTTTTCCCCAAGTCAGCGCCTCAACAGTTCACTGTTGGGCCTTCTGCGAAGACACGCATGCACGACGAATGCGTTGTCTCAGGAGTGAATTCTTTGAGTGGTGATCAAATGCTCGATGCCTCAGACAGTAGGTTACTAACCAACCACATTGCGGTTTCTGTTGTGGTGCCCGCGTTCAACGAAGAGTCTCGTCTTGGCAGCACCCTGAAGCAATTAGTGGCCTATATGGATTCGCGTCAAACAGGCTATGAAATTCTAGTTGTAAACGACGGCAGCACCGACAAAACCGTGGAAGTTGCCAATCAGATAGCCAGCCAGCGATCTGAGGTTAAACTGCTAGGTTATGAAGGGAATCACGGCAAGGGCTACGCGGTACGCTTCGGCATTCTTCGCGCGGTGGGAGACTATGTGCTGTTTTGCGATGCCGATATGGCAACGCCAATTGAGGAGATGGAGAAGCTGGCAGCGGCGTTGAACAGTGGTGCCGACATTGCCATAGGCAGTAGAGACATGCGCGGCTCTCAGCTGGACCGAAGGCAGTCTGTGATACGAGAGATTGGAGGCAAGCTCTTTAACAGGGTGGTGCGCCTCCTTACGGTTCCCGGTATACACGACACCCAATGCGGTTTTAAAATGTTCAGACGATCCGTTGCTCACGCTGTTTTTGCCAATTGTCAGGTGGACAATTTTGCCTTCGACGTAGAAGCGCTTTTCCTTGCCACCAAGATAATGGGCCTACACGTAGCGGAGGTACCGGTGCGGTGGGCACATCAGGAAGGCTCAAAGGTCCGCTTTCTTCGGGATGGTACGAGGATGCTACTGGCGGTCTGGCAAATACGAACAACCCGCTACAAGCCAGGATCAGAGTCCAAGCTGGAGCTTCGTTCACGATGAATGTAGCCGAGTACGAACGGATGTACCAGTTAGAAGATTCTTACTGGTGGTTTGTAGGTCGGCACCTCCTTGTAGATAAATTGCTTGATCAGTATTTCGATGGTCGTAAAGATTTGACCGTGTTAGATGTGGGTTGCGGAACCGGAGCGATGTCTGCCAGGCTGCAGAAACGCGGCCACGTTGTTTCAGCCGATTTTTCGTCGTTGGCACTCAAGTTTTCTCGTCGCAGGAAATTGACGGGCCTTGTACAGCTTGATGCCATGAATCTTGGTCTCGCGGATGATTCCTTCGATGTCATTACGGCGATGGATATGCTAGAGCACTTGCCGGATGACCATGCAGCCGTGTGTGAGTTCTTCCGTGTATTAAAGCCAGGCGGACTTGTAGTTGCCATGGTGCCTGCATACAAACACCTTTGGAGTGAGCACGATACAGCGCTCATGCATTTCAGGCGGTATACCCGCTCCGAGATGACGGAACTCTTTATTCGCCGTGGATTTAGTGTTAAACGTGTGAGCCATACGATGACTACACTTTATCCTTTTGTGGCGCTTCAGCGGCGCTTAAGAGCTGCCAGACCACCGCATGATCCACCCCGCGCGTTTATGCCCATCTTTCCAAGTCCTGTCAATGCCGTGCTTACCGCGCTCATGCAGTGTGAGAATGCCGTCTCGTCCAAAGTCAATTTGCCGTTTGGCTCTACGGTTCTCTGTGTAGCTCAAAAGCCTATGACCCACGGATAAATTAAATGCAACGCACTGGTGTAACGGTTTGTCCGAATCTGGCGTCAAATAGCCGAGACTCTATCGAACCCGGCTTTAGATTACCAGCTTTCGGAATGGGGTGTGCAGATGCGATCATCAGAATGTGCGATGAGCTTTCATACCAAACATGCGGAGTTTGGCACGATGCCTGACGAAGACTATGCACATGTTCGCGAGCTGCTTCAAGGAAACAGCGCAGAATTTGACTACCTCTTCGATAAGTACCAGGACTACGTTTTTCGTACGGTGTACGGCATTGTCGGCGACGAAGAGGCCGCAAGGGACGTTGCGCAAGAGGTTTTTGTACTTGCTTACCGTAAAATCGGCTCGTTTAAAGGCACCTCAAAATTCAGCACATGGCTATATCGCATAGCAGTCAATAAGGCATCAGATTACTGCAGAAAATGCGTTAGGCAGTCAAGGCTCGCGACACTTTTTCGACAAAACACCCAGCAGGACCGGTCCCCCATAGATTTTCTGGATGAACAGGATGCTGTACAGGCCGCACTCATGCAGTGTCCACTTGGTCACCGCGAAGTGCTTGTGTTGAGGTATTACCGGCAGATGGACCTGCCTGAGATTAGCGAGGTACTGGACGTAACTCCTGCAGCAGCGCGAGTACGGTTGCACCGCGCCCGAGCAGTTTTTCGCGATAAATACGTTTCAAAGTGCTATCCGGGTGGGATACCCACCTGCATGGGGGAGGGAAATGATGCAGCAAAATAGGCCGCTGCACAGCGGCAGCCTCTCATGCAAGAAGGTCATAGAATCTCTTACATTTTATGCGGATGGCGAATTAACATCTGCAGACGCCTTACGCCTCGAGAAGCACCTGGAACACTGTGCCGCCTGTGCCGTGGCGTGGAGAAATACTCAGCTTGCGGAACGGGCACTTATGGAATCGCAGTTGGCCATTCCCACCGCTGGCGACCTTAAAGCAGGATTTACAGCACGCCTTATACCGGCGCCCAGGCACTCTAGAACCCTTCCAAGATTTACGCTTGCACCAGTTGGTATGATATTCGTGGTTGGAATGGCGTGGTTCCTCTGGCCACGGACCACGAATCCTGCGCATGGTGCTTTCCCTAGCCCCGACGCACCAACTCTGCAAACGGCTCATCGGCAATCTCGCCACATAACGCAGCTGGCAATGCTAACGCCCCATTCAAGACGCGTATCCATTTCAACGAGCAACGTGCGGAACGTGGGTAGAACCCATGCGACGTCCCCAGTAAAGGTAATCCAGCCGGTACACGCGCGTCATTTGCAGCTTGCAATGAACGTACCAGTTCCGCGAACGACCATGGCGAAACGATCCCTGCCTTCGATCGCGGTGCAACACCATGGTACGCTGGCAAGGCACGTTGCTGCGCGGCTCACTCAACCTGATCAGTCGGGAGGGGGCTTGGTCATTGCTGACGCAGCAACCGAGGCGCCATTACACCGAATGGTACCAGCTAGTTCGGCACTGACTCAATCGAGCGGCACTAATTCCAGTTCTTTCCAGCCCCGGGTTAAGTATATGCTTCCAGCCGTCGGCCATTCTGGCGTGAAGTTGATGGCTATGAGATCGAATGGTTTACTGGCAAACTCAAGCGTAGACATACATGTCGTGGATCCAACGCGACACTTGAATGCCAGATTGGTGTTGCCTGCCAGCATTAAAACTCAGAAGTTTGGTGAACTCTCGTCGCAGGTAGAGTCGACCCGAGAGGCCAGGTAGCGCGCAATGAAATATTTTACAAAGATTACTATTCTCGCCCTGCTTCTGGTGGTTTCCCGAACCTCCTTTGCACAGGTTGCTGGTGAAAAATCTATATCAGGAACAATAAACTCGCTTACTGTTAGTGCTGACCATGCCAATGTGAAGTCGTTATTGCTAGCTGTTTTCAAACAGGTTGGCATGCAGTTTATTCCGAATGATACGGTAAAAGGCGAGGTCACTCTCAACATTGTGAATGCAAACCTTAATTCTGTTCTAGATCGGAA
>JAJYCW010000146.1 GCA_021777995.1 bacterium
GGTAGCCGTACCGGAAGGTGCGGCTGGATCACCTCCTTTCTACAGATGAAGAACGTCGGTACTTCGTGATAGGTTTACACATACGTAAGTATGTGCTGTCATGAGAAATACTGGCGTCATCTCAGGTCGGTAACCTGCTCACAAGCAGGCGCACTAGACTCTAATGAAGAGGGCAGAATCCACACAAACAGTCACACAATCAAGAAAATCACCCCGTACCTACCAAATGGTGCGGGGTGATTTTTTTTGTAGGACATAGCACCTATAGAGGTTAACAATCGGCCCTGTTCGCCCGGCGCCACCTAATTGGGGGTTAGGTAATGCTTCGATTTTGAACTAATCTTCATTCCAGCATCGGTTCGCTCATGAACGGTTTGGTCGTAGTTCAAACACTATCAAAATGTGCAACCTGCAGCCTGCTGAGAGTGAAAGAATCTTCTATTGTAAACGAGCGGGAAAAATCAGAGCCATTAACCCAATCGAAATATGAGGCAGTCACAATTTGTTTCCGATAATTCCACGGTCTAGGACTCACCTCGTCGCGCGGTCCGAACGCCGGCGCGATTTGTTTATGATCCGCAGCGCCTGCGATTGGCAGAGCCCAGCCGGCAGAGCCATCAACCGTACCGACCGATATGTTGAAGGTAAAGCCCACATGTAACGGCGTCAGGGCAGCAGGCGAAGCGTTAATTGCAGTAGACAAAGTGCGGTGGATCCGTGGAGAACACGTTTTAGGAGACGAGTTTGATAACCGCAGATAGAAGTATCCATATGGTTAAACAGCTGCTTGACCGCCTTAACTCGCTTGAAATGCTTGCGGAGAATGATCCGGAGATGGAAAACAGGATCATTTACATGAATCGTGTTGCGCGCGAAACGATGGAGTTTCATCATCAACGGCTAAATTCTGATCTGCATGGTGCAGATGTCCGCTCCGCGATGAGCTCATCCGTACATAAGTTTCATAAGGATCCCGATCGTATCAAGGGAATCTTTAAAGCGATGATAGAGGGCGTCGTTGACAGTGACGTGGCGCAGCTTACTCTAGGGGAGTTGACCTTTTCTCTTACATTTACACCTATAAGGGATGAGGAGGGTGCCATCTGGGCTTTTCACGCGTCGTGGGTAGACATCACTGCAGAAGTCAGCGCATCAAACCTGATAAGGGGTATGAGCCGGTCTGCTTCGGAGCAAGCCGACGTACTCACCAATGTGGTGACCGACACCCTTGTAGATATGCATGGAGTGGGTGTCACCCTGAGTTCAGTAGGCGCAGCAGTAGAGACCAATCGCGGCGCGTCGCATCTGCTAAAGGATCAGATCGCATCTATCCGCAAATTAGCCAGGACGATTAGAGGGATCGCTGATCAGACCAATATGCTGGCCCTTAACGCTGCAATCGAAGCCGCGCGGGCAGGTGAACACGGACGGGGTTTCGCCGTAGTTGCGGACGAGGTGCGCAAGCTGTCTCAGCGTGTGCAAGACGCTACTGAGGAAGTTCAGAAGAGTATCACTGCAATCGATAGTTCGGTATCTGCAATTGAGACTAGCAGCCAGTGTGCAGTGAATAATGTGGCAAACGCGGAGTCAACGACATCTTCACTGCATGAGCGTATCAATAGCCTCAATGCCATGGCGATCAAGATGACTATGGAGGCGGCCAAACAGGCCCATATTCTCTTTGTAAGGCGGGTAAACGAGCAGGTTATGCGCAGCCGACAGTCTCTGTTCTCGGCAGATCTGCCTGATCATCACAACTGTCTGTTTGGAAAGTGGTACGATAACCTGGGTGCCAAATTGCTGGGGGATCTTCCGGAATTCAAGGCGTTAGAGGTCACTCACTTGCAGGTACATAAAACCGGAAGTGAGGTGCTTTCCCTTTTAGCGGAGGGACGCAGAAAGGAAGCCGCTTCACGCGCACATCAACTTAAGCGCATTGAAAGCGAAATACTCGAAAAGCTTAGCAGGTTGAGCGAGGCGTGTGGAGCGCATTCTCACCAGTGAGCGAGCGGTGATAGAGCATTGAGCGCGGGGATTTCAACGTCTGGTCTAATAGTAAATTGGCATTCCACCTGCAAATCGCGCATGTCCGAAAGATAACAACACGCGATTTGCAGGGTAGTCTGCATATGGTTTGAAGACTTAACTGGTCGACAAGCAGCGCATTCTTGTGGCCCAAACTAAGGATAGATACCGCGAATGGTAGCTGCTTCTGCGACGCGGCTGACGCCTATGATGTAAGCAGCGAGCCGCATATCTACATCTTCTCTGCGGGCAGTCTGCCTGACATCTCGATATGCGTGAACCATAATAGCTTCCATTTTTGCGTTCACCTCCTCCTCCTGCCAGAAGAAGAATTGCAGATCCTGAACCCATTCGAAGTAGGAGACTACCACGCCACCGGCATTTGCAAGGACATCTGGAACAAGGAACACGCCGTTGTCGCGCAGAATTCGGTCGGCCTCGGGGGTAGTAGGACCGTTAGCTCCTTCCACCACAATAGGAGCCTTAATGCGATGAGCATTATCCCCTGTTATCTGGTTTTCGATTGCCGCGGGCACCAAAACATCCACATCCAGCTCCAGCAGTTCCGCGCTGCTGATGGGTTTCCCGCCGGTGTGCGTGGTGAGCGTACCATCTCGGTTCGCGCACTCGAGTAGCGCTGGAATGTCGAGACCATTCGGGTTGTAGAGACCGCCTCCGGCATCGCTTACTGCAACCACGCGGGCTCCCATTTCATGAAAGATGCGAGCGGTTGCCCCACCTACGTTGCCAAAGCCCTGCACGGCAACTCGGGCGTCCGCTAGTCGCTTACCGTATTCGCGAAGGGCCTCGCGGGTGACGAACACGATGCCCCTGCCCGTGGCGTCGTTGCGCCCTTCGGATCCGCCAACGGATACCGGTTTACCGGTGACCACTGCAGGAACCGTTCGTCCCTTACTCATCGAGTACGTATCCATCACCCAGGCCATTGTCTGGGCATTTGTACCCATATCTGGCGCAGGTATATCGGTGTCGGGACCAATGAGAATACCTATTTCGCTGGTATAGCGCCGGGTGAGCCGCTCTAGTTCTCCAACTGAAAGCTGTTTAGGATCGCATAATACGCCACCCTTCGACCCTCCAAAGGGTATGTTGACTATGGCACATTTCCATGTCATGAGCATGGCCAGTGCCCTAACCTCCTCAATGGTGGCACCCAGGCTAAATCGAAGGCCGCCTTTGCTTGGACCTCGGGCGATATTATGCTGGACACGGTAACCGGTGAATGTCTTCATCGTGCCGTTATCCATCTTCACAGGGAAATTGACAGTAAGCTCGCGTTCTGCATGTTTTAGGATCTCGTGAATTCCAGGATCGAGTTGCAGGTGCCGGGCGGCAATTGCCAACAGTTCCAGAGCGTTTTCGTGAGGGTTTTGTGCTTGAACCGGGGTGTCTTCAGGAAGCATGAGGGATCCCTTGGCTGATATGGAGGTGCGGTGGTTGGCCGCAGGAATTGTAGCACTCATAATGTGATGATTCCTCCTCGAATCACTAATTAGATACACTCAACGATGTGCTTAATTGCGCTCCTCACAGGCGCCACTGCCTGTGAACATCGTCTAACCATTACTATACCTTAGTACGCTCAACTGCAGCGGTTTGCACGTCTGTTCGTTGCATTATTCCATAGAATGCTGTCATGTTTGCGAACAATCGCTAAAATACGGGGAAATAAGGTGGGGAATGGCCTTGCCATGGTACTACGCAAGGTCAATGCCCTGCTGCTTGAGTGCAGAAGCAAGTGCAAGGCGAAGCTGCATTGTTCTAACTGGCAGGTCGTTCGGGCGCGCGCTTATAGAAATTCGCAGGGTGGCGGAGGCTGCCGATAGGGCTGTGACGCCAATAAAAGCAGGAGCCTGGGCAAAACTGCCGGGGTCTGACTGAAACAGCTCCTGCCCGGTTGTGTTGATAATATTTGCGGCGCTTTCAACCTTATCGATAGCCGTGATGGAGATATCCAGGCTATCGATAATTGAGTTTCTGGAGAGGTTTGTGACTGTTCCGATATCGCCGTTTGGTATCAGGTATACCCTGCCACTAGAGTCTCTAAGCTGCGTGACGCGCATCCCCATCTCGGTAACGACACCGGTTATTGCGCCAATTGTCACTACATCGCCTACTTCCAGTACAGCGTCAATGATGAGGAAGAACCCCGAAATGACGTCCTTCACAAGCTTTTGGGCACCAAATCCAATTGCTAGACCCGCAATGCCTGCTGCCTCAACAAAAGGCATAATCTGCAGACCCACTGCGGCGAGCGCCTGCACTGCAAAGACGAAGAACAAGAGGTAGGAGAGTGTGGAAACGAGGAGACCTCGCAGGGTTTGAAAGCGGGTACTTCTTGTCGCTACCTTGCCCAGTAGGCTTTCTAATAGTCGGATTAACAAATAGCGCAGCAGTGCGTAGACAATGACTACACCCAGTAGGCGCACTATGCCATGAACAGCGCTGTCTACTTCGCGGGCGCCAAACTGCTGCCAATAGGCGGTTGAGGTGAGCAATCGATGCGTGTACCTGCCCATTTACTACCCTTTGTATCGTGTAATGATTGTCTCCCTGCTGCTAAAACCCCGGCTACGCGGAGACAACATGAGTATTGGCGCTGCCTGGGCGCTCTTGTAGACGCTTGCCGTTCGGCTCCGTTTCCAGCACATGTCTACTGTATCCTGCCAAACACTCTCATCATAGTCATACACCGTGCCGCCCGGGAAATAGTCTTCGGTAAGCGTACGTTTCTGCCAGTCGTTGTAGAGCTGCTTACGCGTTTTTCGGTGGCGTATAATCTCCGCGCATATTCCGCTTACAATATAGTAGTCAAAGGGATCCTCCCGCGCATCGGCGAGTTCCGCAGCAGGCTTGATGGTGCCATCATAGAGCTCCTTAGGAATGATTTCCCGTTGCCTGCTCTGGTTAAACCAAGCGGCGAGCTCAAATAGTTCTGTCTTCGTGAGATCGCCAATCGGTTGAAAAAGACCTATGGAACCTATGTCGTGAAAGTTGGCCCAGCCCAGCACGTTCTCGGTGTGGTTACCTGTGGCAAGCACTGCCGAGCGATTGAAGTGGCACTCTGCCAGACCAATCATGGTGCGGCCCACGGCATCTACTGTAGACTTCACCATCCCCATTTGCGACGGTAAAGTTGCACATCCACTACGAACTGCGTCGGCATCCATATCTTCCAGCACTGCAGACGAGAAGGCGGAGATGGGCACGCTGTGTAGGTCGACATGCAGGGCGTCCGCCAGTCTGCGCCCAGTATCAAGAAGCTCGTTGCCGCTATATTGGCTAGGGTTGGTGATAAGGATTGTGCGCTGTGGACCCAGCGCGTCTAACGCTGCCGCTGCCACAATAGCACTGTCTAACCCGCCCGATATGTGCACCTGAGCGCGTTCAATTCCCATGAGATCAAACATGCGGCGTATAGCAAAGCACATAGCGCCCCAAAGCCTGCTGCACTTGCCATCAAAGGTTCTGCAGCCGTCTGGTTCCTGATATTCAGGCTCCCCAACGCGGGGAACTTCTATGGTTTCAACTGCCTCTTTGAACTCGGGTAGCCGTGCAAGGACTCTCCCAAAGCTGTTGATCGCCCACGAGCCCCCGTCATAACAGATGATGTTTTTGACAATATCACCTATTCCTACAGCATTAACATAGATTAGGTTGACCTGCTTCGCCGCTGCGTGCTCCTGAAGAAGTTTTAGCCTATACGGCTGTTTCTCGTAGGTGAAATACGAATAGTTGATGACCAGCACGGTGTTTAGTGCTGGATGAACGCGCTTCATCTCGTCTATAAGGTCACGCTCATGGTCGTGGGACCATATGTCCTCGCATATAAGCAGACCGCACAACTGTTCTCTTGCTTCAAAGGTGACGAACTGCCCGTCGCCAGGAATGAAGTATTTGCGATCTTCATGATGGCTGTCATTTGCAAGGTAATACTTGTTGTAGATTCCCTGGATGCAGCCGTTATGTGCAACCACGGCAGAGTTATGCAGACGTATGGCACCATTGGGTTCAGTTCCAGGGTGTCCCTTCAAAGGGCATCCAACCACCACGTAGCTATGCTGTGCAGCCGGTACGATAGTTCCTTGGAGAAGCTCGCTTGCTTCGCGGATGAACTCCTCACTCTCAAAATCGGACCCGCAGTTGTAGCCGGTTACCGCCATTTCCGGGAACACAATTACGTCACTACTCAGGTCGTGTTGGCGGATGACCTCAAGAATTCGGGCACAGTTTCCTTCCAGATCACCTGTAACCGGTTCTATTTGTGCCAGCGTAATTCTCATCCGTGCGGCTTCTCCTGTTGAACAATTCGAATTGCGGTCAATTAGCAATTGTACACCCCTGGAAGCTTTTCGTGCTATGGCAACGGATCTAGCTCCTCGATTTCGAGTGCCTAAAAAATGACCGGCTGCCAATAAACCGTTGTAAAACGGCTAAAATGTAGGTGGTACTGCTGAGTGCACGTCGGTTAATGCCACGGGAGTATGTTATGTTGGATGAACCACGCGAAATAGTAAATGCCACGGTGATGAAGGTTTTGCCGCATGCAATTCAGGCACGTCATCATCTGCATCGGCATCCAGAGTTGAGCTTTCACGAAGAGCATACAGCCAGGTTTATTGCTGAAAAACTGGGTGACATTGGTGTAGATTCGCTGCAGACTTCGGTGGGCGGCAACGGTATCATCGCTACGGTTATTGGCAAAAATGGTTCTGGGCCCATCCTGGCGTTGCGGGCTGACATGGATGCGCTTCCCATTCATGAGGAAGGGGACGTGGAGTATAGGTCCGAGTATGAAGGTGTCATGCATGCATGTGGCCATGATGGCCATTCTGCTGTTCTGTTAGGAACTGCAGAGGCTCTGTGCAGCCTAAGAACTCGCTTTGCCGGCACGGTGCGACTCATCTTTCAGCCTGCGGAGGAGGTTGCTGCAGGCGCGCGAGCAATTGTGGAGGAAGGCGGCATGAAGGATGTGGACGGCATCTTCGCTCTTCATGGCTGGCCGGGAATGGATGTAGGTAGAATAGGCATTCGGACAGGCGCAATGATGGCGTCTGCCGATACTTTCGACATCACGATAGAGGGTCGTGGAGCTCACGCTGCTATGCCCCATCTAAGCGTGGATCCCATTGTCGCAGGCGCGCATGTTGTCACCGCTCTGCAGTCTATTGTGAGCCGTGAAACATCGCCCGTCGATTCGGTCGTCGTATCGGTGACGCAGTTCCATGCAGGCTCAGCGCACAACATCATCCCTGCCAGGGCCGAGTTGAAGGGTACAGTTCGTTGTCTCACCTCCGAACTGCGCCAGATTATGCCGGAGCGGGTAGAACGGGTTGTGGCTGGAGTTTGTTCTGCGCTTAACGCGGAGTATAAGATTAACTACAGGTTCGGTACCCCGGTTACAATTAATGATGAGAGCATGGTAACGCTGGTTCGCGAGGTAGGATCTGCCTGTCTTGGCGAGGACAATGTGGAGCATCTTGAGTGGCCATCCTTAGGTGCAGAGGACTTTGCAGTCTACCTTGGCCATGCTCCAGGTGCAATGTTTAGACTTGGAACTGGGTTGGCAAAGCCCCCATTACACACACCTACATACGATTTTGGCGACGAACCACTGAGGCCAGGAATAGAGATGATGACTCAACTGGCTTTGCGGTACCTGGCCGGCGCATCGATAGCACAATAGGAGCATGAGATGAATAAGTACGCGTTTATCGTACTCGCACTTGTCGCACTGGGCTGTGGAAATCGAGTGGCCGCACAGGAGCCAAATAGCCCGGCTGGGTCTATTGAGGTTCATTTCAAAACCCGTGACGGATGGACGATTGTGGGTGACCGTTATGCCCACAAGGGCAGCTTAAAAGGAACGGTTGTGCTGTTGCACCAGCGGGGCGGTAAGGCGAGTAACTGGCAGAGTTTATGCCATGCTCTGCAGCAGGCGGGCTTTACTGCTTTGGCAATCGACCAGCGTGGTGCAGGACGGTCCATTAAAGGACCAGGGCCGATTGGAGCCGGTGCGCCCTGGGCTACCGGGCCAGACATCGCTGCAAGTATTCACTACCTTCATCGTACACGCGTGATACTGATAGGGGCGTCGTATGGTGCCAATAACGCGCTCATCTACGCGGGGCGTCATGCCCGGCAGCTCGCGGGTGTCATTCTACTTTCGCCCGGTGCGAACTACAACGGGTTGGATGCCATTGCGGCTGCGCCGCTATGCCGGGTACCCGTACTCATGTACACCAGCAAGGACGACCCCATTGCCAACACCGGACCTAGCCGCATTAATAGATTGCTGCCCGGTAAGGCACACTGGGTAGATTCGGTAGTCGGCACACGCCACGGCACCGCTCTGCTTCCTGATCTCGACGCACCGATTGTAAAAGACTGTATCAGCCTGATGGTGGGGCGTATGCCTGTTTCGGGTTCGTAATTTGAACGTCCATTGTGGCTCGTTTTTCATTGTGGAATGGGTTGTGGACTGTTGTTTGCATTTAACGCCGCCCGGGTCAGAATGAAGCACTCACCTCTTGTATGGTTTGTAACGTCAATATTGTCGGTGCCCGTAGTTTCTTATGCGCAGGCCATTCCGCCCGTACCTCCGGTGCAACGGTTTGGCGCACCGCAGGAACCGTCCCCACTTTCTGTTAAAACTACGGGCAATTACACCCTGGGACCCGACGGTGCTATCACCGTTCGTGGCTCGGTGGTCTTGCACTATCTGGGATTTACGTTAAGCGCCGACCGCCTGGATGGCAGCTTCAAGAGCGAACTAGTTTTCACAGGGAATGCGCGCATTGTGGGGCATGGCGTTGATGCCGCTGCGGATGCAATCCGGTTTCGTCCATCTGATCTCACATATGAGCTAGATGGAGCGCGTGGTCTGCTTGAGCCTTCCTTATTCAACGGCCAGGTAGTTCAGCCAATTCACATTCTTGGCGGCCTACTGCAGGGGGACGAAGCCGGTGATACGCTGGGGCGAAAGCTCACGGCAACGACCTGCGAAAAGCAGCATGCACATTATGTGATTAATATTGGCGGCGCGGAACTGGTGCCCCACAAAAAACTGGTGCTGCGGCGGGTAAGCATCGTCTTCTTTGGCTTC
>JAJYCW010000147.1 GCA_021777995.1 bacterium
CACTGTAGCAAGAAGGGAATTCGCCGACTCGTTAACGACAGGCGGTAAGCCCATCTCTAACGCCGTTGCTCTGCCCTCGCGGTCTACGAGCGCAAAACTGCCCATTGCCCTCGTACCAGGTTTGCCCGCATGTACATTGTCGTCGCTCCAGTGGTATCCATCCAACACTGCCAGCATTCGTTGTTCAATTCCATGAATTGTCGCGGGTTGGGTGAGATAGGGTTGAGGATAGCGGTCATTATAAACCTGAAGGTCACGCAAGTAGAATTCGCGATCGCGAAAATGGAGATTGGCACGTAAAAACCTGCTCTGGTACCAGATAGTTCGTTCTGGACTTGAAGTGTTCCCAAAGGGGTCCTCTAGCATCACCTGTGCCTGCGGTGGCGTAGTCTTGAATGCACGCTTAAACTTTCGGCCTGTTTCTGACATGGTCTCAATCACCACGCCGCCCATTTTCGAAATATGCGCAAGTTGCTCCATTTGCATCGGATACGCAGACTGCATAGCTGGCCACCCAAAACTGTTCTCCTGGCCAAGTTGTGCATACCCAAATTGTCCCGTGGGATGAATCGCAATCATCTCCAGAAAGTTTTTCACAAACGTTTTTGATTGGCCAGATGCCCAAACAGGTTCCATCGTATCCGGATACGGAAGCCGATTGTCATAATAGTAAACAGGATCCTGACCAAGAAGTCTGAAAATTGGGGTTTGCAACTGGTTCTTGTGGCTTACCGCGGGGCTCCATGCGTTCACCGTATTAGGGTAATACCCCGTAATAGGTGCGCCCCAAATAGTGAAACCGTCAGTTGCGAGCTGATCACGACAGTTACCAAATGCATCAACCTCATAGTGAGTCGTGAAATGTTCTACCGATACTGCATCCAGATTCCACGAAGCGATAGAACGAGCGCTGTGGCCAAAAACCCGTCTAAAGGTGGCCATGGCAGTATCAGCAAGCTTCCGGCGCTCATCGGGAGTATAGCCAATAGCGTAAGCCACCGGGACGTGATAATCCCACTCCCAATCAGGATTGCCACGCCAGGCTATTTTAGCATCATCACAAATACGTCGGTTCATCTCGAACCAGATACCGACCTCGTGATTCGGAGGCATTTCAGCCTTCAGAAATTCAACGAACGGCCCTTCTACCAGTGCATCATACTGCAGAAGCCACGTCGCAGGAAATCCGTGCTTCTTTATCTGCTCCATCTGATTTCGTACTGGGGCAAACAAGTCCATCTTTTCGCGCGGTTCTTCCGCACGAATGAAGTTCATGATATTTATAGAGCGTAACGCTGAAACGTCACGGTCTTCGGCGGTTGCCGATGCCGGGTAGAGACAGGATGTAGTCGCTGCTATGATCAATCCTCCAACCACCTCACGTCGTGTCACGCTCATATTGCCCTGCCCAGCACGTTGTTCAGGCATTTATCGTCCTCCTCGCGTTGCAACGCCATAAATGAGTGACAAGCGAAGAATTGCCGCGTGTCACGCATGTAGCATCCCTTCGCATTTGAAAAACATGGTGACTCGCCTCAAAAATGAACCGCCACTAGATTGTGACTGGTCTCGCCGCAATACAGTGAAATTAGAAAATAACACTATCACCACTTTACTGCCAGCCAGTACGGTGTGCGCCTCAGGCAATTGAATTACAGCGAGCGGCGGTTTCGCATGCTACCTAATGTACCCCGAGCTGCGCGTTGATCTGCTTGATCCTTGAGTTCGCGTATTCCCCTTCGGTGCTGGTAGGCGCAGTGGCGACGGCACGGCTGTATGCCGCTCTGGCATCCTGCAATCTGCCGCGCCTCATGAAGGCATCGCCTAGCTGGTTCTGCGTCGCGGCATAGCGTAGTGATTGAGCAACCGACATCGACAATCCTCCTGCTGTGCCTAATTGACTCACGAAACCTGGAGATTCTTGGTAATCAGCAGAGGGTTTAGGTCTTCGGCGCGCTATTGCTGCCATCATCTGGTTTAGTTTGCTGGTAGCCACACGTCCAACAACACTATCGGGGTCTTCCTGGCTAGCCGCTTCGTACAGCGCCTCCGCATTAGAATAGTCTCCCTGGCTGTAGGCATCATCCGCCCGACCAAGGAGCGTCCTCTGACTTGCATCAGGCGTCTCCGCGTTCGCTTGAGAGGAATTTCCTGCCTGTTGCGACTCCATTTGAGTTCCACCATGGGTGCTGTGCTGGGAATCCGGGATGAATTCATTGGATTCGGAGGGTAATTGTCGAGCGCTTGATGATTGCGGTACGTCCGGACTCTGGTGCACAAAACCATGAGGATAGAGCGAATGATAGTGAAAGTAGCTCACTGACATAAGGCCGATAATAACTATGGCAATGCACAGGCCGTAAATAACATTCTTAGCTGCCGTGGTATCCGATGCGCCGGTTATCATTCTCGGCACCTCCTGCATGATATCGTACTATTAAATTAACATTGACTTCATTTCAAAATGGACGGTAATGAGGAAGTTCCGAATTCCACTACTAGCCCCAATCGGGCGTCTTAACTTATTAGTCGAACATTGAATACCTTTGAGGCTATTCTAGCACGAATCGTACTACGCCACTGTTGTGTATGCTAAAAGATTGTTGACAGTACAACCAGTACGCTTTTGCTCTCGTTTGCCGTGAAGGAGCTCGCCTCAGTCGACAATAGGCGCTGTAGGGTATGAATTACCCCTGGCACGTCCGGCCATGGCAGGCACAAGGTAAGGTGCAATAATAAAATCACTAGGTTATGTCAGCACAAGCTACTGACTTAGAACTTTCATGAACCACAATAGTCTGAAGGCCTTAAGAGCGCGCTTCCCTTTTTTTTGCGTTTTCATATTGGCTTCATGTTGCCTTTGTATAGTAGTAGTGTGAGTGCAGAGTGCACTCAAGATTGTAAGACGAACTACAGGATTAACACAGGCATTTCACAGGAGGTTAGTCAACATGAAAGCAACAACACTTGGAGCAGCCGTCCTTTCGTTGGGAGCATTGCTGGCAACGGGCCAGGCATTTGCTCAGGGACCAGGTGGGCCGCCACCCTTTGGTGGACCTGGCATGATGAACCGCCCAATGGGTGGACCCGGCATGATGGGAGTCTTGGGCCATAAGGCAAACCTGCTGGACATACCAATGCCGATTCTAGCAGCACACCTGGATCTTTCGCGCGAGCAGTTGCAGAAAATTCATGACATTATGGTGTCCGAATTCGGCCCCGGCTTTGGCGGACCTGGCGGTGGACCCGGCGGCCCCGGCTTCGGCGGACCCGGCGGTGGACCCGGTGGCCCTGGCTTCGGCGGGCGCGGCGGTGGACCCGGTGGCCCTGGCTTTGGCGGACCTGGCGTCCCCGGCGGCCCCGGCTTTGGCGGACCTGGCGGTGGACCCGGCGGCCGTGGCTTCGGCGGACCTGGCGGTGGTCCCGGCGGCCCCGGCTTCGGCAGGCCTGGCGGTGGACCCGGTGGCCCTGGCTTTGGCGGGCCTAGCGGTGGACCCGGCGGCCCCGGCTTCGGCGGACCTGGCGGTGGACCCGGCGGCCCCGGCTTCGGCCGGCCTGGCGGTGGACCCGGCGGCCCCGGCTTCGGCGGACCTGGCGGGCCTAAACTAAGTAGAAGCGAAATGGATAAGAAGCAAAAGGTGGTTTCTGCCAAAATAGATGCAGTTCTTACTGCCGACCAGCGGACGAAGGCGGCGCAACTGGTGGATCGGGCAAGGCTATACCAAACTGCCCAGCTTCCTTTGCCACTGCTTGGAACTCTCCATCTGTCGCAGGATCAGGTGCACCAAATTGAGGCGGCGGTAAAGTCTGTGCGGAATCAAGCAGCAGCGCGGGTTTCATCTGCTATCTCAGCAGGCGATAATGGTAAAACGATGGATGCACTGAGAATCATGCATGAGGACATCGACAAAGCAGTCTCAGCGTCGCTCACGTCTGATCAGCGAATGAAGGTACAACAGGCCAAACAAAGGCCTCCAATGGGAATGGGTCGAGGCATGCGAGGACCTGGATTTGGTGGACCCGGCGGTCCTAGGTTTGGTGGACCTGGTGGTCGTGGATTTGGTGGACCCGACGGACCAGGCGGTCCTGGATTTGGTGGTCCCGGCGGGCCTGGAGGGCCTGGCGGCCCTGGATTTCCTCCACCTCCGCCCGGAAACTAAACCGCAACCTGAGTAGAGAGCGCCTGCCGCACCAGCATTCAATGGTTACGGCAGGCGCGTGTGAGACCAACATACCATGAAAATTCTTGTAATCGAAGACGACATTGGTATCGCAAGAGCAGTAAAAAGGGGGCTGGAAAAGCAGGGGTACACCGTCGACACAGTTCAGGATGGCGAACGAGGTCTTTGTGTTGCCCTTGAGGGAGATTACGGGTTGATCATCCTCGACATAATGCTCCCCGGGCGTGACGGGTACTCAGTGTGCAAAGAGCTTCGCAACAAAAAAAGCCTGGTACCTGTTCTGATGCTTACCGCACGCGGGACGACATCAGACAAGGTAATGGGCCTGGACATTGGAGCGGACGACTATCTCCCAAAGCCGTTTGAATTCGACGAATTGCTGGCGCGTGTTCAAGCACTGATACGGCGCGACAAAATGAACAGAAGCCGATGGATCCACGTTGCCGACCTCGAGATTGATACGGCTCTCCACCGCGTTACCATGGCTGGGCAGGAGTTACACCTCAGCCAGCGCGAATTCTTACTTCTGGAGGCCCTTGCGGCAAACGAAGGCAGAGTCCTCACCCGAGAGGTAATTCAGGAACGAATATGGATGGACGATGACAGCTTCTCAAATATTGTGGACGTATACATCGGGCTGCTGCGCAAGAAGCTGGAAACCGACGGTCGAGCCAGATTGATACACACGGTACGGGGGCTGGGCTATACCCTGCGCCAAGGGGATTAAGCATGTTGCGTCTGCCTCGCCTCGAATCCGTGCGAACCCGGTTGCTCCTTTGGAATATTGGTGTGATGGCTGCGTTACTCGCTGTTCTTGGCGTGATTATCCATATCACCGTGCAGCGAAACCTTCTGGCCGCAGTTGATAACTCGCTTCTGTCGCGACGCCTTGGTGGGCCAGGGCCAGGGCCAGGTCCGGGTCCCGGGCCGCCACCGGGAGCCGTCTGGCCGGCAGGCAGGGCACCAGCACCATTCGATCCTCGCCTGGGCAATGGGCCCGGCCCGCAACGTGAATATTTTGGTCGCCATCGATTTCCGCTCCGTGGTATGCCCCCGCAGTCGGCGCCAGGAGCACCGTTTCAACCGCCGCCGCCACCTGGTGGCTACAGACGGGGCAGCGGACAGGGGCAATATCCACAACCAGGGAGTGGTGGAATGCCACCGCCTGACGAAATGCCGATCAATGGACAGGTCGCTCGCCCAATTGACGCACCACGTATCTATCCGCTGCAACTGCCATCGGGGGCAATGGTCAAAGCGGATGCACCGTGGGACCTTAAGGCATATCAGCGCGCCGTCGCAGGCGAAACCGTTCTATCCACCGTTAACCACAATGGGGAAGTGGTCCGACTGGTCACGCGTCCGCTCATCCGATGGGGCCACACTGTAGGCGTAGTTCAGTTTGCTTATCCATTGGCCGACGTTCGCGCGGCGATACGGGAGATGAATCAGGTTCTCCTCACGCTGCTGCCATTTGGCCTTCTATTGGCCGCACTTGGCGGGGCAGCTCTTACCGACCGAGCACTAAAACCAGTGCGTAATCTGGAGATAGGTTTACGGCGACTTACCGCGGATGACCTTGATAGCCAGCTGCCTGAACACGGAAATGACGAATTTGCCAGACTTACACGAGCCTGCAATGACCTACTCACACGATTACACAAAGCGTTTAATACTCGAGAAGAGTTGCTTCAAAAGCAACGGGCGTTGATTGAGCAGCAGAAGCGATTCACCGCAGACGCAAGCCACGAACTGAAAACACCACTCACAGTGATCATGGCGAATACAGGCATTCTGCTGAAAGATACGGAACTTCCAGACCAGGTTCGAGAAGCCATTACTGATATGGATCTGGCCGCTGGTGTGATGCGTAAACTGGTGCAGGATCTCCTGCTGTTGGCACGATTTGATACGCAAGCTGGTGTTGCACAACACCAGCCAATGTTGCTGGTTGACGTATTCAACGAGGCCATTCGACGCGGCGTCCGGCAGTGCAAAGCCACCATAACATCCGAGGTAGCGCCCCTGGATTTGCAGGTGCGGGGCAGTTTCGACGATCTCGTGCGATTGTACAGTAATCTGCTGGACAATGCATGTGGCTTCACCAATGCCGATGGTGTCATTCGCCTTACCGCTTACCGCCAGGGTTCTGCAATCATTACAAAGGTGCAAGACACTGGGTATGGTATTTCACCCGAACACCTTCCGCACCTTGGCGAGAGGTTTTACCGGGTGGATGATAGTCGAACGCGTACAGAAGGCGGTACAGGATTGGGGCTCTCCATCTGCCGTTCTATCTGTGAGGCCCACCAAGGTCAGTTGACAATAGAGAGCGAACTTGGTAAGGGAACAACCGTAACAGTCTTATTGCCCGCATGATTTTCGGCGATTTGAAGGATAAAAAACGAACCTTGTTGAATGTTTTAGCCGGTGAGATTGTACTCAACATTCAAGGAGGAACCTGCATGAACAAACTCATGGGGGTCACTGTTTGCGCACTATCACTGGCATCACTGTTCGTACCAAAGGTTGGGATCGCGCAAGGAAAGGTTAAAGTGGAAGAACACGTCAAATATCTTGGGTATTCCAACAACATTCGCCTTACGAACGGCACTGTAGAACTTATACTCACCACGGATTACGGTCCGCGTATTATGAGGTACGCGTTCGTAGGCTCTGGTGACAATGGGAATGTATTTGCGACGTTGCCAGGCGTAACGCTCAAGACTGTTTTGGGTGACTGGCGGATTCGCGGCGGCACACGGTTCTGGCACTCTCCGGAGAACGATCCTCGCACCTACGTTCCAGATAACACACCCATTAGCTACAAGATACTAGGCCCGAACAGTGTAGAACTGATTGAGCCAACAGAGGCTGCCACTGGAATTCAGAAGTCGGCAACAATAACACTTGCCCCCACCGGTACTAAGGTAACGGTTGTTGAACACCTTACCAATAAGGGGTTGTGGGCTGTCAACCTTGCTGGCTGGACATTGTCGGCCATGCATCCAGGCGGTAAAGCCATTCTCCCACAGGAACCCTTCGCTGGACATGGCGGGAGCCTGCTACCTGCACGACCAGTCGTGCTCTGGACGTACACGAACATGGCCGATCACCGCTGGTTCTGGGGCAAGGAATTCATCACGCTTACACAAGATCCTAACGACTCTGCACCTCAGAAGCTTGGCATCCTCAACAAACAGGGCTGGGCCGCTTACGATCGCGACGGGCTGCTGTTTATTAAACGGTTCGGGTTCCATCCGGCCGCACAATACCCAGATTACAACTGCAACAATGAAGCCTACACCAATAACGAGTTCCTGGAAATGGAGTCCGTTGGTCCGCTCACGGAACTGCAACCTGGCGCTACCCTGACACATACAGAGCACTGGTGGCTCTTCAAGAATGTTGAGCTGGGCCACGGTGAGGCTGGAATCGCAGCAGCCATGCATCCGATTGTGCAGGAAACAGCACACCAACTTAACGAGAAGTAAGAACACCAACACGAGGTATCAGCAATTGACGGGTCCTGCCTCACTGTCGGCGGGGCCCGTCGTTTTGCATCGTAACTAACCAGAACAGCTCATCTGCTGCTACGTACTGCTCCTGGGAGAGCTTCAGCAAAATCTAAAATCGTCACAGCCGCTCCAGCTAGAATGCATGGCACCTTATCTCACAGGTTCTGCCGTCCTCAATGACGAGCTCGTAGTCACGGCTCCAGCCGTTCACCGCGGGCATAAGCCGACCACCCACTACCCGCGCTTCCGTGGAGAACCCATCTGGAAGCCGAAGTATGCAACTCCTGCTACGATGTGCCGTGACCCGCAGCATGGTTAGATGATGGTTCCTCCATTCTATGTCAATGGTAAACCGCCCCGGGGCAGCCAGCCCGCGGGCGTGTCCGGCACTCCACAATTCGGGCAGTGCCGGCAGAACGTGGATTGCGTCGTCATGTACCTGCAGTAGCATCTCAACAATGGCAGCGGTCCCACCAAAATTTCCATCAATCTGAAATGGCGGATGATTGTCGAGCATATTTGGTAAAGTGCTCTGGCCTAACAACGCCGTCAGGTGTCTACAAGCCTCGTCGCCATCCTGTAACCTTGCATAAAAACACGCTATCCACGCGCGGCTCCAGCCCGTATGGCCACCACCATTTGCAAGCCGGCGCTGCAACGTTATCCGCGCCGCTTCCGCGAGCTCTGGTGTTTTACGGGGTGATATGGCGTTGTCTGGATGAAGTGCAAAGAGGTGAGACATGTGCCTGTGCCCTGGCTCCGCCTCCTCATAATCTACCTGCCACTCCATCAGTTGCCCGTGCCGGCCAATCTGCATCGGTGGCAACTGGGCAGATGCCAACTCCAGCTCACTACAGAAAGCACTGTCTATCTTCAAAACCTTCGCAGCCCGAACAGTATCGCGAAATAGTGCGCGCACTATCTGGGTATCCATTGACGGCCCCATACACAACACTCCCCTGGTGCCATCATTCAGGATGTACTCATTTTCAGGGGATAAGGAGGGACCGGTAACCAGGTAGCCGGTATGGGGATCTTTCACAAGGTAATCCAGTAAAAAGGTGCTTGCCTCCTTCATGACCGGGTAGTACCTACGAAGGAAGGAGATTTGCCGGCAGTAACTATAGTGGCTCCAGATGTGTAGACACAACCATGCCGCCCCCATAGCCCAGAGTCCCCAGCGTGCACCATCCACCGGCGCGGTGTGCCCCCAAATATCAGTATTGTGGTGGGCTACGAATCCACGCGCACCATAGTGCCGTGCAGCTGTAACCCTGCCGTGCGGTAACATGTTCTCGAGCAGTTCGAATAGCGGCAGATGACAATCACCCAGCCTACAGGGTTCGGCCATCCAGTAATTCATTTCGGTGTTGATGTTGATGGTGAACTTGCTCTCCCACGCAGGGTGCAAACTGTTGTTC
>JAJYCW010000023.1 GCA_021777995.1 bacterium
CAGCAGCACCTGTTCAAAGTTCAAATCAGTCCGCGGACCCACGTCAGTACGGAATTGGATCGCTTCTACCACCAACCGTAATTTATGAACAGCCACCCAGTCAGCCAAGTATGCCAGCGCAGGTTTATTCGCCGCCTCTGCCAAATATCAAGCCGGAGACTAAGGCGGGTGCTTCACGTACTGCAACGCCGGGCGGGCATAGTAAGATTGTGATTGATGTTGGCAAACACTCCTCTGCATCGGCGGAAACTACGCCAGGAGAAAAAATCGAACTGCAGGTGGGGGCGAGCCCGAGCACAGACACACCACCTGCGCACCCAAATCAGAATGCCCGATCATACATGGCTGTGGCGCAAGCCGAGCAGGTGCAGGGAGAATACCAAAAGGCTATTGCTGCCTACACCAGTGCACTACCCACCGCCGCCGACGACCAAGCCTCTATTTATCAGCAGATTGCACTATGCTACCAGCATCTGCATGATTACCAAAATGCGGTAACCAACTATCAACAGGCAATACACGCTTACAATGCGCTTGTGTCTGCCGGAAAGCGTGCTGTAGAATCGAAATTTGGCATACAGGCATGCGAGGCAGGTATTAAAACATGCAGCCTACAGTAACCCACCGCAGAAAGTGGTGCCTTTCCATACCGGTTGTGCTGCTAGCCGCCCTGCCCAGTTCTGCACAGGCGCAGGTTGGTGGTTCCGCAGGAAATGATGTGCCAACCATTCTGCTTTATGTCCAGCGCCCGGCAGGTATGCCGCTCAAAATTGGTGATCCTATACTGGAAATGTCCGACCTCCTGCTCACAGGGATCGAGCAAACCGGCAAGTTTAAAATCAAGCTGTTTGATCCCAACGAACCCACTGTTACACAGGCTGTATCATCCGGACGGATCCCTGCTGGCCTCCTTCAACAAAGGATTACACTGAGTACATTGGAGACAGTGGCATCAGCCCTTAATCTGGGACATGCGTTGCTTGTTGAACCCTCATTTTCGCGATCTGGAATGAAGGTGAATGCTCAATTCGGTGTGCTTAACGGTCCCAGTATCTGGACTACCGCGATGTCGAATGGCTTCAATCTTCAGGATGTCGCGGCTCTGCGTGGGTTGAGTGGTCAGAAGCGGCAAGATGCAATTATATCCCTTGCCGTTGATGAGGTCACCGCTCAGATTGGTGCTCCTACTCACTTTGCCAGCGCTATAAGACTAAATGAGGTTAAGAAGACTAATCTGCTGGATATGCCCGGCACCAAGGCAAAACCTGCGACTGCTGCCCCGCAGGGCAGGACCAGTACCAGCACCCCTCCAGATACTTCCGCGGCTGCCGTAGCAGGTAGCTCAGGATCCAGCCAACCTAGCACCAGAATTCCAGCTGTGGCATCTGGCCAGACCGAAGATTATGCAAGGCAGGCGGAATTGTATGCTAACAACGGCGACATTACTTCGGAGGTGGTGATGTTGCGCCGAGCCATCAACCAGCACCCGCAGCAGGGAGCATTGCGCGTTCGGCTGATAAAGGCGTATCAGCAGTTGGGTCTCGGCAACCTAGCGATGCAGGAAGCCTCGCGCGCGATTTCACTGGATCCTGCAAACGTTGACCTTAAATTAATGTACGGTACCTCACTGCTATCGGCTGGCAATCTGAAGGCGGCAATGCAGGTTCTAAGCGGATTGGCGGTAGCTGCACCCAAGAACCCAAACGTGCTCCTCGCCTATGGCGACGGTTTAATGGCAGATGGACATTTCAACGAAGCGGTAACGGCCTATCATTCTGCTGAGGCACTACCCGACGCGGGCAACGCACCTCATTGGCGTCTGGCGATCGCCTATGCTGCACAGGCCGATGGCGATACTGACTTCTACACCCGTAGTATTGCTCAGCTTGCTAAAACAGCCGACGCTGGTGGCGGTATGCCTCAAGGGTACCGGAAGGTGTGGATGACGCTTCTTGCGCAAATGGATAGTCGTATAAAGGATATGTCTGACGTGGTGCGAAATCTTTATACGCAGGCTGCAAATGGAGCCAGTAATCCCAGTGCACTGCAATCTACCGTTACCGGGCTTACCACACGCACTGCGGCGCTAAGTACGTACATTAAACAACTACCTCATCCCCCGGGCACGGCAGATATAGGTGCGCATTTCGAACAGGCTGCAGCTTTACTCAGCCAATCTGCGGCAATACTGCAGGATGCATTAAAACATCCCGAAAATGCTATTACGGAGATTCGCGGGTCCCTGTTGCTTGCTCGTGTCAATACATTCGAGGCTTTGGCCAGCGGTGAAAAGCAGATGAGGCAAGATGCCGCTCCTGCACCGACTGACGGAAGCAACACTGGCTCGTCCAACAGTACTGACCCTTCATCCCAAACGGGAGGCCAAACGGGTGACGCATTTAATGGCGACAGCGGTTAGTGAGTTGCTGTTCTGGGGGCTGCTTATTGGCGGCCTCGCGCTTACAGTCGGGGGCTCGTGGCAGTCAATACTGAGATACCGCGATTGGAAACGTGCTGGACAGTTCTCTGGCTCCGAGACGGTTCGTGCAGATCAAACGATCAAGGTGGGAATGGCTGGTACGGTTGAATTTGCGGGGAATGCTACTCCTAAGTCCATAGCGTGCTCTGTGGTTGGTTGCAGCCGGTCCGTAGTAACCCTATTGGTAGACGGCTGGGAGGCAGGAATGCCAAGAAGCATAATTGGCGCAGGTCGTGTCACTCATGTTGCCTTGCACTCACCGAGCGGCATACTGCAGTTCACCGCCAACATTCAGAGTTCTCATAACGACGGGACGGGCAGCCCTTCGCTTTTTGTGAGCCTCCCATTCTGGATTACGCGGATTCAGCGTAGGGCAGCGTTTCGCCAAAGGCTTTGCATGCCCGTAACCATACTTAATGAACCGTGGCATACCACAGCGACCTCTGGGTTTTGCAGAAGCGGACTCGTGGATAACCTGTCTGCAAGTGGCTGCTGCATTGAACTAGAGGGAACGGGGTCCCCTCAGCAGGCTGCCGCCACGTTAGATCTACTTAAACCTGACACCATCATACTTGTCAAATTACCAATACCGGCCATATCGCGCGAGTTAAATGCCCGAGTGGTCATAAGCGAGAGGATATCGGTGCGCGGTGGAAACGGCGTGCGATTGCGATGCAGCTTCTTCGATATGCAGCCCTACGAACAAGAATTGCTGGTAAGTGCAGTGTTTGCAGCTCAAAGACAGAGTTTAAAGTTAGGAACCGCGTAAGGAATGGTTGATAAGTTAGACGATGACAGGGTATATCTGCGCCACAGCCATAATGGGCTGTGGCTCAGATACCGCAATTTCTGCGGCCTTTAGTACTTCGTTACCTGCTGTACGAGCCCACCATCAACGTAATAGGTGCTCCCTGTAACGTAACCAGCTTCGTCGCTTGCCAAGAAGACCGCGACCGAGGCAACATCCGCCGGTTTACCGAACCTACCCCAAGGAATTTCGCTAATAGCGTTGGCCGAGGCAACCGGGTCGTTAAGTACGGCCTGATTGATGGGGGTTGCTATAGCGCCTGGCGCGATGTTATTTACATTGATCCCTACGCTGGCTAATTCAAGGGCCATATTCCGCATCAGCATCCGCATACCACCCTTCGAGGTGCAGTACGGAGCGTAGCCAGGAAACGGAACATCTTCGTGAACTGAGGAGATATTGATAACTTTGCCGCCGTTGCCCTGCTTGAGCATTTGACGCACTACGGTTTGCGCTACCACAAACGCTCCGGTAAGGTTTACCCCTATCACGAACTGCCAATCCTCATCTGTAATGTCAACAAACGGTTTCTTCACCTCAACACCGGCGTTGTTCACGACAATATCTATTTTCCCAAACTTTTCGAGAATAGAATTAATCATCGCCTCGACGTCAGTGCGTTTGCTAACATCAGCCGGCGCGCCAATTCCTTCCGTTGCTAAAGAGGCCACAGTTGCCTTTGCGGCTTCATCACGACTGCCGCCGGCCAGGTAGTTCACCGCAACATGCGCGCCCTCCGCAGCAAAACGCTGGGCAATGGCCTGGCCAATTCCGGAGTTGGCACCAGTTACCAATGCAACTTTTCCATTCAACCGCATTTATTCACCTCCCGTAACATTCCAGTCTAAATACCGACCAATTCGCTAAAGGGTTTCAACGCTGGGTGCTTACATTCCTGCCATCAACATATTGGTTACGCTTTTTTCGGCTCGTATCTGCGACGCGTTAAGGGTAGGCGGCGTTAGCGGCGGTAAAGCTTAGAGCTTCACGCAGCTCGTCGGTCCCAGTTTGTGCACTTCTCCTTTTGGTATACGCATTGACGCCAATGCGCTGAGTCAGTGGAATATTGAGAGATTTCGCACTTTATTTTTAATGTAACTGAACAACGGAGAGTTTGTGACGTCTTGAAACCGTGCGGTTAGTGCCCTGCAGCCGGAACTGCAGGTGGTGGCACGCTCTACCGCCCTTTTACTAGAGATTGCTCTCTTGCTTCATTACCCTGGTTAAGGAGTACGCGCATGAGCGTAGATGTTCACTCGAAAGAATACCAGCAGATGGCGCACCTGTTAAGGCGGGCCGGCTTCGGAGCAGACCATGAGACGATACAGCGATACGTGCGCGACGGGTTACGCGCGGCTGTTGATCGCTTGGTAAACTTCAATCCTGACAATGACCTTGTTGACGATGTGCAGGACAGCCTGCAATATGACATTGGTGCGAAAAGAGATCTTAACGCACTGCAGCTTTGGTGGCTTAACAGGATGATGCACAGTCCAAATCCATTACAAGAGAAGATGGTTCTATTCTGGCACGGACATTTTGTTTCAGCCTATCAGAAGGTGACCGACACCTCGCTCTTATTCCGTCAAAACCAGCTATTCAGAAGAATGGGGATGGGAAACTTCCGAGATCTTACCCAGGCAGTATCCAAAGATCCAGCAATGATTCTTTACCTTGATAACCAGACTAATCGCAAGGGACATGCGAATGAGAATTATGGCCGAGAGCTGATGGAACTGTTCACGTTGGGCATAGGGCACTACACAGAGGAGGACGTGCGCCAAGGGGCCAGGGCATTTACTGGTTGGAGCCTCAATCGAGCCACCAAGGAGTTTATGTTCATTCCTGGGCAGCACGACGATGGAGTCAAGACATTCCTTGGCCAAACCGGCAATTTTAATGGCAATGACGTCGTGGATATTATTGTGCAGCAACCTGCCTGTGCGCCATTTATATGCACGAAGCTCTTCAAGTTCTTCATACATGATAACCCCACGCCGTCAGACGTTAAGCCATTCGCCGATGTAATGGTAAAGCACAACCTGGATATCAAGCCAGTACTTAGCGCCATGTTTACGTCTCCTATCTTTTACAGCGATAAGGCCATGTGGCAGAAATTCAAAAGCCCGACGGAGTTTGTAGTTGACTCACTACGTACTACGGGCACAGAAATTCCACTTCGTGCGGCGCCGTATTCGATGCGCGCAATGGGCCAGGAGCTTTTCAATGCACCTAGTGTAAAAGGTTGGGACGGAGGAACGACGTGGATTAACACGACGACGCTCTTTGCTCGCTTCAACTATTGTGTTATGCTTGCCCGTATGAACGCTGCAAACAGTACACTGCTCGATACGATAGACCAGACGCTGGCATCGGGCAGCCTGCAATCGGATGGCGCGGTCGTTGATTACTACGCTGCTCACATCCTTCATCGGCCCCTTTCTTCTAGTGCGCGAGCAGTGATGGTGGACTACCTTAATACCGGGCGCGACGGAAACCCCGAACCATTTGAGTTGCCACAGGGTGGCCGTGTAAAGCCTGAAACACGGCTAAAGGTTCACGGATTAGTGCACATGATCATGCTGGCTCCAGAGTTTCAACTGGTATAGCCACTAAACTGCTTCGCACCGATTGCAAATAGGAGTAATTCCATGTCATCTTCGAGACGTGTATTTATTAAAAATGGCCTTACGTTCGTTTCATTGGGGATGGCTGCCCCGGCTATGATTGCCAGGGCCGCAGCGGATGCTTCGTCCCCGACGGCGAATCCCACGAAGAAGGGCAATATACTGGTGGTTCTTCAGATGTTTGGCGGGAATGATGGCTTAAATACGCTCATTCCCTATGCTGATCCACTCTACTACAAAAACCGGCCAACCATCGGCATTAAACAGTCAGAAGTTGTACAACTTGGTCCTAAGGTAGGCCTTCACCCGGGCATGGCATCTATGAAGACCCTCTTTGACAAGGGCGTTCTGGGCGTGATTCAGGGTGTTGGCTACCCACAACCCAATCTCTCGCATTTCCGCAGCGCTGAAATATGGGAAACCGCTGATCCTACCTCTACGGTAGTAACAGAAGGATGGTTGGGGCGGTACTTTGATGATGATGGGCATCTGCGCGATAATCCATTGGCAGGGATTAACTTCGGCGCCGAGCTACCCAAGACTCTCTACTCAGATTATGGATCGGTGGTCTCCATGCAAAGCCCACAAACGTATGGTATGACCACCCTCTCACCGGTCGACGCGAAGCCGGAGGTGGAAGCTTTTACCAAACTTTACACTACGGGTACCATGGCTGCCAACTATGATGACATGGTAAAGAAGATCGGGGAGGATGCATATAGCACAAGTGAGCAGATAAAGCGTGCACTCCGATTGGATAGTAAGCATGAACAGGAGGTTCCTCTCGGTTCGCCGTCTCCACGCTCTCTTACCGCACCTGCCTACCCCGTGGCCGCGCGCGGTGGTATGTCACCGTTGGCAAAAAACTTGAAGATGGTTGCCCAGCTTATGGCCGCGGACCTTGGAACGCGTGTCTTCTACGTATCTCAAGGGGGCTTCGATACTCATGCGAACCAGGCTCCAACGCAAGCCGCTCTGCTGCAGGATTTAGCGGATAGTTTGACTGCTTTCTATTCTGACCTTGAGCAGCGGGGACTTGCAGATCGCGTTACGCTAGTAACATTTTCGGAATTTGGACGCAGGGTACAGGAAAATGCATCGTTAGGAACCGACCACGGTACCGCCAGTTGCCAATTTGTGATTGGAGGAAAGGTGAAAGGCGGTCTTTATGGAACTTATCCCGCACTAGATGACCTCGACATGGGGAACCTTAAGTTCAGCACTGATTTTAGGCAGGTGTACGCTGCACTGCTAGATAACTGGCTTGGGGTGTCTTCTCAAAAGGTTCTGAACGGTACGTTCCAACCAGTCCAATTTCTGGCCTAATTGTTGTTATCACTTAATCAACGGCCGTCTCCTCTATCTCAACGATTAGAGAGACGGCCATTTTTGGCACACAATCCACTGCGGAGATGCGATCCCTAATGTCGCACTTGCAGTGCCCCAATAGATACACCGCTCATTGGAAGTGGTGTATTTACAAGGTCGTGGCCGCCGTTATCAGTCACAATTACGCCCGCATGAGCGGCAGGGGATTTTGCCTTAAGCTGAAACGGGTCTGCAAATCCTCTTCCCTCGGCAATAGCAATCGGTCCAACAAACTGTGGATCCGCAAAGAGCGCGCGCGGGTCATGAGGGAGTCCAATCTGTTTGCCATAGTAGAGGTTGTTATCGAAGCGCGTGTTAACAGACTTGCTCAAGTGATAGGCAACGGATCCGGAACTATAGATGATGTTATTCTGGAACAGAGTGTCAGTAGCATAACCGCCCCAACTGTTGGACCGTAAAAAACTGATGTCATTGCTTCCGACTGGTTTTGGACCAATTATAATGGTGTTGTTGTAAATGCGAGTTCCGGAACAGGGGCCTGCAATATGGATGGTTGGTGAGAAGTTGCCCGGGCGATAACCATCATCTACGCTAAGGTTGTACCGAATAATCGGTCCAACGTTGCCGGCGTTGAACGAGGGTGCTGATCCCCCATCATCACAGACCAACAGAAAGCCACCTTCATTGTCATGGCTGTAGTTGTACTGAATAATGGTGTTGCGACAGTCCCAGTCAGCATCAAAGCCCTGTGCGTCTCCTGTTATGCCATGTTGCCCGCTAACCTCGTTGTACTGCACAATTGTGTTGTCGCAACCCCAGGGCCAGATGCCAGCTGCGTACTCCTTGAGAGGCAGGTGAAGACCAGAGTCCCGCACTACGTTGTATTCTACAATACACCCATCGCAAGCTATTGGCACGATGCCATCACCACCTGTATCGATAAGGGTGTTGTTGCGAATGACCACGTGAAGGCTGGGATACCAGTTGCTTCGTGAGGTATATCCCCCGCCGACAATTCCGTTCCTATCGCATCTTTCAAGGAGGCATCCCCGAATAGTGAGTCCGTCAAACCTGGAATGCACGGTTCCTGTACAGTTCCAGTCTATTCCGGCACCTCCACCCGCAGATTTTACAAGCGAGCCGTTTACGTCATGAATATGCAGGTTACGAAGCACCAAGTCATGGCAGGTGGTTCCGTCTGATGCGAGTAGACTAACGCCCATTCGTCGAGGTTCGCGCGTTTGGCCCAAATTGGATATTGCGACGTTCTCCAGCGTAAGGTAAGAGCAGTTAGTAAGTTTTACTGTGTTATTGATACCGCCGCCGGCTAGTTCAGGATCAGCACCATGTCCGTACCTTCCAATGACGATTCGAGCCTGAGGAGTACCTGTAGCCTCGACTGCAAGGTGCCCTGCAAAGGTGTCGCCGGCCCTGAAAAGTAATTTGTCCCCGGGCATAAGTTGCGCGGTGCTCGCCTTTTGCAAGGTCTTCCACGCAGTTGCCACAGTTGTTCCAGCAGAGGCATCGTTGCCACCTACGGCATCAACGTAATAAGTGGAAGCCTGGCAGCAAGACACCGAGGCAATGGCTGCCAGGAGCAGAGCAGTCACTTTTATCTTGAACATGAACTTAGAAATCTCCATTGCGCAAATATTGGCTAACTCGCGCACTGTAAAGTATAGCTGGCATACAGCTATCAATCGTGTACAAACCAAACCTGGCTACGAAATCAATCCTGTAACTAGTCGACGAATTCAGCCGAGTAGATTGAGGGTTTCTTCAGGCATTTGTTGACACGTTGCACTAAATGCGAGGAGTTGAGCCGTGTGGGTTGATCGTTGTCTTCAAGGTGAAGGCATTGTGGCAGGCATTGGCATGGGGATTGCCAATGCCTGCGGTTGGCTAGGGGATCGTTACTCTGGCACCGATGCCTTCTAACCCATTTGAGGAGTGCAGGTGCATAACAAGAACAGTGCTCGTCTTTGATGTCATTTGCGGAAACACCAAAGTCAACGCAACTGACTGGCCCACTGCGACATTGTAAGGTCCGGACGGTGCTATTGAGACAGGCGCGTTTCCTCCCAGGGATGAATTTAGGATATCAACGTTTTGTGCCGCCGCGGTACCCACATTGGTAAGACCAACTTTTACCTGGATGTCATTGTCACTTAAGCGGGTCACATTCGTTGAGCTTACTTCTAACCGCGGGAGGTTGGACCATTGGGTGCTAAAGGTGTGGTCGCTGCTGCTAATTTTCTCACCATACATGTCGGTGGAAACAACCCGGTAGTGATATTCCATACCTGGCTTTAGGCCGGTTAAGGTCAGCGCATGGTTCTGCAGCGTCGATGGATCCGTAATCTGGTTTGAATAGTTGGTGGTAGTGCCGTAGTCAACCTCAGAAGTCGCTGGATAGGAGCTTTTCCAGTTAATTGTGGCGGCAGTGTCTGTTACGCTTGAACTCCCCACCGCGTTCAGTGACATTGCTCCTAATGGAGGATCAAGCAGCCAAAGCTGATTCGTTCCGCCCCAGAAGCTCCAGAGGTCTACTTTTCCAAGATTATAGGCCACCTCAACAGCTTTGCTCGTAGCAATTGCAGGCGAGATCCACCAGTTGTGGTTACCCTCGTCATTGAAATAATACAACTGGTTGCCGCCTGGACCACCTGTCCAGATATCCATTGGGTTGCCGTTATTCGTGTTCCAGCCTGGGACGTCGAGGAAGAGGTTATCCCAATTCCAATCTGGGTACGCTTTTATGGCATAAGAGCCATTGGTTTGCCGTTGCAGATTGAATATTTCATTTTCAGAATAGTCTGCTGGATAGATGTCTAACTGCGTTCCTGCCTTCTGGCTGTAGTTGAGTACGTCCAACGATTTGCCAGGATCGCTGACTGGAGCCAACCGGTAATTGCCGCTAGGCGGGCCGCCAATTTGCCAAACCTTTACCCACTGGCACTTCAATTGCTGAGGGTAGTCTGATGCGACAGGATCTGGCGCCCAACCTCCAACCTGCAGATCAATGAGGAAGTACATGTTTTTCATCTGGGCAATATCTGCTGGGTCGTAAAAGCTCTTGATCAGTTTATCATCCACGTAGTAGTTAAGATGATTGGGTGTCCATTCAAATCCGTAGTTGTGCCAGCCTTGACTCAGGTTACCCCCAGTAGTAAAGTCAGAGCCAAATGATAGTGGCCCGGATGCACCCGAATAGTGGTATGTGTAATGATCATCGCTTCGGCTACCGGCGAGTTCAAATATGTCCAGTTCAGGGGGCCAGCCGCCGTCCTGAAGCATCCAGAATGCTGGCCACGTAGAGGTAGCGGGCGGCATCTTGAACCGACCTTCAAAGTACCCGTAGTGCCAGGACTCTTTTCCGTCCGTATTAATCGTGCCGCTTGTGTAGTCGAATGGTATGTACTTGTTAAATGTGTTGCTCCAGATGCCCCACGGATTCCAGATTGACCGGCGATCTTCGGCCTGAAGCGTAAGTCCGTTATTGACGAACACTTCAGAAGGGTTCATATTTGCTTCGCCATTGTGATACGTGCCCCAAGGGTAGTTGTAGTTCCACCAGCTAGTGTTGAGTGACGTGCCCGTAAACTCATCATCAAACACTGGAACATAACCTTTGCCCGGCGGGGGTGACGCGAGGGCCGGTTTTCCTACTATCCCGGCGCTAATTGTGAACAGAGCGATTAAAGTACCTAACGTGCGTACCTTCATATTATTCTCCTAGAACAGTTATCGAAGACAAGGAGGTTCTCAGTTGGCGATCCTCTGCCAAGAGAGGGACATCAAGTGTGTTTACATACTGGTCTCAGCGGTTTACTACCATTGTTGGTTTCACCGCTGAACCTGGAAGGTTGCCGCACCATCCGTGGGGCGGAAGTCTATTGTTGTGGTGGACCTGCGGGGGTACCCTTTTGCGGACCTCTACCGAAATTCCCTAGCATCATGCGTGCATTCATCTCGCTGCCCTGGCCCGGACCGTTGATTAGCCATTGCTTATCGGCTGCCGAGACCTTGTTCCAGTCACCGCCAGACTCCTTGGCTATCTGTTGAAATCTGCTTAGCGTTTGTTGTTGAGCGGGGGTATATTCGCTGTGGTGGCTACAACCAAACAACGATAACCCCAACCCAGCAATGGCGAAAAATGATGCTGCGCGATGCACTCTGCGTACCATGGTCTTGCTCCTAGTGAGGGGTGCGAGACACGAGATTAGTCTCGTGCCTCGCATTAGTATTTCTACGGTGCGTTCACAATCCAGTTTTGAGCGATGGGGGTCAGGTTTGGACCTAGCATTGCGCTCGGTCGGATCCATTTTACATGTGTATCTGCATAAAGCACGTTGGAACCACCACCGTGTTTACGCCACGCGGTAAGCAGTGATGGTGATTTCCACCATGTAAAGGCAGCAATCTGCCATTCCTGCGTGATACCACCATGGAACTGACCCCAGTTGTAACACCAGTCTACTTCGTTGTTTAGCCATGGCGCACAACCCCACCAGTTACCGTACCACTGCCTGTAGCCTTCAAGTAGAGCAAACAGATTTGATGGGTATGCGATGGACGCCTGAGTTACGCTTGCCTCTCTACCGCCATTGTAGCCGCCATAGGAAAACAGACCTTGCGGATTGGATACGCCAAACATTCCATATTCCGGTGCGATCGCGTTGGGAAGATACGACAAACCAACAGGCGGTCGGGTTGATGGTAGATGAAACTGCTGATATGTCTGATGAACAAACTGGTCATCCGGACACTGGTATACCTGCGTACTCTTGAGGTAGGGCTGAATGCAGAGTGCACTCGACCACAGGTACCAGCCAGAGCGTGCTGTAAAGTTTGCCTCAGGGTAGGTTTCGTCATAGTCTTGCGTGTACATCATCAGAGCAAGGCCAATCTGCTTCAAATTGGATCCACAAGTCGCCTGACGTGCTTTTTCCCGGGCCTGAGCAAACACCGGGAAGAGAATTGCAGCAAGAATAGCAATAATTGCGATAACAACCAGTAGCTCGATGAGCGTAAAACCCTTCGCGGATTTCTTCTGCGCGGTCATCAATGGTTTCTCCTTTAATCCAACCAGGTCTAATATGAGTGTGACCCAACACAGTTATGCAGTAGCGCCCTGCACAAACTGCACTGGCATAGTAGTTACTTCCGGAATTTCCGTGCCGCATACCCGCTGAATCAGCAGCGGAACGGATGCGCGAACAACCTCAACCCACGGTGCGCGAATTGTAGTAAGGTTCCAGTTACCCGGAATCACCGTGGGCAATCCGTCGAATCCAGCAATGGCTATGTCTTCTGGTACCCGTATGCCGATACTCCTGCAGTGTTCAAGTAGATGGTATGCCGTTAGATCATTCCAGCATACGGCTACCGTCGGCCGCTGCGCGTGGGGCGCAAGCAGCCATTCGAGTTCGTTGCTTGTGGGATGTTCATGGGTCATTGGACGGTCACTCACCTCTACCTGCATGCCCAGTCGTGCTGCTTCCAGAGAAAATGCAGCAAGGCGTGCAGAAGCAGATGCCAACTGGTACGCTGGCATTCGAAACCAGACGTGTCGGTGACCCTTGCCCCAAAGATAGTTGGCCATTTGGCGCATACCATCTGCATCGTCGACCACCACCGAGGGCAGTCCCTCTACGGCATCAACAATGGCTACAACAGGCAGGCTGGATTTCTTTAGCTTCTCTGCAAGAGGATCATCGGCGGCAGCATAAAGTATAAGTCCATCAATTTGCCCATCAACTAGTTCAGAAACTACAGTATCCACAGGACGGCCCGCGTGAAAGCTGTGTAGAAGCAGGTCAAGTCCGTTTTCGTCACAGCCCTTATGAAGACCACCTACAATCTGGGCAGTAAATGAAATGTGCGGATTAAGGTAGCCGTGGCTTGTATAAAGACCAATAATGTTCGTGCGTTTGCTTCTAAGAGATCGCGCGATGCTGTTGGGCCTATAATTAAGATCCTTGGCTGCCTGAGTAATCCTCTCACGAGTAGCAGTGGACACACGGATCGTTCCTGCAGGGTTTTTGCCTAGCACAGCAGACACAGTTGCTGTGCTAACGCCAACTTTCGCGGCTATGTCTTTTATGGTGGAACTTCGTGCCATTTAGCATCCCTTAGATCGCATTGGATCTAGCTCTAATTATACGTTTAATCACGGTCGATTAAACGTATAATCTACTCGATATTATACAGCATTTGCGCGTATTGTCAAGAGTACAAACATCTATTACCGATAATAATAGTTCAGCAATTTAGCGAAGATGAGAATGAGTAGATATTAAAAAGGTTTGATAAGCAAATTAGCCAGTGCTGCTTTATTGGTTAAGCATTACGAGGTGTAAAGGATTGCAGCAGCGATCGGAAAGCGTGTACTACGTGGAAGCTGTCACCTAAGTTGCAACGTTTCTCGGGCACCAGAATTCATTGAGGCGACCAGGGTAATGCGAAGCCAGTAATGTTAATGGCACCTATCGGTTGAACGAATCTACCGAGGTAAGTAAACGTTACATGTATGTGGTTAGAATTTGTAACCGACTACTGATTAGTAGCTGATTTACAACTTCAATGCGAGCCATAGAAAGCGCGATATGCCAAGGGTGAATTAGCCGCCTGGATCGGCAGCTAAATTAGGCGCGATCTAGTACTACAGCCTCTGCTTCTGTGCTTAAAATGCTTTCGGTTGGTACGCGATAACTAAGTATGTGGCTCACACCCGCGACCTTCATTGAGACACCGTACCATGTGGGTGCAGCCTCCATTGTGGCAGGATTGTGTGTAATGACCAGCACTTGGGTTTGTGAACTGAAATCCTGAAGCAAACTGATGAACCGCTCTACATTAGCGCCGTCCAGTGGAGCGTCAACTTCATCTAGAAGCACAAATGGGGATGGACGAACCCGCAGAAAGGCGAATAGCAGTGCCGCTGCAGTAAGTGCTCTTTCACCCCCGGATAGCAGTGCAAGACTTTGCGGCTTTTTGCCAGGGGGGTGTACCAGCACGTCAATACCGGTTTCCAATATATCGTCTGGTCGGGTTAATACGAGGCTGGTAGTGCCACCGCCAAACAGTTTGTGAAACAGTTGCTGAAATTCACGTTGAACAGATTGAAACGTTGCAAGGAATACGTCGTGAGTGTTTGTATCAATCTCGCGTATGGTTTCGAGTAGACCCAAGCGTCCCCGTTCAAGGTCTGCCTGCTGCTCCGCTAGAAACGTAAGTCTTTCGGTGAGCCTGTCGAACTCTTCGGCAGCGCCAACGTTCACCTCGCCCATCAGCCGTATCTCGCGTCGTAGTCTTGTTACCTCAGCCGTCGCCTGTTTTTCAGGGGGAGCTTCGTCCGGCAATGTAAGGGCCTGGTCCAGTCCGATACCGTACTCTGCCAACAGGCGTTGGGATGCCTGGCTTAACACCATCTCAAGGCGAGCCAATCGCATTTCGGTAGAATGAAGGTCTTCGGTGATCTTTTCCCGACGTACCTGTACCTCACGGGCCTGACGGCTATTCGCGGCGAACTCCTCCGCGATCGCTGTGCGATATGTTCGCGCACTTGCTTCCTGTGCGTCAGCACTGCTGCAATCTGCGCTTGCTTGCGCGATTTGATTTCGAACCCGCTCCATTTCTGCAGCAGCGTCTATCCCGGTCGTCCCTAGACCTGTCAAGGCAGCCTGTTTGTTCGCAATCGTTAGCTGAATGGCTGCCAGGGCCTCGCGCTCCGTCTTCAGTGAGTGCTCTAATCCTCGTAATCTTGCATGTAGCTGGCCCGTTTGAACCTCTAGTGCTACTGTCTCGGCTCGCGAGGTATCGCGCCTTGCCGCTTGAGCTGCGCTGCGCAGCTGCAAGTCGGAGTATGCATTGTCTTCCTCATCGTTATCGGCTTGGGCTACCGCCTCCGACTGGCCGAGTCGTGCAAGTTGCTCGTCGCAATCAACCTGCTTCGAGGCAAGCTCTGCAAGTTTCTGGCGCACCTGCTGTTCCTGTCGCATTAACCGGTGAAGATCGCTGTGTGTGGCGTTAAGTTGGCTGGAAAGGATGGCTTCCCGCTTGTCGAGTTCTGTTGCGGATTTGGTGACCTGTGCGAATTTCTCGTCAAGCTCGGTACATCGTTGCCGAGCGAAGCTCTCCCGCGCGAGCGCAGCGTTCAGCTGTTCGGTAAGAGCAGGAAGCCGCTTTGCCAGGTCATCTATCTCTCCCTTACGGCCTAGCAAGTGGCTACCGCGGCCCTGTAGCGAACCTCCTGTAAGGGCACCCCCAGGTGTTATGACTTCGCCTTCCAGCGTGACCAATCGTGACCACCCTGAAAGCCGACGGGATGCATCTAACGCGGCATCTAACGTGGTGGCAATGAGCGTGCGGCCCAATAGAAGTGCGGCAGCTGGATGATATCGCCTGTCGAACGTTACAAGGTCTAGGGCTGTTCCTTCCAGGCCATTTTCAGGCCGAACCGATAGGACAGACGGAGGGCGAAGAAGGGGAAGGGGGAGGAAGGTTACCCTGCCTGCGCGATGGGCTTTCAACCATTGAATGCCTGCACGACTCTCTTGTTCTGTGTGAGTCACAACGTCTTGCAGACTACCGCCTAACGCTACCTCAACTGCAATCCTATACTTCTCGGGAACCTCAAGCAGCTCTACCAACGGCTCATAGAATCCTTGAAGGTCGCCACGTTTTACCGCATCTAGTACTGCCTTTACTCCCTGGTAGAAGCCATCGTGGCTCTGCTGCAACTCTTGAAGTGTCTGCAGTCGTGCATGTTGTTCTGCAGACTTGCGCCGCAGTTGATCGACCTGTTCTCGTGCGCTGGCAATCTCCAGATTTGCAACGGCCAATTCATCGTTGATTGAGGTTACTGTCTTGCGATGTTCGGAAGCTTGCGACCTTAGTTCGTTTATTTCGTTTTCAAGTTCAAGGTGGCGTTGAGTATGGGCGGCGGTTTGCTCGGAAAGCGACAGGATCTCTTCCTCCAGCCGATTCCGCTCTCTCATTATGTTCTCTAACCGAAGCTGCTCAGTGGCAAGGCGTCGTTGAAAATCAGATCGTTCTCGTTCTCTGCGCAGTCGAAGCGACTGGTGATTTTCTATTTCCTTAAGTGTCTGCCGCAGTGATTCTTCCTGGTCCCGAAGATCGCGGCCCGCTGCAGCCCATTTTGCACTCAACTCCCGGTGTAATACGGTTGTTTCTTCCAGGTCCGCCTCGTCAGTGGTGATAACTGTTACCTGGCGTTCTGCTTGTTGCTGTAACTGTTCTAATTCTGCAGTAATCTGCTCTCGCCCTACTGTTGCTGATCGTACGCGTTCCTGTAACAGAGCAAACTGTGAGTTGAGCTGTTCGTGGAACCTTGCAGTCTCCATCTGCAGCTTCTGTGCTTTACCTAAGGCAGCCTCCGCATCCTGCATCCGTAAATCTGCATCTTCCGACAGCCGTTCAAACCTTATCAATTGGCCATCCAGATCTAAAAGGTCCGACTGTATCGCTTCTCGTTCTTCACGTGTAGCCGCGAGTTCATAATCCGACCGTTGTATCTCAGCAACGAGGATACCTATTTCGATCTGTGATAGGTCATTTTTGAGTTGTATATATCGCGCCGCAGCTTTCGCCTGTCTCTCCAGGGGCTCCCGCTGCCGGTTTAGTTCTGCGAGGATATCGGAAACGCGCTGCAAATTGGTCTCGGCTGCTTCAAGGCGACGGAGTGCCTCACGCTTTTTCACGCGATACTTTTTTATGCCTGCTGCTTCCTCAAATAGCTCTCGACGGTCCTCCGACTTTGCAGAAAGTACGGCGTCGATCTCATGCTGTCCAACAACGGAGTATGCGCCGCGCCCCATGCCAGTGTCGAGAAACAGTTCAGTGATGTCACGAAGTCGCACGGCTGCGCCATTTAGCAGGTACTGGCTCTCACCGGACCGAAAGATTCGGCGAGTGATGACCACTTCAGAAAAATCTACCGGCAGCTGTCCGTCCTGGTTATCGATGGTAAGGCGCACTTCCGCCATACCTAGCGCCTTGCGCGTATCGGAACCTGCAAATATTACGTCTTGAGCTTTATCACCTCTTAACAGCCGCGGATTCTGCTCTCCTAACACCCACAGAAGCGCGTCTACGATGTTGCTCTTGCCCGAGCCGTTTGGGCCAACAATTGCGGTTAGGCCGTCGCCTATTTCCACTTCTGTTTTGTCGGCAAACGTCTTAAAGCCTAAAAGGTGCAGCCGTTTTAGTTGCAATGAGAGTTCCTGAATTTAAGGGTGATGGGCAAGGATACGGGATAATGTAGTGTCCAGGTTGCCATGCAATAACTCATCACGACCAGCCACAATTTTGCCGGTGGTGCCGTCAATGAGCAGCGGCGTGGGGATAAGACGAATGAAATAGAGCTGTGCGATTGCTGCATTCCACATCTTTCCATCATAAATATCTGGCCAGTTCATGTTGTTATTATGCGTGTATGCTTCCACCTGTTTTGAGAAGTCCGCCTGATCAATGCTAATCCCCAGTATGTGCAGCCCCCGAGCATGGTATTTTTTGTAAGCCTTTTCCATGTAAGGGTTTTGCTGTGCGCAATCAGGGCACCACGATCCCCAGAAGTATAGCATTACCCATTTCCCGCGGTAATCACCGGGAAATGCTACCTGCTTTCCTGTCAGGGTAGTTGCCCTGAAAGAGGGAGCTAAATGCCCGGGAGACAGATTTGGTGGAGGCAAAATTTGCGGCACACTGACCGAAGATTTGTAGATCTGTAAAACTGCCCCGTTGGCATGTGGTACAACGGCATTATAGGTTACCCCTGCTATATTGAACGGCTTGCCTACCTCGTAAGTCTCGCCCCTCTGGTCTATTACACCGTTGTGATTGACATCAATGAGCAGCCACGTTCCCCCAAATGCAGGACTAAGGTTTGGACGAAAATCGCCTCTCGCCATCGAGTCGTATAGCATAACGGTATAAGTGACTCCGCCTAGCTCTACCGAACCCTTACGAATATAATCGGGAACGTAAAGCAACGTATTCCCCTCGGCTGCAGCGTTTGGGTCTGACGGGTCTTTTGCAGGCAAAATCAATTGCAGCGGCATGTGCAGGCTTCCAGATTTGTATGGAACGTCTAGCACGGTAGATCCAATGTAGCGCGTAAGTGTAAGACCGTTGAAACCTTTAAAATGAACGGGTTTCCAGTCTACTGGTTTGTCATCGGTCAAATCACCGTTGTGGTTGTCGTCAATTACGGTGACTGGCAGGCCGGAGGCATTACTGGACGAGACGACGGCAAACGAGGTTGGGTGGTCTGCAGGGCCGAATTGAATTTCGCCGTAAACCGGATTCGTTATCGTTTGTGGAATACGGAGCACCGATGCGGGTTTGTACGGCAGCAAACCAACCGGATGGGGATGGGAATAGGATGTTTGGCCCGCAACACCACCACTAACAAGCTGCAGCGAGGCGGTGTAGACCGGTGCGTTGGTTGCCGCTTGTGCCACGGAAACGCGACAAAACAACACGAGAAATGCGGTAAATATTGTAGTGCAGCGAATACCCATTGTGCTAGATTTCCATTAGAATCTGCGTAGTTTCTGTGCGTTCTTCATTAAGATCAACAACACTAAACTGACGCGACAGTCTCACATCTCGCTGCCCCTGATAGTTTGATCCTGCCCGGGTGCCGTATAGTGCGTCCGGTACTTCCGTGCAGCGCAGCAGGTTTATACGAAATATAGGCTGACCGTCTTCTATAAGAAACGGCACATCTCTACTTCGCACTTCTAACACGACGCCGGCTGCCGTTGCTGATGGGTGTTCCGTTGCGCTATAGCCGAAACCCGAGTCAAAGAAACCAGCATAGTGCGTTCGTACCTCACCGCTACGGGCCTCAAACGCGACCATCTCGGCGCACAGTTCCGGGGGCAAGCAAATCAACTCTCGGCTACGGAAGATATAAAATTCATCAGGCTCCAGAATTACAGGCTTACTGTCTGCGTGAATCCTGTCCCAATACCGCCGTTTGGAGAGCCCGGTTGCTTGAAGGTCTACAGGAGGAGTGTTTCGGCGGGCCTGATAACCTACCGTCTGTTGTTGTGCTCGAGGAAGGTTCACAGAGAGCACAATACCATCATGAACTGGTAGGTCTCGGCTTCTTAATATGCGCGAGTCTCGGTCAAGTATCAGCGCATCGGTGTCCAGGATAGCCATTGTCTCTTCATAGGATAGCACTGGGCTTCCAACCTGAAACCTGATCTGTGAGAGTGTGTCACCTTTGCGGATACGAACGGCGAAGGAGCGCGGAATTACCTCCAGGTATAGCGTTCCGGTATAACCGGAAGGTACTTCATCAAATGCCGTTGCATTCTCGGTGACCAGGCGAGTAAAGATATCTAATCGGCCGGTGGTAGATTTTGGGTTGGCGCGGCCGCTAATCTGGGCCGGTAGGGCAAGTCTTTCCTGCAACGGAAAGATATAGACCTGATTTCGCTCTAGCAGAATACCATCGTGGGGAATGTCGAATGTATACCAGTTGTAACGATCAAGTTTCCCTGCCATTCCCTCGCTGCCTGGTAGAAAACTACACTGCACGCGGTAGCCAAAATCTCCGAGCCGTAAATCCAGACTATTGGGTTGAATTTGACGAGGCGTTACCGGGATTTCTGAGATGATCGTGCCGCACGCAGCAGCCTGCCGGATCCACTGAGAGGGCAACACGCCGTTTTTGGGATCTACTAGGTTGCTCATGCGAACTTCGGATCGGTAAGACGCTGTTCGCTGACGTTACCCTTGGTGCGGGATGTGGTCTGCAGGTGTGCGATGAGTTTGTCATAGGCGGCACGGTCAACTGGTAAACATACTCGTTCGCCAGTGTGTCCGGAGAGGATGATGCCGTTTATCAACTCAACTGCTGCAAGGCCGTCCTCACCAGGCGCTATGAGCCTTTCACCGTGCAGGATGGCGCGCGTGAAGTTAGCGGTGATGGCACTATGCCCACGAATAGCCTCTTCTGCAGGTAGATTGACCTGTTGTTCAACAGACTTTGGGCCACCCCACATTTCGGTGGTGTTAACGGTAATCTCCCGGATGGAACCGTCTATAGCAAAGTGACGAAGGCTATTGCCATGTAAGATTATCTTGCCGCGGTCACCACAAATCTCAATCTGGTTATGCTCGGGTGCCTCGGTTGTGCTTGCATAAAGGTAGCCATGAGCACCATTTGCATATTCAAGCGTCGCGAATGCTTCGTCCTCTACTTCAATGTCATGAAGCCTTGTGCGCGTTTCCCCTTTTAGATACTTAGGTAAACCTCCCAACCACGAGAAGAGGTCAAGATAGTGGGGGGCCTGATTGATTAGAACGCCGCCGCCCTCACCCGCCCAGGTCGCCCTCCAACCTCCGGAATCGTAGTAAGCCTGGCTTCGGTACCAGCCCATTACAAGACTAGTTCGGTAAATCTCACCTAATGCGCCAGACGCAACAATCTGCTTGGCTGCGCGGCTGCGCGGCTCCGAGCGCATCTGATACATGACTCCAAACTTAAGCCCAGATTTTCTAGCAGCGGCGATCATGCTGTCGGCGGCTGAAACTGTAACACATAGCGGCTTTTCAGATAAAACGTGTAGACCCTGGGCGAACGCGTCCTCGGCAATAGACCCATGAAAATAGTGAGGAGTGGCGATAATGACAGCGTCTACAGTACCGCTCGACAACAGTTCCGTGTGCGTGGTAAAGGCAGGAACGTGATATTTTTCAGCGGTTCTTTGAAGCGTCTCTACATTAATATCGCAAACTGCAGCTAGCCGCGCTTCAGGAATATCCTGGAGCATTTTACAGTGCCCGGACCCCATGCCGCCTAACCCAATTACACCAAATCTAACTTCGGTCGCTGCCATTATTTGTCTCCTCGCTGTAATCGCGTGTCAACCGCGTTCAGCGAATGAATAGAACAGTCCAGAGTACTCTATTTATACCTCAATATCCTGTGCGTAGCTTTGCCTTGCAGAAGCGATTGAAGCCATGTTAGGCAGTCGGTTGGCCACTTAATTGTGTCCGTTCCCGGGCGACCAAGGCCAAAAGCGTGCTCCCCATGTGGGTAGATTACAGGGTCCACGTTAATGTGGTTGCGCTTTAGAGCTGCAGCCATCCGCTTCTCGTTAACAATTGGCACCACTGTATCGTCGTTAGCGCAACATATGAAGGCTGGCGGCGTGGATGCGGAGACGTTCATTTCGCTGGAGTAGTACTTCACGACGTTGGCTGTCGGGTTTTTACCGAGCAAGACATCACCTAATTCTTGGTAACAGAGTATCCCCGGCATCATAGAGATTACCGGGTAAACCAGAACCATGAAATCTGGTCTGCTGCTAACTCGCTCTACGGTATCGGCTGCCGTTGGCGAGCCTGGAAGCCAGTGGACACCCGCAAGGGATGCGACAGATCCGCCTGCAGAAAATCCCATTACACCAATCGCTTTGGGATTGACATGCAATTGGAGTGACTGGGACCGGACGATCTGTATTGCTCTCTGCACGTCGCGCAAGGGATACGCGACACCATTAGGAGGTAGCGAGCCATTTGGCAACCGGTACTGAAGAACGAAACAGGTATATCCTCGCTTCGAGAACCACTCTGCAGGTTTGCTGCCCTCAAATTGTAGTGCCTCCTGCACATACCCTCCACCCGGGCAGATAATAATCGCAGGGTTGGCACCCGAATTGTTCGTTGATGGGTATTCGGTGAGCGTAGCCCACTGTATAGCACCGCGTGTAACTTTACCGTAGGGCGGCATGTTAACTACCGTAACCTGCTTTTGCTTGTCTGTTAACTTGAGGTGGGGCCACACGGGAATAACCCGGTTGGCGAAAGCTGGAGTCGAGATAACGGAGATTAAAACCAGTAACGGTACAAAACGCCTCACCACGGTAAGTGCCTCCACAACTGTAGGAATAGGGTTCGAATAGCTTGGCTTGATAATAGCACAACCGGGGACATCCTGTACACAGCATGTTGATGACCGGTGCTAACTTTGGATTGATCGTACAATGCCCATTCACCGCAAGTCCACCTCTAATTGTTTTTGCATCTCTTTCGTGTAGGAATGTAGCAGGGTAAATGGCATTAAACGCATAATCTACTATCGTTGGATGGCAGACGTTGCAACGCGTGGTACGGTACCGAGCGTTGAGCAGGTTGTGCGCGTTAAACACTGCACCGTACAGGTTCCCAGATCATTAAACGCACCAGGTGCTCATGGACGTGAGAGGCTCAAATTGGGGGGCAAAGATGGCATCTACTCGCAGATTTTATCTGTCAGTTATCTGGTTGGTGTTATTTCAGGCTGCTACGCTTTTTTTTGCTCCCAGCTGTGCAGCAGACGGTTTGACGCTGTCCATTCGGGCCTCTAACAGAACACTTGCAGAGGGGCAAATCGCTGCCTTCACGGTGATTGCATCGCACCCTGACGGAAAGCAGATTGCCAACGTCCCTTTGCAACCGGAACTAGATGGTAAACCCTGGTGTGGCCCATTCCAGACAAACCAGTACGGTGTATGCCGATTTGTTCTTCCCATGCCGCTCGTTGGTCGGCACTCGGTCAATGTAACGAGTGGAACTACTGCCAGTCCTTCTGTTTATCTGCAGGTTACAGCAATTCGTTATCCGGTTATTACCGATCCTAAACACCTTATTGGCATGGATCTGGAAACGTGGTTCGGCCCAGGTTACGCGCAATGGGGCCACCAGGAGGCAACTCCCGTGCTTGGCGAGTATTCCTCATTGGATGTGCGAGTCTTGCGGCAGCAAACTCTCTGGATGAACCAATTGGGAATCAATTTCGTTCAACTGGACTGGAGTAACAATCTTGGAGGAACGTGGCCAGACGCTCCTGCTAGAGAAATGCGAGATTCCACTAACCTGCTATGTAAACTCTATCTAACGATGAAACAGCATCCGCTTATTGTTTTACTGGTTGGACCAGATCATGGCAAATTTGGCACGACGCAATTCATGAAGCAGCTCAACTACATTTACGATCATTACATAAAAAATCCAAGGTACCGTAAGTTGTTTCTGGATTACCTCGGTAAACCACTGTTAGACGTTTACATGGGTGGCCCAACAAGGCAGTCACTACCGAAATGGAGCAGCAAACGGTTTACGATACGATACGTAAATGCCTGGTTGGAAAAGATGGATAATGTGAGGGACGGATATTGGAGTTGGTATGACCGGGACCCGCAGGTGACCGTTTTCCGCGGGGAACCTGAGGCCATGACTGCGGTGTTCGGCTATCCAGGTTACATCTCGAATCCAGCCACCGGCAACTATGAGTCCCCCGATGCAGATGGTAAAGACTATGGTGTTACCTTCCGAAACCAGTGGCAAAAAGTGATGAAGGTGAAGCCGCGTTTTGTGTTTGTTAATCAGTGGAACGAATTTGAACCACCCGATCAATGGTCGCAAAATATGAGTAACGACATTGAACCAACACTTCACCGCGGCTTCGGCAACAACGGACATGGCGGGTGGGGGTTTGAGTATTTTCTTCGTTGCCGGGAAGCCATCAGAAAGTACCAGAAGGCGCTTGGTAATCTTGTAATCACAAGAAAATTCACCCATTAATTTACACAGCCAGCTGCTATAAGGCCCAGTAACGTGCAATAGGGGCAAAGATACGCGCAGCTGTTGTCAAAGAGAGACTACTCTGACTCATTGCACCGATTGCGTGATTTACTTGGATGTGGACAGTGAATTATCGCGCAGGATACTTACGAGTGCGAGCCCAATCATTCCAAATGGGGGAAGTGCGCCGAACACTCCCAACAGTGCATTTCGACCCTTTGCCTTTGCATAGTTCATACATCCAAAACCCGTAACCAAATTTGCCACTATCCCAAGAGCAATGGGAATCCACGCTCCATTGGCAAACGACAACGCTGGGTGTACAGCTGCACCCGCGAAATTTGACTGGTGCATGACTGGGGCGAGATGTACGGCAGCATGGTGCATGCTTGGTGCAAAGTGCTGACTTACATGGTGAACCACGGCGACGCCATGTTGCTTTGCCGCCAATTGTTGTTTAGCCACCAGCTGCTGCCAGTTGTAAATGCCCATAGCGCCCAGGTTAAGAGCCATGCCTATTGCGATACCGGCACGGCCGGGGATACTGTACTCAAGAATCAAACGAAATCTCCAGTGCAACCGTAGTTCGCTTCACGTGATATACACGCCAAAGGTTATTGATAGTTTACCGCACTGCGTCTGCTAAGTACTGAAGTGGGGAAATGCGTACGTCTACACCTGGTGAGTAGAGCACCGAAGTTGGGTTTCCCTCCATGTGTAAACCTACTGCATCGCTCAGCGTTTGTCGGCAATCGTGGACGGTGGCGCGGTACAGTGGGTACGGACAGTGGCACACCCGTCCCGCGAAGATGTGTCCGTGATGTTCAGTATAGAGTAAATAACGCTCGGCCAAAAAATGCTCGAGGGTACCCGGACGTGCATTGAAGCGATCACCGCTCCATGTTGCGGTGACCTCGTAACTTAAGTCTGCGGCAATTCGGCTTCCAGCATACAGAGCACCGCCGTCTTGCCTGTGAATTTGCATCTTTGCGCGGTAGTAAGGGAGCTTAAAAAGTGTTCTTGCTATGAGTACAGCAACTGCATTAGCGGCATCCAGACTGAAAAACCACACACCGGGTCTGTCGCCGTTACACCTAACGTAGGTGCGGATATTGGTTTCGGCAAAACCTGACAGACCTGGTACCGCAGGCAGGTACCTCGGGCGTACGTTCCGCATAGTAAATGGCACGAAACCTAACCAAGCGGAACCTGCAAATTGTTCCACTTCCAGCGGCCGCGGGATAAGGCGCTGCACAAGCTGAGCGTCCACTGGCCAGTGAACGAACAACAGGTCGCGCCATTGTTGGTACATGACGGTGTTGAAATCAGTCATGGATTTCCGCTGGTTGTTGTCGTTCGTCGTTAGGGCTGAATCACTCACGGGGGATTGTAACTCTGGTTGCAGTGACGCACGTTGATCCTGCAGGAATGAGGTGCAGGTGTGTCGCAAGGCGCCCGATTATCTTTCGGTTATTGGCTATGAGCCGATACACTAATTCTCCCAGCCAGATGAAGGGTGGTTTCTCAGCTAGCCTTAACAGCCGGAAGCCATAGAGGTCGTGCAAGATAAACAGAACAGCCCGGGCGGCACCATACACGCTGTTATCATTCGTAATTACGTGAACGGCTTTGAAACAACGATGCCGCAATTCGTCGGTGAGGCGGGAGTCATCGCAATCCTGCCAGGATGCGGTCGCAAAGGAATGTCGACGGTCATGCCGATGTACCCACTCAATAGCGGCTTGACATAGGCCACAATCGCCATCCCACACTATGAGGTGTTGTTGCGGGGTGTCCACCCTGGAAATTGCCATAAGCTATATACGCTTAAGAATTGGACCCTATTGCAGTATGGACCGGGGCTGCATTTAGACGGTCTATTCTCGATTTACAACTGCTCGGCGGGACTCTCTATCAGCATCACGATCCGCAATCGACTGGCGCTTGTCATAGAGTTTTTTACCTCGACCAAGTGCAATGTCTAGCTTTGCAAATCCTCGACGAAAATAGAGCGAAAGAGGAATAAGTGCCAGGCCCTTTTGCTCCATTCGGGCCTGTACAAGGAGGATTTCCTTATGGTGGAGCAGCAGTTTTCTGCGGCGGAGGGGCTCCTCATTATAACGATTTCCCTGCTCATAAGGTGAAATATGCATATTGTAAATCCACACCTCGCCATGCTCTACCCGGCAGTAGGCGTCCTGTAGATTTACACGACCTGCTCGAAGTGATTTGACCTCGGTTCCTACGAGAACGATACCCGCTTCCATAGTTTCGAGTATCTCATATTCAAACCTGGCCCGCCGGTTGGTCGAGACGATCTGTTTGGCATTGGGATCTCTCGGTTCGTGTTTTTCAGGGTTAGTAGTAGTTTTCATTGTCATTGCTTTACCGCCAATCGTTTACCAGGTTGCTAAGTACTATTTACGGCTTTGATAAACACCAAGTATACCGCTACTGCATACACGAGCACAAATTGCCGCGGTACTCTGATACAATATAGGCTATGAAAACGATCAGGAGTTACCGTCTGGTATGCTAGCACACGAGATTCGCCAAAAGTATTTGCAGTTCTTTATAAGCCGTGGGCACGTGCAGCTGCCTGGGGCACCGCTAGTGCCGGTGGATGTTCTAGGTAATGAGGACAGGTCAATACTGTTTTCTGGCTCGGGAATGGAGCAATTTAAGCCCTATTTTACCGGCTCTGCCACGCCACCTTCCCCCAGAGTGACAACGGTACAAAAATGTGTACGGACTGTAGACATTGACGCCGTAGGCGATTTTTCTCACTGTACATTCTTTGAGATGCTAGGTAACTTTAGTTTTGGTGACTACTTTAAGGCGGATGTCATACCCTGGACATGGGAGTTTCTTACCAACGTTGTGGGGCTAGATGGTGATCGACTATGCGTCACGGTATACATCGATGACGATGAAGCTTACGAGGTGTGGAAGGACGTTGTGGGGCTACCCAGCGATAGGATTCACCGGCAAGGAGAAGACAAAAACTTCTGGCCAGCAAGTGTCATTAGCCAGGGGCCGGACGGACCTTGCGGACCCTGCTCTGAGATCTTCTATCGCATTGGTGAACCAGGCGAGATGACCACCACGCCAGGTCTTTCGCCTGCCGAACGATATGCGGTTGACGATGCAGCTGGGCGCTGGCTCGAGATCTGGAACAACGTATTTACGCAGTTCTCACGCAGCGTTAATGAACACGGAGATCCGCAACTCACTCCGTTGCCGCGCAGAAACAACGACACCGGTGCCGGATTAGACAGAATTGCCTTTGTATCCCAGGGCAAACGAAGTGTTTTCGAGACTGATTTATTCGGACCTACTCTCGAAAGGATCTCAAGTCTTACCCGGCGACCTTATACCGCATCAATGAGCCCGGAGGACTTTGCGTACCGGGTTATCGCGGAACATACCCGGTCGATGGTATTTTGTATTGCGGATGGTATTCTGCCATCCAACGAGGGGCGTGGATACGTTCTGCGGTATATAATGAGGCGCGCCATTCGTTATGGCAAAAAGGTGTTAGGCTTTGAGAATCCATTCCTTACCGAAATAGTCCCGAGCATCATTGAACAGATGGGTTCATTTTACACTGAACTGGTTGACCGTGAGGCTCTCATCATGCAGACCATTCGTGCAGAGGAGGAGCAATTTGGTCGAACTTTGGACCGTGGTTTAAGGATACTCGATACCGTATTGAGTTCCGATTCTGTGCAGCAATCCAAAATACTTGGCGGGCAGGTTGCTTTTGACCTGTACAGCACCTATGGCTTCCCTATAAAACTTACACAGGACGTTGCGGCTGAGCGTGCCATTGATGTTGACCTTGCCGGCTTTGAGCAGGCGATGAATGCCCAGAGACATCAGTCTCAGCAGCATAGCAGTATTGACAAAGAGGTTTTCTCCGCGTCGGTTATGCAGGCAGCGCCGGGAAGCGAGCTTGAGCCTACAAAGTTTGTTGGCTACGAAGAGAGCTACACCAGCACTGTTGTTTCTGCTATCTACGGCGACGGAGGCCGTATTACATCGGGGCGCCCCGGGGATCAGGTGCTTGTGGCCTTTCCCATTACACCATTTTACGCCGAGAGTGGTGGGCAAGTGGGTGATACCGGCTGGCTGACAGCAGATGGTGATGGTGTTTCGTGCGCGCTTCGGGCGGAGGTACTGGATACCCGCAGAACCGCAACGGGTGTGTTTCTTCATACCGTTCGTGTACTAGAGGGAGAGCTTTACGAGGGGCAGCGAGTTTTAGCGCAAATTGATGGCGTACGGCGGCGGGCAATTACACGAAACCATACGGCTACACACCTACTGCAGGCAGCGTTAAGGCGCGTGCTAGGCGACCACGTACACCAGAAGGGTTCGCGCGTTGGGCCAGATCGCCTTCGATTCGACTTTACACATAATCAGGCAATCACCTCCGAGCAGCGAGCAGAGATTGAACGGCTGGTCAACGAATGGGTGTTAGAGGACGAGGACGTCTCCATTTACACGGATGTACCCATTAGCGAGGCCAAAAAGAGGGGGGCCATGGCCCTGTTCGGAGAGAAATATGGTAGCACCGTAAGGATGGTAGAGGTACCAGGCATTAGCCTTGAACTGTGCGGTGGTGTTCATATTCACCATACGTCGTCAATTGGCCTTTTCAAAATCATGTCTGAAACTGGTAGTAGCTCTGGTGTGAGGCGTATTGAGGCTGTCACTGGTGAAGCAGCCTATCAACGGGTTGTTGAGGCAGAGAGTAGTATTGCCCGTACAGCGGCACTGCTTAAGATAAGTGGTGACCTGTTTCCTGCAGTCGAGCGGTTGGTACAGCAACGACGAGATCTTGAGAAGCAGGTAAAGGAGCTGCAGGCGAGCACTACAGGCATTGAGAGCCTGCCAGCGCCAGTGTATGTTGACGATATACCCGTCCTTACAGCGGTGCTGAAAATTGCAGAGTCCGGTCAACTTGCTGATCGCACCGATGCCGCCGCTCAACAGCTTAAGTCTGGGGTGGTGGTTTTAGGTGCCGAGCTAGATGGCAAGGTTATTTTTGCAGCACGGGTCACCACGGACCTGATCGGCCGAGGACTGAATGCTGGACGGCTGGTGAAGGAAGCAGCACGTATTGCAGGCGGCGGCGGTGGTGGGCGTGCCGATTTTGCAACTGCAGGTGGGCGTGATGCGAGTCGCCTGCAGGAAGCACTGTCCAGCATTCCGGACAGAGTTGCAGCGGAACTAAACGAGGTATCACGTTAGGTTTTTTCAATTACAGTCAAACTGGGCCAGAGTGATAGTTCACTCTGGCCCAGTTACTCAACATCTTCGACCTAACGTGCGGCTATTTGCCCATTGCCTTTAGTGCCTGCAGGCATTTGCTTGCACATTCTAGCGGAGGATACGCGTAACTCTCCTGCTCCACGATGTAGTACCGTGTTCCACCTACAGTCTCGCAGAGGTTAAAAATGGCCGGCCAATCTACATCGCCCTCACCTATAAGGGCTTTGTCATTCGTTGCAGAGTATTCCTTTAAGTGTACCGTGAGGGCACGATGAGGATATCGCTGCAAGAACGGAGCAGCGTCTGCTTTTCCATGCAGAGCATTCCCAACATCAAACTGCATTATGACATCTTCAGTCGTGTTCCCGAAGAAGATATCCCACGGCAGTTCTCCATCCAGCGGTTGAAACTCCATGGAGTGGTTATGATAGCCTGTTTTTAACCCCAATGGTTTGAGGCGCTCAGCGATTTCATTCATGTCGCGTGCAGTACGGAGCCACGCGTCCTTGGACGCCGTCCTCTCGTGAGAAAGTCCAGGAACTATGAGGAATTCGTTGCCTAAAACCTGATGAAACTCTGCTGTTTCGGCTAGTTTGTCGCCAAGTAGGCTATCTATCATGATGTGAGAGCCACAGCACTTAAGCCCGAGGTCATCGAGCATCTTGCGTAGTTCGGCCGCGCTAAAGTTGTAATAGCCAGCAAATTCTACTGCCTCATAGCCCATGGCAGCGACAGCTTTGAGTACACTTGGTAAGTCTTTAGCACAATCCTCTCTTACAGAATATAGTTGCAATCCAATAGGTATTCGCGCCATTTCTCTGCTCCTTTGCCCTGTTCAATTGTCAGTGTATTCCTCAAACCACACTTTCAATAAGTTTGTTGCACTTTCCTTGTCGTGTTTGTCAAGTTCGCCTTCAATCACCCTATCTGTAAGGAAGTTCTTGGCCTTCGCAACTGTTGGCCCGCGGTCAATCCTCAAGATGTTCATAATCTCGTTCCCATCCAGTGGGCTGTTCAGTGCCTCCACATCCATTGCGGCCTTCTGATCAGCAATGCGCTGCCGCAATGAGTTGAGTCGGTCGCGATTAACTTGCGGTAGGTTCATGCTACCCTGATCGCACTGTACCACAGTCATAAGTTGATCGCGCAGGTTTGCCTGTTCTCTCATAAAGCGCCGTACTGCCGCATCGCTCCACTCCGTGGTGTACTGCCCAGGCTTCATATGCAGGGCAACGAGTGTCACAGTATCGCTTATTACGTCATTGGAGAAGTGAAGCCTTCTCATAAGCCTTCGAACCGTGGTCGCTCCTAGTTCGGCGTGACCATAAAAGTGAATGCCCTGTTCGTCCTCGGTCCTTACGGTTGGCTTGGCTATATCGTGCCATAACGTGGCCAGACGGGCCGGAAGCGGGGCATCGTTGGGCAACAGTTCCACCGCAGCCAGTGAGTGGTTCCAGACATCATGGATGTGCCACCCACCTTGGATACAGCCCAGCATCGGCTCCATTTCCCACATGAACTGGTGAAGTAGACCCGTTTGAAGCAACAGGCGAATTCCCTTAGCGAAGGCATGGCCCGGTAGCATGGCAATTTTGACGAACTCGTCGCGAATCCGCTCATTCGCTATTGCAGCGGATCTCAGCCTTTCGGCCCACCGCTGAATTGCACCAAATGTCGAACCTTCAATGGTGAAATCTAACTTGGCCGCAAACCGAACTGCGCGCAACATCCTTAAAGGATCATCAAAGAAGGTAACCTGCGGATCAAGTGGCGTACGCAGTACTTTATCCGCGAGATCCTGAAGCGCCTTCCCCGTAATATCCAGTAGACCATCTAAATGCACATTTTGAACCAGCGTATTTATCGTGAAATCACGACGATAGACATCATCCCTCAAAGTACCAACGGTTACGTCTGGCTTTCGGGAATTTTCGACGTATGACTCGCGACGCGCGGTCACCAACTCTACCTGATGAAGTCTACCTAATGAATCAGAAATGTGCACCATTGCCGTACCGAATCTGGGATAAGTTACGGGGTAGTGCGTGGAAATACCAGATCTATGCAACAAATACGCAAACTCTAGTGCGTCCTGTTCTAGTACTAAATCCAGGTCATCTGCAGGGACCAAGTTGAGTTCGCGGTCACGAAGGTATCCTCCAACAACATAGACCTTACCGAAATAGGCAGGTATGTTTGCAGCCTCGCGGATCTTCGTAATGACTTCTTCAAGCGAACGCACAGCAGCGGACCGTAATTCCATATACCAGAGTATACGCTACGGTACCGCTGCCATGCAAGAAACCGAGGATAGAATGGGAATCTAGGCCTCTTTACGGCTTAGCTTCGATGGTGCGGGAATGGGCGGTACAGCGTCTTTGCCACCGGTAGAGACAGGACCTGCTGTTTGAGCTGCAACGCTCGCAATGCTGCGGTAAGTACCGAGACACATATCAGCAATGGGAAGAAATACGTTGAGGTTCTCGTTCATGTACTTGTGGTGAATACGATGGTGTTCCTTGGAAAACTTGAACGCTCTCGTTCGCTCGAACCATCTATTAGAGGGCACGTGCATGAAGTAGTGAAAATACTCATAAACAGCGTAGTATGCAACTACAGCGCCAACTCCGCCCCACACACTTTGCCAGCCGGTCGCCCACTGCAGTAGCATGAATATAGGCAGGTGAAAGCCTACAAACAGGGGAAGGGCAAACCAATCCATCGCAATGTGGTCTTTTTCATATTCTGACTGCCACTCGTACGACTCAATTTCATACTTGTAGCGCTGATGATGAACCAGGTGATGGGCTTTGTAGGTAGCTTTAATAATGCGCGGGGAGTGAAACAGAAATTTGTGAAATGCCCACTCGAAGAAGTTGGCGTAAAGAAAGTAGAACACAAATGCCAGGAACTCCTGGCCAACCGGATTCAACGACATGCGAAACGATTTCCCTTCTCAGGTTCATCAGCTAGAGCGGGGGTAAGCGCTGATTGAACCGTCACCACAATGAGATTTGAGGTGGTCTGATGAGATATGTATTAGCTGGACGGCTGCATCAACAGCAATCCTGGTTTAGAATTGTCCTGATCGTGGCCCCACGTAACGGGGTCGGTGGGAAAAGATCAATCGGCATAACCCTTGTATGATTGATGTAGCAATTGTACCTTTTATGTTGGTTGCTGTCAATACTCACATAGGTTACGGGTACCCTGCCAATGGCGGATTTATGAGAAACCTGTCTACAGCCACTTCACCGTACGTTTACCAGGATTGATAGTGCGCCGCATATGCTGCTATTAAACGCCATTTTTGCGCGTCCAACAGACTATTCTCTCGCGTTGTTGCCGATCATGAAGCCATCCTCAGAGCGACAGCGCCTGCTTTACCAGCCCAGGTATGTCGTGCATGGTATCTGCAACTGGAACACCAGCAGCCTGTAGTGCCGCGACTTTTGCCTGCGGCGTACCGCTATTGCCACTGATAATTGCACCAGCGTGCCCCATCCTCTTGCCAGCAGGAGCCGTGCGACCGCCAATAAAACCGATGACCGGTTTAGTCATATGGGCTTTAATGTAAGCAGCGCCATCTTCCTCATCGCTACCCCCAATTTCGCCCACCATAACTATGGAGTGCGTGTTTGGGTCAGCTTCAAATAGGGGAAGAACATCGACAAACTTCGTACCGATCATTGGGTCGCCGCCAATTCCTACCGCAGTAGTCTGGCCCAACCCCGCTCGTGTGAGTTCGTCGGCAATTTCATAGGTGAGGGTTCCACTGCGCGATACCAGTCCCACGTTGCCGGGCATAAAAGAGGAAGGTGGAATAATTCCGATCTTGCTTTGGCCGGGTGTAATGAGCCCTGGGCAGTTGGGCCCAATCAACCTGGTTACGTTGCCCAGCGACTTGAGGATAGCATTAACGCGAATCATATCACTGGTCGGAATATTTTCGCTGATACACACCACCAGGGCGATTCCTGCGTGTGCGGCCTCAATAATACAGTCTGCCGCATTGAGATTGTAGGGAACAAAAATAACGGAAGCGTTTGCGTTCGTCTCCCGTACGGCATCCTCAACAGAGTTAAATACCGGTACGCCCTGTGCTAACTGTCCGCCTTTGCCGGGAGTTACACCGCCTACCACCTTTGTGCCATATTCAAGCATCTGTCCGGTATGAAAAGCACCATCGCGACCGGTAATGCCCTGAACGAGCACCCGCGTGCTGCCATCAATCAATATACTCATCTTTATTCCTCTTCTGTTAGGGTGACCAGGGGAGCCATGGCGTCGTCATAGAACCCTTCGCCCTCTACGTAAATGATACCGTTGGCCAGTGTTGCCAGACTGGAGACAATGGATCCTATTGCATCCCAGGCTAAATGATCCTGATCATCTAGCAAGGCGGGCAGAAATTGTACGCTGATGACAATTCGAGACGCATTGAGGGTTTCCACCACAATCTTCTGCATCTCACCTTTCGGCTGGCGTCCTACCCGCTGGAGTGCTCGATCAATTAAGGCTTCGGCATCCTCGTCGTTATCGCGCCGCTCACACACCACCAGACAGACATCGTGAACAGTTGGGCGCATCCACCGTACGAACATGGCGTCCCACGAGGTACTGTCGATGTCGGCGATATCATTGTCATTGGATACACCGAAGCTGAACGAAATAGGAGCCTCCTGTACCCAGTATTCCTGCTGAATGGTGCGAAGTGACGGCGGGTAATCGTCCAGTGCAAAGATTTGCAGGGGATCGGGCTCTGTCATGTCGCGAGGTCTTCTGCTCTTCGTTTTATGGCGTTAAGTGTGGTTTGAAGGTTCTCTGTCATTAGCTTCTTGACAAGGCCTTTTACCATGGGACCGACCATTGGGACGTTGAGGTCATAGTCAACCGTGCTATCAAACCTGGAGCGATTTGCGTCGATTGCAGTAAACTGCCAAAATCCCTCCATTCGATCCATGTCGCCCTGAAGCATCCTGAAATCATCGCGCAAGGCCGAGGTGTTCCACCGATCCTCCTGCGTCCAACGAATTTTCATTTTGAACGCTTGAATGATTCCTACCCACTCAGTGATAGTGCGCGAACCATTATCCAGGGTTTCCAGAACAGTAAGCGACTGCAGGTCGCTCATAAATTCAGGAAATTCTTCTACGTTTCTCGCAACGCGAAAAACCAGATCTGCAGGAGCTTCAATCTCCACACTCTGCTCAATTACCGGCATAAAGGATAACCCCTACTTATTTGAGGGTGCGCCATGCTAATTCGCCGGCACCCATAATCCCCGCATCGTCACCGAGTTCAGCGCGAACTATGCGGGCTGCGGCCAGGATAGATCCTACTGCGGAAGCCTTGGTAGTGCGCACTGCATTTTGAAATAGGGTTTCGGATTGGGAAATTTTGCCTCCGAGCACTACCATCTCTGGGTTGAACACATTAATCATACTCGCAATGCCCAGTCCAACCAGATGGCCGGTCTCTTCCATTGTTTCAATGGCAATTGCATCCCCGCGTTCCGCTGCCTCATCAATTGCCGCAGGAGTGATGAACTGCTGCAATGCCTCGGGCCCCTTCACCTGCGACCACAAAAGCGTATTCCGGCCGCTTTCCATCTTGAGGACCGCCCGCTCGATGATAGCGTCGCGTCCTGCAAGCGTCTCCAACCGACCATGACAGCCATTGGGGCTACTACCCTGGCGATCAGCAATAATAATATGGCCTACTTCGGCTGCCCCACCGGTGGCGCCCCTAAGTACCTCTCCATCCACAATGATACCGCCGCCGATGCCGGTACCCAGCGTGAACATAATCATATGCCGGGTGCCTTTACCAGCTCCGTAGCGAAATTCGCCAAGGGCTGCGACGTTAGCATCGTTATCCATTATCATGTGAACGCCTACTTCCGCCTCTACCAGGGCACGAAGCGGCACATCACGATAGGGAACGTAGGAGTCGCCCACGTTCTCCCCAAAGTTGGGCGCCCACCGAACCATGCCTGCCGGTACGTCGATGTGACCTGGTACCGCAATCCCGATGGCCCCAACTTGATCTAGCGTCACTCCCGCGGCCTTAACAGCATTGCGAACTGCCAGACCTATGGCGGATACCGTGCGCTTAACACCTGCCTTCGCTTCTGATGGATTCTCGGCGCGACCTAAGCGCTTATCATGTGCATCCAGTACTGCCGCGCGAACATTCGTGCCGCCTAGGTCAATGCCCACAACATAGTGTGCGCCTTTTTTTGGTTCAACCCGCGAAGTTGTCACAGGAAATTATCCCCTCAATATGAAGATTGACGCGTAGTGTGAAGAACCACGCAATACAGAAGATTATACAACACAAATTGACCGCTGCACCTTTGGATAGGACGACGGCTTGCGATGCATGTGAAGCGGGGTCGTGCTCATATCAACCGGTCGAGAAGATATTGCTTCAACTGCGAGATTGCAATACGTTCCTGCATCATCGTATCGCGATGTCGAACGGTGACTGTGTCTTTAAGAGTAGCGTCTCCTTCCCGGCCAAGTGAATCAAAGTCAACGGTGATACAGAACGGTGTGCCAATCTCATCTTGCCGCCGGTACAACTTGCCTATGCCCGCAGTGTCATCGTACACGGCACGCATGAGACCCGTGGCTTGCAGGCTGTTCTTGATGTTCTTTGCTAATTCCACAATGCCGGGCTCGTTCTTTTTAAGAGGAAGCACTGCCACCTTTACAGGGGCCAGTGCAGGCTTGAGTTTAAGAACAACGCGTGTGTCGCCATTCTCCAGTGTCTCTTCGTTGTATGCTTCGGTGAGGATCGCCAATACTCCGCGGTCAACTCCTGCTGAGGGCTCAATTACAAAGGGAACGATGTGCTTCTTGTTTGGTTGATCAAAGTAGGTAAGCCGCTGTGTCGAGTGCGTATTGGGCTGCACCGAGGCGGAAAGCTCGACTTTGTCCTGATCCCGCGTGTGCGAACCAAGATCGTAGTCGGTGCGATTCGCTATTCCCTCCAGTTCCTCAACACCAATGGGGAAGCGGTACATGATGTCCACTGTCCTCTTGCTGTAGTGTGCAAGTTCATCAGCAGGCACTTCGTAAAGTGTGAGGCGCTCTGCACTCAACCCACACCTTTCAGTCCAGAACTTGATATGGTCTTGAATGAATGCTTCGTGGATTGCCTCGTCTTCACCAGGGCGGCAGAAGAATTCAATTTCCATTTGCTCAAATTCGCGTACACGGAATACGAAGTTGCGTGGAGTAATTTCGTTTCGAAACGCTTTGCCAATCTGCGCAATGCCAAAAGGGAGCTTGCGATTGGTGGAGTCGAGTACATTCGCAAAATTAACAAAAATACCTTGAGCGGTTTCCGGTCGAAGATAGGCAAACGAGTCAGGATCTGGAATGGGCCCAACCTGGGTCTTGAACATCATATTGAACGGTCGGGGCTCAGTTAATTCTCCCTCGCACTGGCCAGGATGCTGTTTAGGGTTTTTGGGACAGGGCATGTCTGCCAGGCGGTCAGCCCTAAAGCGCGCCTTACAGGTTTTGCAATCTACCAGTGGGTCTACGAATGTTTCCTCGTGCCCAGAATATTTCCACACTAGCTTGTTCATCAGTATGGAGGCGTCCAGGCCCTCCATGTCATCGCGCTCATAAACATTATGCTGCCACCAGAGACGCTTAAGGTTGTTTTTCAGCTCTACACCCAACGGACCATAATCGAACGTGCCCTGCAAGCCACCATAGACCTCACTGCCAGGAAAAAGGAATCCTCGTCGCTTGCACAATGAAACAATCTGATCGAGCGTCTCTGCGGCCATCGCAATGTGTCACTTTCGTCGTTGGGGTTTAGTATAAATAAGTAATGGGTAGTATACCATTGAGCGCAATGGTTGACCACAGGTACTTCCCCATGGGCGAGGGAGTAAAGGCAGCGGTGCGAATGCGGTAAACTTTTCCTTAGCCGCTAATATTAGCAGGCATTTTTGCCTAAAAGGACCTACCAATATGAAGTTTTGGTTTCTGCTTGTAGCAGCATTGGCAGCACTAACCAGTTCACCGCGAAGCCAGGCTGAAACTGTACGGTTTGCCGGCCTTACTTGGCAGGTTCGCGACGATTTCGGCGGCCCTGGGCCAAACCACTGGAGCAGTTCCCTTGTACGGGTTGATAAAAAAGGCAGACTGCACCTGAGAGTCGCAAAGGTAGATGGTAAATGGAGCAGCGCCGAATTGTACCTAGCCAAGCCGATGGGCTATGGGCTGTACACCTTCCACGTGCAGGGGCCAATTGACCATCTTGACAAAAACATTGTATTGGGTCTGTTTAATTACACCACGCCTTCAATCGGTCCGGACGGGACTAACGAGATAGATATTGAGCTCGCTCACTGGGGCATGAAAAAATATCCGCCTGTTAATTTTACAGTTTACCCGTCGGTTGTTCGGCCAGACAATGGTCATAAGGAGTTTGTCTACCCGTTTCCAATTTCAGATAGTTACTTCTCGTTCGAGTGGTCGGCCAAGGCTGTTGCGTTTCGTGCATTTACCAAGCCTGGGGTTCAACCGTACGTTTCTTGGACATTCGCTCCGAAAAACGATGCTCGCAAGCGAATACCGCAGAGCCCAATCCCTGTGCACATCAACTTCTGGATGTTTCACGGCCACGCTCCCTCGGACGGTAAGCCTGTGGAGGTGGTAATCGATTCATTCAAATTTACACCTCATGGCCCGCCTGTTGACCCCAAGGGCAACTAGCCTAATGAATGAAACCACGTTGTACACGGTTGATGAGGTTCAACGCCTTGTTACGGCTGATGCGAGACCGTTATCATGGGAGCAGGTGCCCCTGCAGGAGGCTCGAAACAGGGTACTCGCATGTAATGTTGTGACGGATACGCAGCTACCGCCATTTACCAACTCAGCCGTAGACGGCTACGCCGTGCACAGCGATGACCTTTCAGGAGCGTCGTCTTCAAACCCTGTAGTATTGCAGGAGTGCGGAGTAGTCATGGCAGGCGATAATGCCGATTGGGACCTACCCGATGGCGGCGCGGCACGCATTATGACTGGCGCACCAGTCCCGCGCGGCGCGGACGCGGTTGTAATGGTCGAGGATGTGATAAAGTACCCTGCTGCCGAGTCTCCAACGACTGTGGAGTTCACCACTCCTGCTGGCCGCGGGCAACATATTCGCGTAGCCGGTGAAGATATAGAAACTGGTCAGGTGGCACTTCCTGCAGGCACAGTAGTGCGATCTGGTGAGGTCGCACTACTTGCTGCAATAGGGTGTATACGGCCCACGGTGTTACGAAGGCCGCGAATCGCGCTGTTCACCACAGGAGACGAGGTGGTTACGGCCGAGCAGGGGATCCTGCCACCAGTGGGTAAGTTGCGAAACTGCAATTTACCTGTATTGATGTCGCTTGCAGCAGATGCAGGAGCCGATGTGATTCATGCTCAACACCTCCCTGACGACTTTGATGCAATAAAGGTAGCGATAACGAATGTGCGGGATAAAGCACCCGTGAAACCGGACCTTATCGTCGCCGCAGGGGGCGTTTCCATGGGTGACCGCGACTACGTTCGTGCGGTAATGGGTGAGTTAGGCGCTCTTGCATTGTGGCGCGTGGCCATGAAACCTGGGAAGCCTCTTGCATTTGGTATGACTGAAGGCATGCTGTTTTTTGGACTACCCGGCAATCCAGTCTCGGTACAGGTAACGTGGGAGCTGTTCGTTCGCCCTGCTCTGAGGCGCATGCAGGGTTTTACAGACCTGTACCGCCATCAGGTTGTGGCGCTGGTTGATGAAGCCATCAGCCATAGAGCTGGCCGGCGCGAGTTTATTCGCGTGCGGTTGCGCTGTGAGGATGAAAGCTGGCGCGCCTCGACAACTGGTCCGCAGGGTTCGGGGTTTTTACGATCGATGGTTG
>JAJYCW010000024.1 GCA_021777995.1 bacterium
ACCGGATTATGGCACCAGAGGTACTTTTTGAATGGCCAGCCAGCACCAAACTGGTGCCTACCGCCGCATCACCTCCAAATAGATCAGGTTGGTGCCATTTTATGGGCCTTAGGCAAATGGATCGACAACGGCGGTACCGCGACAGATGAACATAAAGAGATGTTGCGCAAGGCTGCGTGCTATCAACGGTCTCGCCTCACGTCGGTCGGCGTTCATGCTTCGGCATTCGACACCTGGGAGACATTTATAGGCTCGTTTACATATTCCAATGCGGCGCTGTGGGCCGGCTTCAAGTCAGCCGCAACAATACTAGGTGATTCAGAGTTTGAGGAGGATGCACGACGCATTAAGGAGGGTGTCCTACATCACTTCGTCCACAACGGCGCGCTTACACGCGGTTTCAATGAACACGGTCAGCCGGATGTCACCATTGACTCTTCTGCCCTGGGAGCCATTGAGCCATTTGGGTTACTGGACCTTACAGACCCCCGTGAACTTGCCCTGGCGGAAGGCACGATCAATACGATCACGAGCCATCTGGAGACCGACTGGGAGGGAGGCCGTGCCATACGCAGATTTCAGGGAGATGCCTATGTGGGAGGTGTACCAGCATGCGTAAATACCCTTTGGATGGCGCGTTGCTGTTGTAAGCTGGCAGCCAGACTTCTTGAAATAGGCAGACGCGACGACTGTGTAGAGCTAGTGGACAGGGCCGAGGGATACCTGACTACTGTACTGAAGCGTGCAACTTCTACCGGTCTGCTTCCCGAGTTGATGCAGGGGCCCGATTTTCAACGGTACTGGGCTGCCCCGCACGGTTGGGCTATGGCTAGTTTCGTATCCGCGCTCATCCGGCTAGCGCAACTGAGAGCAGATCTTCAGGTACTGCAAAAATAGGATAGCAATTTATTGCGATTTGTGGAATAAATCCGCATACGTGGATGTGGAGGCAGACACATGAAGTGGGAGTTTGTTGGTAACGAAGTTATCGAAGTCACAGGCCCGGAAGGTAGCTTTGAGCTGCATCAGATCAATGTGCGTGTTTTTCGTCGGCATGTACCTACCGGCTGGATAGTGGCCACCATCGGCCGCCATGGTGAAGGAATGGGATCCTCTATGGTGTTTGTTCAGGATCCGGATCATACTTGGGATCTTGCCAAGGAACGGGACGAATACACGAAATCGAAGGCAGCTTGATTTCAGATTAAATTTAACATGGTGAACCCCCTGTTGATGAAGACAACAGGGGGTTCAGTTTGTGTGGGCTTCTCAACGATTAAGTAGCTAGAAGCAATGGTAGTTGTGTAGGTTACTGGCCCTCAAAAGTGAGAGTGACTTGGGCTAGGTTAATAGGCTGCCACGTTAATCCCGATGCCGGTTTGACGCTAATCATGATTGGCCCAGGTGCAGATGTGGTAATGGTGCCACAATCCACCGTTTGGTAAACGTCCCAATCTGCTGTTTTAGCCACCGCGGTCGTTAACGTGTGTTCGCCAACGGTAATGGCGATGGATGGTGTACCCGAAGGGCAAGCGGCTTTCACAGTAACCCGCCAGGTACCTGCCTGCTTCGCATTGGCATGCCAGGTTGCGTAGTCCGAGGCATTGTTCCAGAAGCCAATATCCGGTACTCCACGAGTTTCAACCTGTAGACCCCCATGAAGGTGCGCCGCGGCAGGTGAGAGAATAATCTTACCATCGACCTCATCAACAGGAGGGGGTGGAGGCATAACAGGTTGGGATTGAGCGACGTTGATACCCTCAATCTTTAGCACCCATGCGTAATCGCAAGGGGGGTTTTGTGGCAGCGAGATCATAAGGCCGTCCCCAGTTCGCTTATAGTCCACTTCGCGGGTACTTCCCAGTAGGCTTACGCTCTTAACGTCGCCCACGATACCAGGAGCATTAGCGGCGAGGCACTGAATGGCCAGTTTCCTGTCGGATGGCCAACCAAAGAATGCTGCATAAAGGGTATTCCCTTTGGTAGTAAATCTAAAGTCTTTGGATGATAATGTGTCGTGGCCACTGTCGCTGCCTGGAAGTCCTGGCCCCTCTCCAAAAATCTTCCAGGGGCGGGTATCGTGAATTGCCTCGCTGTTTGTCTGCATCCAGGCGGTCAGGCCCTGAAGAAACAGAAATTCGTCGGGATCAGGAGAACCGTCGCCCTTAAGCGGGATATTCAGCATGAGATTTCCATTCTTGCTCACAATATCCAGCAGCATTCGCACGACCTGGTATGGTGTCTTGTACTGGTGGTTTTCGTAGAGCGAGAGCAGGTAATGCCAATCGCCAATACAGGTATCGGTTTGCCAGGGATTCTGTTCAATAGCCTGGGTTCGCCCGCGCTCATGGTCTTCTACCATGCATTTTCGTTGTTGATCGTTAAGTCCCTTACCATTAAGCACCACGTTCACCTTGCCATCGCGCTTAACACTCTGGTTGTAGTAGTAGGCCATGATGTGCAGGCCAACGTCGCTAACCGGGTAAATGGGCAGAACCGTGTCGTCGAAGTAGAGCACGTCGGGATGGTATTTATCGATTAAATCTATTACCCTCTTGTAGAACTTCGTGATATATGCCTTATCAGGCTTTACGCAACCGGGAGCGGTAAACTCCCAGGAGAAGACGCCTGGCTTATGATTTTGAGCATACAACTGTACATTTGGGTCCAGCCCTTGCCACCATAGCCCCTTTCCGTCGGCAAGTGTCATCACTCCATCATATTTCACACCTTTGTATGGCCCTTTAGTATCTGCGCCCTGTGCCACCTCAAACCAGTTCCAGGCATGAGAAGCATGCACCGAAACTCCAAACTTGAGACCGGCGCTACGTGCCGCGTGCGCCCATCTTCCCACGATGTTTTGCATCGGTCCTATGCGTGTGGAGTTCCAGGGCTGATAGGTGCTGTCCCAACAGTCAAAGTTATCGTGGTGGTTGGCGAGGGCGAAGAAGTATCGTGCGCCGGCATTCTTATAGAGATCAATGAGCTTCTCTGGCTCCCATTTATCGGCTTTCCAGATGTGATCAATGTCCTTAAACCCGAACTTGGAAGGGTGCCCATAGTGCTTGCAATGGTACTCATATTGGGCGCTTCCCTCCATGTACATCCCGCGTGCATACCAGTCGCCCTGTTCGGGAACGCACTGCGCGCTCCAATGAGCCCATATACCGAATTTAGCATTTCTGAACCACTCAGGGCACTGGTACTTCTCAAGAGAGTCCCAATTAGGCTCGAACGGTCCATCGGTTCCCTTGAAATCGGTTGAGGCGTTGGAGCGTAGATCAGTTGCTGGCAATAGTGCAAGACTTGCAGCGGCGGCAGCGCCTTGGCGAAGGAACCTTCGGCGAGAAAGTGACATTAAAAAACTCCTAAGTTTCCATGAGGCTTAATAAGCCCGTAGCAAAAATACATACTTAATATTCGCAATTAACCAACGTTTTCCTTCAAGCCAAAGGTATTTTGGTATAACTTTGGTGTTATTATTCTCGCTGACTGTGTGCAACAATTTGACCAAACGATCTGTCAGCTCCTCCATCAAGCGAAGGAATACCGCGTGTGGAGGTGCTCACCAACGAAGCTTTAATCCTACGACGAACCTTTACGCGCCACAAGATCAACCAGAGCAGAGAGGCCGCTATGCCCGTTGCCTTCGGAGATCACTGCCTCATAAGTGCATAGCTCCTCAATAACCATGTCGCTGAAGTAATCGCGCAGCAACTCCTCGGTGTAGAGGTGTTGAACATTTGCTGGACCGCCCGTTCCATTCTTTGGTTGGCTTGTATGATAGCCCTCCAACAGGATAACACCGCCTGGCTTAACGGTCTGCTTCATATGGCTGAAGAGAATATCGCGTTGTTCTGGCGTAGCAAACTGAATGAAAATCGCCACAACTGCGTCATATTCATTGCGTGGCCAGGACCACTGAAACAGGTCTCCTTGTTCAATTGTCAACCCAACTGCTCTTTGAGTGGAGAGGAGCCTTGCGCGTTCTACTGCTGTGGCAGAGCCCTCTAATGTATGAACCTCGAAGCCCTGCTCTGCAAGAAATACACCGTTACGACCCTCGCCATCCGCTATCGATAGAACGCGTCCTCCGGGCTTAATCGCGGTCGTATGTCTCAACAGAAAATCATTCGGATGAATGCCGAAGAGATAATCGTTAGAATTTGAATAACGGTGCTCCCATTGTGAAATCTGTGGTGATTCGCTCAAGAGTGTAGCTCCTTCTACAAAGAGATGATTACTGATGCTTTCTGCTTGGTGATTATAGCCGCATTCACGCAACCATGCACGACACATGGTGCACGGAGAGCGGGATGTGCCCCCGCGGTATAAGGTTAGCTATGTGCTTTACATCGATATCCGTTTTATCCACATGAAATGAAATAAATTTGCACCGACGCAATGCGAAACATCGGAGCGTGCTGGTTCGTCGTGTAAGAATATTACGGCTTGAGAAGAGAATAATTGCGGTGTGTTAGCCGCCTGGAGATATGAGTATGAGGATTCGAACAGTTGGTGCGATTATGGGACTTACCTGCGCCAGCACGGTTCTGATGGCGCAAGCTACGTCACCTGGTTCTCCGTCCTTGTGGAAAAGCGTACAGGGAGTGGTTAAGAGCAAACTTCTACTACCAGGTAGCAGGCGGTTTCAGCCAGGATCGAGGAATGCCGACTATTACACGATCGATGGCGTCAATACCACGGTGTTTAGGTATGTACGCAAGCAACGTAGCGTCGTCCACTGTTCCCATTTTCCTGTTGGAAGCGTGCTCATTAAGGAAAATTACAACAAGCAGCATAAGCTCGTGAACATAACCGCAATGATGAAGTCGCCCGGCTATGACGCCGCTGATCACAACTGGGTCATGGCAAACTATTCGCCATCGGGCAAAGTCATTGCCTTTGGTAAAATTCAAGCATGTATTGATTGCCACGCCATTGCGGCAAAGACGGATTTCGTGTTTGCACCACCGCCCGCAAACCTGCTTTCGGCCTCGACAATACACGCTTTTTTCCCCGGCAAACGAATCACTGCTCCCTACCAGCGGCTACTTAAGCAGAACGCACGCTCGGTCCTACGGTAGCATGGTGTGCAGGGGACAGTTGGCTGAGTAAAGTAAGACATCGATACGCTGATTGGAACAACTTGCTCGTGCATTTTTTTAATCATCATCTAAAAGTCTAGTTCGCTCGAGATTTATTAACTAGCTGAATTCTGCCGGAAAATGGCAGTGGCGGCGAAAACTACCTCCTGGGAGCGACCAAGATGATTGGATTTGGCGAGTTTGGAGTTTGCGTAGAAATGCCTGACCAGGTTATGCAGACGGTGGGTGGTGACACCGAGGATATTCTGGATCTTCTGGCAGATCTATGTTGTGAACCATTAGCAATTATTGAAGTGGCAACGTCGCGGGCAAAGGGTACCCATCGACTGGTCGTGGAATCGAAAATGGCAACTACCATCTCGGCGGTGGCAGTTGTGCTGTTCCCTCGCTGGTGCATACGCAAGGATGTGGACGGCTTTGTTTCTGAGTGGTGGAACCACTGGGATAAGGTTGCACCAGATATGACTGCCGTTGCCACTGTCCTTCAGGACTGGTAAAGGGACGTAGCCTGGGAATTACGATCATGACCTGAGTGGTCAAATGTGTTCCCGTAATTCTACCTTTCCAAAGCGGGCTAGTATTAAGAGGTCATAGATAATCTTGATGGCCCCGGCAGCTAAAAACGGGATGGCAGCGGGGCCATATGCATTCAGCAAAACGCCTGCAACGCTTGGTGCAGCTGCGGAGCCTGCAGTGCGCGCGACACCCGTTATGCCGGCGGCGGCTGAGCGTTCCTCAGGCTGCACTGCGGCCATCAAAAATGCCTGGCGGGTTGGTACATCCATTTGAGATATGGAGAACCTGAGCATTAGAACTAGGATGGCGAGGGACAGATTAGGCATGAGAGGCACCAACATGAGCAGCACATTAGAGGGAACGTGCGTGAACACCATCGTGTTTACCAGACCAATTCGGTTCGATATTGCGGCTGCCGCCAGTGCGGAAATGCCTGCCAGCAGATTCGCGCCAAACAGGGTGGAACCTATCACTGCAACCGATGCACCAAATCGGATGTGAAACCAGTACGCTATATAGCTTTGTAGAACGAGACCTCCGCCGAATGCATCCATTGCAAAAAGAGAGGATAACACGGCAACTGTCTTACGCGATGAACTGAGACCGTCACGTCCTGTCGCGCGCGGTTGGGACAATTTGTGTTGAGGTTCAACATGCGGCGAAATGAAAAGATAAACCACTGACGAGATCACAATGGCAGCTAGATACATGAGCATTATGGGGTGGTATTGCGTGGAACCTTGTGCTTTCTTCGCCAGTGAAACTAGAGAGATACCTCCGGCGGCAAATGCGCCGGTTGCCGCGGCAAGCATCCCCGCCATGTTGTAAACTGCATACAGCTTTGTACGGGATCGCCCAGTGGCACGGCTTGCAAGTGCCGCCTGTTCCAGTGCCTGAAAAGGGCCCACCTCCTTGCTTGCAGGTGGCAAAAAACCTACTACAACTGCGGTACTCAACGCCACAGCGCTATGCCATCCTACCAGGATTACGGCCGCAAGAATAGCTGGGCACGTGGATAACAAAAGTGCGCGCCGCCTTCCAACCCTATCTGCAAGCGTGGTGATTCGAAGCGTAAGCAACGACGAGACTACAAGCCCAGCCGTAATTAGAAAGCCTGTACCTGCGGGCGTAATTCCGTTGGCTACAAGGTACAAAACGAGTACGACTGACATCACACCAGCCCCAAACATTCTCAATGTTCTAGCTGCAATGAGCAGGTAGACGTCGCGTCGCGGAGCCTCGTGAACTAAGCTATTCAATCTATTTATGCCTGGCTGCTTTCGTCGGGGTGTCCTCATGCTGAATTGTCGAGCGTTCAAGGGATTATGGCACAACGCTGTGATGCGGGTTTTCTCGTTACAGCGAAGAGAAGGGACCATCATCGAGTCGTCCTGTTGGTGTAACCCGTGAAGGGGCATCGTCAACGCACCGGCACCTGCTTGTGCTTGACACACTACCAACGCACGGGTACACTCTGCTTTATGGCTGGTAGAGCCGAAAGGATTTTTCGCAATTGATGCTTCTTGGAACACAAACGGTAAACTCGCAGGGAGAATTGCAAATAGGTGGGTGCAGTGCAACAGAGTTGACCTCGAATTTCGGAACTCCGCTTTACGTTATGGATGAATTAGCCATCCGCAGCGCCATGCGCACGTACCGCAAAGCGTTTGAGTCACGATATCCAAGAACAGCATTCTATTATGCCTCTAAGGCCTTTCTGTGTATGGCCATGGCGGTCATTGTAGAGCAAGAGGGCTTCTGCATGGACGTGGCGGCCCTCGGTGAGTTATACACGGTATTGCGGGCAGATTTTCCGCCAGAGCGAATTGCCCTGCATGGAAACAACAAAAGCCGGCAAGAGTTAGTAGCCGCGGTGGAAGCCGGTATCGACCACATTATTCTCGACAATTTCTACGAGCTTGCGATGCTCGAAGACCTGCTTAAGGAGAACGGCAGCCAGATTGGGGTTATGGTGAGGGCTACTCCTGGTGTAGATCCTAAGACACACCGCCTGATAAGGACTGGCCAGGCGGACACCAAGTTTGGCTTCAATATCAAAGATGGGTCTGCGGTGCAGGCTATCAAGTTGGTGCAACGTTGTCCTCACATGGTCTTTAAAGGTGTCCACTGCCATGTGGGATCTCAGCTTCTAGAAACTGAAACCCATGAACAGGCCGTGCAGGTGATGGTGAACCTGCTTCAGTCGGTGCATCAGGAGACCGGCGTGGTGCCAGATGCCCTCAACATTGGTGGCGGGTTGGGCGTTCGTTACCTAGCGAGTCATCAGCCGCCATCGTATGACGCGTTCGCTGAAGCAGTAACAGCTCCCCTAAAAGCAATGCTGGATGAGAAGGGGCTGCCTTACCCCGAGTTGCAGCAGGAGCCCGGCCGTTCTATTGTTGGTGAGGCTGGTACAACGCTCTACACCGTTGGTGCGATAAAAACGGTGCCCGTAGACGAAATTGGTGGTACTCGGACTTACGTAAACATTGATGGGGGGCTTTCTGATAATCCGCGTCCCCAACTGTATGAAGCCGTTTATTCCTGTATTTTGGCTAATAGGGCCGATGAGACTCCGGATACTAAAGTTACTATTGCAGGCAAGCATTGTGAGACTGATATTCTTGTTTGGGACGTTAACTTGCCGTCTCCACGGTCTGGAGACATACTTGCGGTTCAAACAACGGGGGCCTATAATTTCGTGATGGCTAGCAACTATAATCGCTTTCTTCGGCCCGCAGTGGTACTCGTAAACGACGGTAAGGCAGAGTTAATTGTTAAGCGGCAGACACTTGATGATCTATTGAGCAACGAGGTTGTACCTCCTTACTTACGAGATAGTTCTGTACTTCGTTAGGAGGCATCTAGATGCTGTTGGGTTCGTCTGTTACACTGCGGCAGTTTACAATCATGATGGCGGTGTTGGTCCTAAGTGTTGCGCTCCACGAGTTGGGGCACGCACTTGCTGCCGATGCCCTGGGAGATCCCGGTCCGCGCCGTGCTGGCCGAATTACATTATGGCCGGACAAGCATCTGGATGCTCTGGGTTTTGCATTCATGGTGATTACTGTGTTAACGGGTATTGGAATTGGATGGGGTAAGCCTGTTATTGTCAATCCGGGCGCCTTTAAGCATCCACGCCGTGATATGCTTCTGGTTGCATTGGCCGGGCCGGCGATGAACCTTCTGCTCGCCATACTATTTGGGCTGGTCATACGAATCACACTTGCTTCGGGTCCAATGAACTGGATGACGGTCGGACATGGAAACGATGCCGTATTGGCGCGGGTAGTTATAGCTTTCATTTCAATTAACCTTCTGCTGGTGTTTTTTAACCTCTTGCCGATTGTGCCTTTAGATGGCTCGAAAGTTGTAGCGGTGCTTCTGCCTGAACATCAAGCATACCAATACATGAAAACGATGTCGCAAATTGGTCCCTTCTTGCTTCTTGCGATCTTTTTTTTCGGCGGACCGATCCTCGGTCATATCATTGGGCCGGCAGTTATGTCAGCTACGCAGATTATTACCGGCTTGCACTAAGTGCAGTCCATGCGAAAGGAATTACAGGTGTCTACTCCTGCTGTGAAGCAACAAGCACACGAGAAAAAGCGGCTCTTGAGTGGTATGCAGCCCACCGGGCCGGGCGCATTGCACCTTGGAAATCTTGAAGGCGCACTTCGCACGTGGGTGCGACTTCAGGACGAATATGAGATGTATTGCTTCATAGCCGACTGGCATTCACTAACGACCCGATATCAGGATACCGCCGCTATTGGTCCGGCTTGTCGTGAAGTGGCTGCAGACTATATTGCCGCTGGTCTCGATCCCAACAAATGTGCGATCTTTCTGCAGAGCCACGTAAAAGAGCATGCCGAGCTGCAATTGCTTTTGGGTATGATAACCCCTGTTGGGTGGTTAGAGAGGGTTCCCACCTACAAGGAAAAGCGCGATTTGCTGCAGGAACGCGGAGAAGGCGATGAATCGGTATCCTATGGCCTGCTCGGTTATCCTGTGTTACAGGCCGCGGACATTCTTGTTTACCGCGCACATTCTGTACCAGTAGGGCGTGATCAGGCTGCGCACCTTGAGATGAGCCGCGAGCTCGCGCGCCGGTTCAACCGACTGTACGGTGATACTTTTCCCGAACCGCAGGCACTCATCATGGAGGACACGGGCGTAATACCTGGTATAGACGGCCGCAAGATGAGCAAGAGTTATGGCAACGCGATCTACATTCGTGACGATGCTGATACAGTAGCCCGGAAAGTGAAAGAGGCTTTTACGACGCCATCCAAAATGCGTAAGAGCGATCCCGGTGTTCCTGAAAAGTGTGCAGTCTGCCAGTTGAGAAAACTATATGATCCAACTGGTTACAGTGCCTCCTGGGAGGAGGACCGACAGGGACTTCGCGGTTGCATGCAAAATAAGGCCGAGCTAACGGAAATACTAAACGACATGCTGAACCCGATGAGGGTGAGGCGCGCTGAGCTACTAGCCGATCCTGCTGAGCTCGATCGCATTTTGACGCATGGTGCAGAAAAAGCTCGCGAAACTGCAGAGGCCACCATGGCGATTGTGCGAAAAGCTATGCATTTTTAGGAGCCTGATGGGAGACGACAAGGATACCGGCAAAATAGTGGCGGTCAACGAGCCAGCATCGGTACCACCTACCGCGGGATTTGCGGCTTCGCTGCAGAAACTGCTGAAAGTACTTGTGCTGTCTACTTCGGTTGCGGTCGTCATCTTGGGCAGCATTGTCATCCTGGAGACAATCCAGCGGCGCAAACTACAGATCCAAAACGATCCCCAGGTTGCTGCTGCATGGTTGGCAGGTGTGAGATATGGGAGCGATTGCAGCCTAACACCGCATCACGGCCTTACAACGTTGTTGAAGCGAATAGGTCTGCGGTTACCGCAGGTTCACCACACATTGCTTAGCCATTTTCAAGGTGCAAACGGCAGCATGGAAGTGTGGCTTGGTTACATCAGTCACCTCACCAACCAGCCGCGTCTGGTTTGCGAACCCGTTGGCAGTACGGTGTTCTACGACAATCTAGGCCAGAGCTATCGTGGATTTTTAGATTTGCAACCTGGGTTCGTTGGCCTTTTTCTTCCTGGGTATGATCACGCGGCCAGAACAATTACGTGTGTTGTACACTGGCTGCCCGCCAATAATGACGCGGCAAAGGTTTCTAAACCCATGCGGTTTGAAATCAAGCTTCCATCTGCGTCGCGAAAGCTGCCTCCGGCACCTTCCATTGGGTATTCCGCGGTTGCATCGCAGCAAGGTGTAACGGTGGGCATTTCCCACGTGCGGCTGAGTGAGGCACTCAATGGCGATTATCGAAATGGCCAGCGCGAATTAACATTTCATCTTCATACTGTTGGTGGCGCAGTATGGGCGCGAAATATGAATATGGCGGAACTGGAGGACGACCAGTCTATACCCACGTCCGATGCCGTTTCGATCGTCGATCCTTACGGTATGAATATTGTGATGCCACATACATTCATTTCGCGCATGAGATCATTTGTTACGGGCGCGCCATTTACCGTAGAGCATGCCTCCGTATGGGTAGCGCCGGTAAGCGGAGCGGGGGAATCGACTGATGTGGTCAAGATAGTCCTACCCATCAAACCGACTCACTCCGCACGCGTAATCCCGTTTCAGTTGTTGGTGCGCGTTAAACAGGACATCATTATTTAACGCATCAACCGAAATAAAAGACCAGCTGCTTCCAGATTGATTTGTGCCTGACGTTGCTGAACCGCAGCTGCGCGCAAGTCAGCGGCTAACTGGTTCCGTTTGGCTCGTACGGCGGTCGCGCACGTTTCCAGCCTGGGGGCCATCTTCTCTAGTTCTCGTACCAGCAGACGTCGGCGCCGCATTAGTTCATTATCAATTGCTCGCTCTGCAGCAGGAGCTATCGAATCGAGCATTTCGACGCGAAACTGACTTTCGATCTGATCACGCCAGGTGAGGTAGCTCCTGGCGAACGCACTAGACATCCCCGGCAGGGCAGCCATGCGGTCGGATCGCACGTCAGCCGCACTCCAAACTCCAAACGATTCCATCTCTACGTATCGACTTGCCCCCGCACCCACCAAGGGGACGTCGCGAATTCTAAACCGCGACATAAATACATCAAGAGCGGCGCTTCGCACGGCAGCAGCGTGATCTGGTGAGCGGTCTCGAGCGGAAACTGGTGCATCATTGTATCTTTGCGCGAGAGACTCCGCTTCCGCGATCATCTGGATGCATGTGGTACCAGTGGTCTCCAAATCCCATCTGTTCATCAAAACCTGAAATTGGTGTTTAGCAATGGCACAATCGCTCTTGTAGTCATGTACCTTTAGGGCTAATAATTTTAACAGTATCCCCGCTACAAGAGCTGTCGTTGGTATGGCAACGAGTGCGGGCGAAGCAATATGGCCGTGCGAGAGGCTAGCGGCGGTTAGGCCCGAAAGCAGTGATGCTGCTAACGCGGCGTATGAAAACATTCCCAGCCTGGCTGCTCGTTCGTCGGGCCGAATACCACTGTCGTCAATCTGCGCTTCCGCGGGAACGGTTTCCGCTGGCACGTCTACACTGTAGATCAGTTGTAAAACCTCTTCTGGCTCCGGAGGGGATGCTATGGCAGCGTCATTGCTGTGGTGCACAAGGTAACCACAGCGCGTTTCGAGCTCGCACCAAGGACACGTGGGGAGATGACCAGGATATTGGTGCCCTGCATCCCATTTGCACTGTGCCAAGGAGGCTTCCAGGTTGCTAAGCGCCTGGCTCCAATGTTCTGGTTTGGGTCGACCCCCACGAACACCTGCTTCGGTGAATGCCTGTTCAAACAGGCGCGCCAATGATGTAGGCATAAAATCGTAGGCAAGAGTTCCCGGCGGGGGGCGCATTCCCTTTTTGAGTGCTGTGGGGCCGCAAGAGTAGCGATACTCCTTAATTGCCCGCTCAAGAGACATTTCGCCCTCCGCGCAGATCCCCGCGTATGGATGACGTCCTAGATGCAATAACTGGAACAGCAGCACTGCCAAACCGAAGAGATCGTGGTTTGTAGTTCGAGATACATTGTATAGGTCCGCAAACTGCAACTCTGGCGGAGTATGGGACGAGACGCCTACCATGCAGGCAAACATCTGTCCGTCCGATTGCACTTCAAAGCTGTCGCAGTCCACCAGTCGTACCGAACCATCCTGCTTAATGAGAATGTTGCTGGGATTGACATCGCCTACGAGATGACCTTGGGCGTGCAGTTTAGAAAATGCCGAAATTATCTCGTTACAGACCGTGATTGTCATTCTAAACGAGGAATCGTCAAACTTGGCAGTACATTCCCGCGGGTTATAAAACGATCGTACCGAGTAGCTTTCGGTGATGAGCTCCATAAGAAAGCCGACTGGACCCCGGCCGTCTTGTACGAAAAGCAGTTGCTGGGGCCATGCACACACACTGAGAAGGTCCTGCGATACTACATGAGGCATAGCACGAAGTTTGGATGCGGTAACAGGCATTGCAACCTGCCGGTATACCTTTGCCGCCAGATTGGGTTGGCCCTCAACCAGGAAAATATCGCCTTCTCCACCTGAGGCAAACTTGTCACCCAGAGTAATGGCTGTTTTGTCTTCCAGATAGACAGTTACTGAACGTGATTGCCGCATGCAGATGAATGCCCTCGTTGGTCAGCCATACTGGTAACCCCTGGTTGGATCGACACTTCTTCACCAAACGGCTGCACCTCACCAACATCATTGGCGAATTCGTGGCATTTAAGTACGAAATCTTTGTAGCACACCATACTGCAACACCGTGAGCGCGTGGGAAAATACAGCGGTTGTACCGTTTGAGATGCTGCAATTCATGCAAGAACTAATCGGTAAATCAGTTTACCACAGAGCATAGATAGTTCAAAAGACAACGGCCGGCTGCAGGACACATTGTGCTCACAACAGCCGGCCAAACAATGATTTGACGAAGAGAAGCTACTCTTCAGTCTCGTCGTCATCGGTGTTGGGCTCAAGGTACACAATTACGTGGTCAATCACTTCGTCTTCTCCCACTGGAAGCGGGTAGGCGACATCCACAACGTCCCAGATTTGTGGCAAATGTTTTGACTCTGCAAATTCCTGGTTCAACATAATAGTCTCACCAACGTTTGGTACGATCTGACTTTTCACTGTACAGACGTGAGTTGGGTCGTCGCTGTCGGGTGCGAAATGAATGAAATCGAGTTGAAGCATGTTATTCTCCTTAAGCGGGTGTAGGTTCTAGCCCCGCGAATAAAATCGGTAAGTCACAAGTTGCACGTACTGCCCTGGTCCCGATCGATCGTGGAACCATTTCGAGTCAAGAGAAGTATGCGGGCTTACAAGAGCCTCTGCCTGAATGTACCAGGGATGAGAGTGTACGACGCAGATTAGGCCTGGATCGCCTGTGCGGCCCCAAGTTTGAAGGCGATGTTCGTACTGATTGCGGGTAAATCCCTGAGCGTCTATGGTACGCACACGAACTGCACGTATTTCACCCACAAGCTTTGCACCAAGGGGAGCTGAGCGATCTTCGTTAAACCGGAAATGCAGCAGCGGTACTTGTGCGGTGAACCCATCGGGATGACGGGAATAATCTATTGTGTACTTGCCGAACACATTCGTCACGCTGCCCGGCTTAAACTGCACAGCAATACCTGTGAAGTCCGGCTCGGTCTGTTTGTGTTCGTACAATAGGCCGACATTAAATTCGCCAATCTGCTTGCCAAGGTAGAGATCGTAACCTGGCTGGCCAGCGCGCCCAAGAGGTTCATTGCGAACTGCAAGATCGCCCAGGCGTGTTTCGAAATGCCAGCTGTGCCAAAGGTCACTGCGGTAAAATGCATAGGCCGCCATGACAGTGGGTGTCAGCGAGTCGTGGCCCGTGAAGCCGGCCAACCTCCCTGACCAATGAAAGCCAAAACCACTATGGCTGGCGAGTTCACCGTCTAGCACGACACTTCTATAGTCAGTTTCCACAGGGGAATACTGATCTAGAGTACCAGGGACCGGATCGAAGATTGAGATTGCGTCGGGGTAGGGAACATGTAAATACCGCACATGGCCAATGCGCAGGCTTATGGCACCATCTACAGACCTGCCGTGATAATTATCGAAGGCTTCTAGATAGAATTCATCCGTCTGAAGATGCAGAAGCTGCTTACCTTCTTTGCGTCGAAAACCAAGACGCGCCCGCAGTCCTGGCAGTAGATCTACGTTGGCACTAAAGACAAAGTTGTTGAGCTGCAGTAGATTCGACCAAGCCTTCACACCGATCGACATGTCAAACGTTCCACGAAATGGTCCAAGGTAGTCCGTATGCCAGCCATATGGAGTAGGGTGAAGCAGTGCAGTAGTATTTACCTGTCCTTCCTGGGTGTTGGAACGGGGGGCTGGCTGTTGGGCTTTCGCTCCCTTGCCAATCAGTAATAGTAGTGCAATGGAAGCAATAGAACAATTCCTGGTGCTTACCGGCATGAAAATCCCCTTACAATAGGATTGGGCTGGGTTGCGTATCCGATAATATCCTGCGATAGAGCAAACCCGCAGGGATTGATTGCACTTACCAGGAACAACTGGAGACCTCGGTTACCAGCGTTCCAGCACGATCAGCAACCGTAAATGAAAACTCGTAGGGAATGGTTGACCTCACCCACTTGAATTGGACGGTACTATGCCCCTGGGGAACCTGCACATCCATGCTCCACGGACCACCGCATGGAGTAGGGCGGAATGGCTTGCTGTCGTTTCTCCGGAAGATAGTGATACCGTTGAGCCAGACCTTAACTCCCCCACTGCAGCAGGCTGAGAACCTTAGCGGCGCAGCAACGGGGCTATTAAGCCTCAATTGCCCGTACATTACACCGGATTGCCCATTAAACAACGGTTCCAAATTTGGAACAGGCCCCGACGCGGCCATCTTTTGCCAACCGATGATGCGGGACGACCTATCATGATAGGTATCCTGCAGTGAAAACCGTTGCTCCGGTGGATAAACCTGATCGTATCCACTGCCTTCTATGTTGGCGAAGAGCCCAACAACCCACCAGCAAGTAGCGCCCGGTATAAGAAACTGAAAATCGGCGCTCGCTCCGCTGTCTGGTACGACCGAAACAGTTATCGAATTCACCGCGTTTACGGCGTCGACACCATCCGCTGCTTTAAGTGTGAAGGATACCCGTGCCATGCCGGTAAATGCTGCGAGATTTAGTGCAGCAGGATTGAACTCATCAAATTCTGCCTTCCAGTCAGCGGGTACGGAAACAGTGATGGTAGCACGTACCACCTTGTCACGCTGGTTTGCAATGACACAGGTACACCGAACCGATCCTCCGGGTGCAATTGACTGGTCATCACCGGTATCCAAGCGGACGGCGAAACCCCCACCATATAACGTCGACGATGTGGGTGATTCGATCAGTAGTGGCTTTACTAACGAGTTGTCTGCCCATTTAATGGCAGTTAGAACCGAACTGTCAGGCGCCGAGTCTACCTGCGCAGGCGGGGCTGCGGTACTCGTCGCTGGTTCAGGGGTGGGCGTGGGCGCCAAAGTTTGGGGCACGGAAGTGGATGCTTCCTGCAGTTCGGCCTGTGTTGAACCAGTGGGTTCAATCCCAGCATTCGCAAGTGCGGGAGCTGGTAGGTCCTCCACTGGCTTTGTTAGTGAGTCTGACTCGGTGTTGCCAACCGAAAGGTCTATCGCTGGTATAAGGTTCTCGGGGTGTTGCTGATCGTCGGATACCGTGTCCACACCGGAAACAGGAGTATTGGCCGCAACTGAAGTGATCTCGCTATCGGCGACAGTGGAACCCGGTACCAACTGGTTTTCATTCTCTACCGCGATCGGTGCCACTGCCGAACCGTCGCTAGGCGTGTTATCCGTCGACACCAACTGTGGATTTTCAGTTTTATTACCGGCGTCATCTGCTGGAGGAGCGGTTTCAACCGGTGCAGGTGCATCTTGTACGGGACCTAAATTGGGCGAGGCGGGTTGAGGATCGGCAATTTCCATAAATGCCGCACGTGGAAACTGGTTTGGTGTGGGCACATCAGCTATGGACGTAGCAGTGTCGAATTGGCTAAGAAATTCTGGACCGAGGGCCGTTATCCTGTTGGCTATGTCGGAGAGTGAACTTGGTACGTCGAGATCTTTAAGCCAGGGGCCTGGAATAAACAAGTCACCGATGGGTGCCCTCCAGGCTTCAGGGATGCCCTCGTTTTTCAACCATATGCCGTAAATTGTTCCTGCCATTCCTGCCACGCACGCGGCATCGTATCCGCAGTTAACTGCCGCACATATGCCGGTACCGAAGTCCATTCCGCCATAAAATAGCGCGAGCGCAAGGAAGCCAATATTTTGCGGCGCGTCGGTGTAGTTTGGGGATCCCACCTCGCGCAGAATACGGTCGCGCGCGTCCCCTACCGAGTCTGCGTTGTAGGCAGAAACCAGTACCGACTTAACCGCACGCGCCGTGCGGCATGTGCGCGGTATCATGGCAAGCCCTATGGTGAGCAGTGTCCTTACATCGGTGATGAAGAAGGCTGCGCTTGCTAGGGCTGCAAAAAACATGGCGGCCCAAATGCCTTCGTCACGGTGATCAACGCTTGCATCGCGGTATGCGCAGGCTGCTGCCTGCTGCGGTGCGCCCGGTAATAGCATAGCCCAGAGTTCACTTCGCATGAGAGCGCCTGTCGATGCCCCGAACCAGTTGCCGAATGCGCCAGAAATGGGTGGTGGCAGGCCGCGTCGCAGGTTGAGGCTTGCAAATGCGAATTCATCACGCGGTAGAAAAAAATGCTCGAGATAGGCTACGCTTAAGTCTTCGCGCTTGACACCAGCACCAGCTTTTGAAACCGCACGAAGAGTTACCATCGGCAACCCCAACACCGGCGACGCCGCCGGCTGCGTTGGTACTGGCGAATAGAACTTCATAAATCGCGGAATTGTACTTCCCGTTACAGGAGCTGCCAAGGTGACACCGATCGATTTGCCGATAAGAGCGCCCAGCACCTGCTTATGGTAATCTGCCGGGGCTATCGTTAATGACGGCATCGTAAGCTCCTTACCGGCCATCTTCCAGTACCGCATGCAGCGTGGGAACTAACTGCTTTTTGCGAGAAACCATGGTGTCAAGATCAAACTCGTGGTCATCAATGCGTGTGAAGGGGAGTGAGGTCAATATCCAGTTCTCTCCCTGGCAAAGCAAGTGGCTAACGCCCGTTACAATGTCAGTCACCATCAAGGCCGATAAAGCGAGGTTTTCACGTTCACGCCTATCCTGCAGTGCTTGCACAAGTTCGTCGCGACGCTGCTGCATGCCCTCAAGCCCTGTTACCTCTACCTGCCCAATCGAGACGTGGACACCACCAATATCGTAACTCTTGCGGTCAGTATCCAGAATGTCGTCAGCCTTGCGCTGGCTCATGCCGGGTGCCGCGTGCAGGAGCTCGTTGCCGTACGCTTGTACATCAACGCCCGCAATTTTCGCAAGCCACTCCGTAATGCTTCGGTCGCGTTCGGTGGTTGTGGGCGATCGCAACACGAGGGTATCCGACAGTACCCCACTCAGGAGCATTCCTGCGAGTCCGCGCGGTAGCTCCAGGGACCGGCCGCGACACTGCTCGGCAACCAATGTACTGGTGCTTCCTACCGGGTCTATTACAAATGGAATGGGCATCGCAGTGGGCGGATTGCCTAGTCTATGGTGATCGAGCACCGCGACAATTTCTGCTTCCTCAGCATCGGGTACCGCTTGCGACAGTTCGTTGTGGTCAACGAGAATGAGGTGCGCCCTCGGCGGCTGCAGTATACGGCTTCTTGTCGCCATACCCACAAAACGGCCCGTGTCTGATACAACGAGAAAATCGTCTGTTTCACTACGCAAAAGCTGTGATCTGTGGTCACTTATTCGGTCGCTGGCGAGAAACGTTACAGGGGTTTCGGCAATGGATTTGCACGACTGCGCAAGCATTGCGGTTACATTCATTGGCGCGGTGTAGGCACGTGCAAGTGCGAGTGAGGTTACAACACCATAGGGAGTTCCGTCAGTATCGACAACGGGCACTACCCTATCCCCTTCAGCTACTCTTGCCATAGCGGCTGGCAGGGGAGCATCTGGTCCTACACTGCCCTGCGGACGAGCACAATGGCCAAAAGTTGGGGCTACACCGGTAAGAAGCAGTGGTGCAGAAAGGTCAAAACGACTAAGTGCAAATTGAGCCTGTTCTCCAGGCTGACCAGCCCGTGCAGCGGTTACTGCAGTACCTGTTTGATTAAGAAACCAGGCGTATCCAAGCGCGGATGCAATAGCGTCGGTATCGGGTCGCTGATGACCAATTACGTATGTAATGCCTGGGTCCCAGCGGTCCGTGCGTTCCTTCATAAAAGCGTCCGTTTCTTAAGTTTACATATTATGGGTTCAGTGGTATGTTGTTCTCGTTAAGCCACCCAGATATTATTATAGGCCATAGAACCCGGTAAATACTACTGCGACCTACCCCGCAGCTCCATTATCACCTCTCCGATGGTTGCAGCAAGCTCTTCGTCCATCTGCATCATCGTTTGCACCTTGCGAAAGGCGTATGTGACTGTGGCGTGATCTCGCCCACCGAAAAATGTGCCAATTGCCGTGGCGTTGATTTGCGGTATTACCTCTTTGCTGATGTACATCGCAATTTGGCGTTGAATCGACACGTCCTTAATTCGGGATGGGCCGAGCATTGCGTCCACTGTTGCTCCAAGTTTGTGGCTAACCGCTTTGGTGACGTCCATCGGGGTAATGTTAATCCCGGGGTTAGGAAGTTCTATGAAGTATTCGGTTAATATCTTGCGCGCGAGCTCTACTGTGGGCTCGGCCTGCATGATTGAACTATAGGCGATAAGGCGTGTGAGAGCTCCCTGCAGGGCCCGGAAGTTGCTCTGAATCGCGTTAGCAATGTACATCAGCACATCGTCCGCCACGGTAAAGCCATCTAGATCCCGGTGCGCGCGCAATATCGCCAGTCTGGTTTCCGTTTCTGGCGCACCAATGTCAGCAATCAGCCCGCCCTGAATGGTTGAGTAGAGCCCAGGGTCCATGGTGTTAAGATCGCGGGGCCTACAGTCGCCGGTAAGCACTACCTGGCTGCCCTGCTGCTGAAGCATCTTGAACGTGTTGATGAACTCATCACACGTGTGTCGCTTACCCGCAAAAAATTTGATATCGTCCACGAGCCAGAAGTCAATTTCGCGGTGCTTTGCACGGAATGCCTCCGTGGAGTGTTCTTTAATGGCGGTAACGAACTGATGCGTGAACAATTCTGCGGTAGTGTAGTTGACGCGCATGGTGGGGCACAACTGTTGAACGCGGCCAACAATGGCATGAAGCAGGTGAGTTTTGCCCATGCCATGGGGGCCATAGATGAATAACGGATTGTAGTCGCCCCGAGGCGATTCGGCAACCTTAAGTGCAGCAGTAAACGCTAGCCTGTTGCTTGGCCCCGAAATAAATGTGTCAAATGAATAACGCGGGTTTACCTTGATTCCTGTGCAATTCGATTTAGCCACCCGACTTCCTGAGCGTGAGGAGGTTTGTGGGGGTATTGGTTGCATTATTTTTGCAACCGGGGCCGACTCGATTTCAAGAGGTAACACCTCCTGGCCAACATCAGCAGCTGTAGCGCGGTTTGCCTGTCCAGATTTCAGGACGACAATCCGTAGCTCCAGACCCTGCACATCAAGGTGAAACTCAAGCGCACTACGAATTGCATTCCCTGCGCGGCGCATTACCCAGTCACGCGCAAAGGTAGAGGCTACACCGAGTTCAAATACATTGTTCTCGTATTTGAGAGGCACAGCAAACAGCAAAAAACCGGTGTTTGTGACCTCCGTAACTCGAGAGCTGACCATTGCGAGGCAGAGCTTCCAAATACGGTGCAGTTCTGCGGAACGATCCCTGTTATCCTGTTCGAGATGTCCGCTCACCAGTAGTTTTGCCTTTCGTCCGCACCGTTTGCCCTGTGGCAAATACCAGCGGCTCTTCAATGGGTTAACTACGTGCTTAACCGCGTAGTAGTGGGCGGATTATAGCAAAAATACAGGGCAGTGCGCAAGGTAAATTGGCAACAATTTTTGAGAATAAATCTTACCAGTTGAGTCAGAAACGCACTACCTGTAGTGGTAATAATGCAAAGTTCGCGCTATATGTGGGTTGAGGTAGATTGACGCAACGAGCAAAAAAACTGCCTCTAAAGTAACTTGGACTTGATTACCGGCACCACAGAATCGAGTTCGATTTTCTCTTGTTCTCCGCTTGCTCGATCTTTCAATTGAACAGTTCCTGAAGCTACCTCATCCTCGCCAATAATGATGTAGAATTTCGTTCCTAAATCATCTGCACGCTTAAACTGTCGTCGGAAGTTCTTGCCTAGATAGTCCATATCAGCAGCGATACCGGCGCTACGGAGGGTTTGCAGTAATCTAACGGCAGTTGTCTTTCCAGCTTGCTGCTCGCCCGCGGTGATTATAAACGCGACAGGCGATTCGTCGTCCTGTGGCGGTGCGATTCCAAGCGCCTCTAATGCTAGCAGACATCGTTCCATGCCAATTCCAAACCCCAGACCTGGCACTGCCGTGCCGCCGCACTCCTCTACCAGGCCATCGTATCTTCCACCACCCCCAAGGGCATCCTGGGCACCCAAGCCTTCACCCTTAATTTCGAAGACTGTGCCAGAGTAGTAGTCAAATCCGCGCACCAAACCGTCGTCAATTGCAAAGGGGATGTTCAAGGCGGTGAGGTATTCCTGCACTTGTGCAAAATGCTGACTGCTCTCTTCGGAAAGAAAATCGCGCAGGACTGGTGCGCCCGCAAGAATAGCAAGATCCTTCTGGTCTTTGGTGTCCAGCATTCGAAGCGGGTTGACTTCAAATCGCATCTTTCCCTCTTCGCTAAGGTGGGCTAGCGACGGCCTAACATAGGCTTTTAGCGCCTCCCGATACGTCGCACGACATTCTGACGTACCAACGGAATTGAGGTGCAGCCGACAGCGCACACCCAGGGTAGTGAAGAAGCTCATAGCCAGGGCCAGTACTTCTGCATCAATTGCCGGATCGGTAGCTCCAAAAACCTCGACGCCGAGTTGTTGATGCTGGCGGTATCGACCCTTCTGCCCGCGTTCGTAGCGAAAGTTCTGACCAATGTAGAATAGCTTCAAGAGTGGGTGTTCGGCAAATAGTCCATGTTCGATGCAAGCACGTACAGCAGGCGCGGTACCTTCAGGTTTCATTGTAAGGGAACGTTCGCCACGATCTACAAAAGTAAACATCTCCTTACTTACAATATCGGTCGCTTCCCCAATACTACGCTTGAATAGCTCCGTAGGCTCTAAAATGGGAGTTCGAATTTCACGATAGCCTGCCCGCAGCACCATCTCTCTAAAATGACGCTCTATCGCCCTCCATCGAGCTGTCGTAAGCCACGGCTCTTTCGACGAGGCGTAGGGCAGAACATCATACATGTATGGTGGCGCGGAATATCGCATGGAAGCTGATCATCCTTCACAAAGTTACGTTTGCAAATAGTGTACGGTCTAAAGGCAGGCAGAGTCAAACGAGGGACAGAGCAGTTGCTCTATCCCTCGTAAATTTACCCTTGACTTAACGGGCAAAATTTGGTTTAGTAGCGGCCAAATCCACCGCGGTCACGATCGCGTCCGCCGCCGCCACCACTTCCGCTGCCGCCGCCGCCAAAGCCACGGGGTCTGTCATCGCGAGGTCGAGCCTCATTCACGGTGAGGGTGCGACCCCCCATCTGTGCGCCGTTCAGTGTGGCGATCGCCTGATCAGCCTCTCCGTCGGAGTTCATCTCGACGAAGCCGAAGCCACGGGCCTGGCCCGTGTAGCGATCGGTGACGAGGGTTACCTCTTTGACGCCACCAGCAGCAGAGAATAAATTGGCAACGTCCGTTTCGGTGACCGAATAGGGTAGCCCGCCCACATAGATGCGCTTAGCCATAGTTGTTCACACTCCTCAATTAGGGACCTTGCACGATTGTCTAATTTGATAATATCGTGCACATTAACACGCGGTCACGTGTTGATACGAACAGGAGCAGAAACCGTCAGACAAGTGGGGGGCGATTCGACCTTCCGAAACACCAACACTCTCGCAGGCACAACTTCGCTCGTTCAGATACCGTGAAACCGTTCAAACATAGTATATCAGGTGTTAATCCTGGTGTCAAGCGATTCTTTTATGTTTACGACTGATATTTTATACAAAATTTGCTTTAAAACTGTGAAAGCAGCCAAATCGGTTGTTGGTCTGCCAAAACAGGCCTCGGCACTGCGATGTTGTTGGCACTCAATTAACTCTCTACCGTCCAGCCGCCTGTTTTGCAAGAACTAGCGAATTGAATAGTGGTAGTCCGTCTGCAGAACCCAACAGGGGGTTACATGCGCGCTCTGGATGCGGCATCATGCCCAGTACGTTGCGCCCCTCATTGCATATTCCCGCGATATTGTTGAGACTGCCATTGGGATTTCCGTCGTCGTCGTTGTTAGACGAACTGGTGTAGCGGAATATCACGCGTTGGCTGCTCTCAAGTTCAGCCAGTATTTCTTCGTCGGCCACGTAGCAGCCTTCGCCGTGGGCAATAGGTAGTTTCGCAACGAAACCCTTCGAGTATTGCGCTGTAAACGGTGTGTTGCTGTTTTCTACGCGTACCTTGACGTGGCGGCAAATAAACTTGCAGTTGCTGTTGCGCACCAGTGCACCCGGTAACATGTGTGCCTCGCACAGAATCTGGAAACCGTTACAGATTCCTACTACAATCCCGCCCCGGTCTGCATGTTTGCGTACTTCCTCCATTACTGGCGCAAACCTTGCAACAGCACCACACCGCAGGTAATCGCCGTACGAAAATCCACCAGGAACAACGATGACATCGCTGCCCTTCAGGTCGGGTTCCGCATGCCAAAGGTAATTGACATCACAGTTCAGTATGTCTTTTATCACGTGGTAGGCATCCTGGTCGCAGTTGGAACCCGGAAATCTTAAAACCCCAAAACGAGGCGTTCGGCTCAATTCAGTACCTCGATATCGTAGTTTTCAATGACGGTGTTGGCGAGGAACCTCTGGCACATCTCACGAACTTGCTCTTGCACATTGACCGTGCCATCCGTAAGGTTGAGTTCTACCACCTTGCCAATGCGTACACTCTCGACGTTATCGTAGCCTAACGCGTGAAGACCATCCTGAACAACCTTGCCCTGGGCATCCAGCAAGCTTGGTTTTAAGGTTACCAGCACTTTTACTCTCTGCATCTGTTCTCCTGAGGAGCGTCATTGATTTTTGATTGTTGTGTTGCCTGCAATTTCGCCATCGCTGTGTCCAGGTTGATCCCGTTGATATGCAACGTCTTCAACCTGCTGGTGTGGCCTTTAAGCAGTGTAATGTGGCTCGGCGGTATTTCGATAGTTGCCGCAACCAGCTTGATTAGAGCGGTATTAGCAGCACCGTCGACAGGTGGTGCAGTTACGCGTACCAGTAGAACGCCATTACTAAAGCCCGCTATGGCGTTGCGCCCACCTCTGGGCGTTAAACGAACCACGATCTGGGCGCTTACTGCCAAAGTCGACCTTCCCTCGATCGGCTGCGCTTCAGTAGTGTCTCTTCTCTTCCCACTTCCACGCCGTCTCTATTATTGCGTCTAGATTTTGAAAAGTAGGCGCCCAGCCCAATACAGTTCGAGCCTTGCTTGCGCTTGCTACTAGCCGGGGAGGATCTCCTGCGCGGCGCGGCTCATTTACCCGCTTAATGGTACGGCGAGTCACCTTCTCGCAAATGTTTAGCACGTCATTCACCGAATACCCCTGCTCGCTGCCGAGGTTAAAGATGCTGCTCTCGCCACCGTCACGAAGAAGTTTTAGCGCCAGCTGATGGGCCTGGGCTAGGTCTAGAATGTGAATATAGTCCCTGATGCATGTGCCATCCGGTGTATCGTAATCGGTGCCGAATACAGAGATATGGGGCCGCTTGCCCTGGGCTACCTGCAGCGCTATAGGGATGAGGTGGGTTTCGGGATCATGGCTCTCTCCAATCCGGCCCTCAGGATCGCCGCCTGCGGCATTAAAATATCGCAATGCTACAAATTTAAGCTTGTAAGCGAGCGAATATGCCTTGAGGATCTGCTCCACAAAGTATTTGCTCTGGCCGTAGGGGTTAATGGGCGCTTGCGGATGGTTCTCGTCCATAGGTACCGTAATCGGGTTACCATAAGTTGCACACGTAGAGCTAAAGATGAAGTTGCTTACACCATGCCGCCTCATGGCTTCTAACACTGCCAAAGTTGCTACCGTGTTGTTGAGGTAGTATTTAGCGGGGTCCGTCACAGACTCGCCAACGTAGGCGTAGGCTGCAAAGTGCACCACGGCATCGATGGGGTAACGCGTGAAAATCTCATCGAGGAGCTTAGAGTCACCCATATCACCAACTATGAGGGGAACGCCTGCCGGAACCGCCTCTTTATGGCCGTAAACCAGATTATCGAGTACAATTGGCTGCTCGCCATGCTCCTTACAGTAGAGAACAAAGTGGCTCCCAATATAGCCCGCTCCACCCGTTACCAAAATCATTTAAGACTGTCCTCTCAATCGGTAATTCTATATTTCAGGATTGTCCAGATAGCCTGCACACCATCCTTCCAACCAATCTTTTTGCCTTCATCATAGTCGCGGCCGCTGTATGAGATCGGTACTTCATAAACGCGGCATCGGCGTTTTGCTACCTTCGCGGTTATTTCTGGCTCAAAATCGAATCGGTTGCATCGCAGCGGAATGGACTGGATGACCTCACGCCGGAACACTTTATAACACACTTCCATATCTGTAAGGTTAAGGTTGGTTAGCATGTTGGAAAGCAGAGTAAGAAGGCCGTTTCCAATTCTGTGCCAAAAGAAATGGACGCGGTGTGCACCACCGCCCAGGAACCTACTACCGAAAACCACATCGGCGCGGCCATCAAGCAGCGGCTCTAAGAGGTTAAAGTACTCGCGCGGATCATATTCTAGATCTGCATCCTGAACGATAAGGTAATCGCCGGTTGCTGCGCCAATGGCTGTCCTTATGGCAGCACCTTTTCCTTTATTCTGATCGTGGTAGAGTACTTTCACATCGACAAAGCGACCTTCGATCTGGGTGCGCATGAGGTCAATTGTACCGTCAGTGCTCCCATCGTCCACCAGGATAATCTCTTTTTTGATCTCAACTTCTCTTACACGCTGAAGCAGTTCCAGCAGAGTACCTACCTCGTTGTAAACCGGTATAAGCACCGAGAGGGTGTAATCTGTAGGTAGCGCCCGTCGATGAAATTTGAGGGCTGTTGGGGCAGGCGTATCATCCGGTTGACTACCTGGACTGTTTGCAGGCTCCTGGATCAAGATGAATCTCTCCGTAAAATTTTACTAAATTAAGAATAGATTACCTTACTTGGGGCTAAAGTGATGCTGGCAGATTCAGATCCTGCAATTCGCCCTTCCGCTCTGATCGACATTTTGTCAGGTCACATGTGCCCGCTGCAAGCCGTGATTGTCCGATTCGGATCAGCGTTATCCGCACGCGTGAGAGAGCATGAGGTACACTCTGAATCACAACTATTAAGCTAAACAGCATGAAAGAGGGTGCATTTTAGAGATGCGTACGTGGAATGTGGCCGTAGTGGGCTCTACGGGGGCGGTTGGAACCGAGTTCTTGAAATTGCTAGAAACACGGGAATTTCCGCTCAAGACTTTGAGATTATTTGCCTCCGAGCGATCCGCCGGGAAGACAGTGGATTTTCACGGACGTACCTATGTGGTCGAACAGTTGACCTCCAAATCGTTTGAGGGCGTTGACATTGCCTTTTTTTCTGCTGGGGGAAATCGAAGCAAAGAGTTTGCCCCTCATGCAGTGGCAGCGGGTGCGCTCGTTATTGACAACTCATCGGCATTTCGCATGGATCCCAACACTCCTTTGGTCGTTCCTGAGATTAATCCTGAGGACATTGCGACACACTCGGGAATAATCGCCAATCCTAACTGTTCCACCATTATTCTACTAATGGCCGTGGCACCATTGCGAAAACTCGGCGTCATCAAACGGGTGATTGTATCAACCTATCAGGCGGCCAGTGGTGCTGGTGCGCAGGCAATGAACGAACTGATTGCACAAACGGCAGATGTACTTCATGACAGACCACTTGCACCACAGGTCTTTCCATACCCCATAGCGTTTAATCTTTTTAGTCACAATACACGAATTGATGAGTCGGGTTACAACGAGGAAGAGCGCAAAATGATACTGGAAACGCGCAAGATACTTCACGACAGTCAATTTCGCGTATCGGCGACCTGTGTGCGAGTGCCCGTTCTCAGGGCCCATTCAGAGTCAATCAATGTAGAATTTGCGGACGGATGTCGGCCGACCCTGGAGCAGATCCGCGCGGTTTATGAGTCCTTCCCTGGCGTAAAAGTGGTGGATGACCGCGAGGCGAATCACTTCCCGATGCCAATTGAGGCTAGCGGAACAGATGACGTTTTGATTGGTAGACTGCGCTATGATGATTCATGTGAAAATGCCGTGGATATGTTCGTTTGTGGTGATCAGATCCTGAAGGGAGCGGCTCTTAACGGGCTGCAGATTGCTGAATATTGGATGAGGAGTGCACAATGAGTGCAACTGCGCCTTTTGGCCAGGTACTAACCGCAATGGTCACGCCGTTTCTAGCGAATGGCGAAATTGACGAAGCGGGGGTTAATGCTCTGGTAGAGCATCTGCTTGCTAATGGTTCCGACGGTATCGTGGTGTGTGGTACTACCGGTGAGTCGCCCACGCTATCGCACGATGAGAAGCTGCGATTGTTTACATTGGTTAAGCGTGCTGCTGCAGGCAGGGGATTTGTCGTAGCTGGTACCGGAAGTAATGACACGGCATCGTCTATTGCGCTTACCCGTGAGGCCGCAGAAATTGGCGTGGATGCAGCACTGCTGGTAGTGCCGCCTTACAACAAGCCTTCACAGGAAGGGTTGTATCAGCATTTCGCCTCCATCGCAAAGGCTGTTCCGCAGCTCAACTGTATCCTGTACAATGTTCCACCACGCACCGCCCAAAATCTGGAGGCGGCAACCTGCATTCGGCTTGCGAACGAGTTTACCAACATAGTGGCAGTCAAAGAGGCCTCTGGAAACCTTGTGCAGTGCGCTGAAATAGTAGCAGGCGTGCGCGCTGATTTCTACCTTTATAGCGGCGACGACGGTCTTGCGCTGCCCATGCTGGCTATAGGTGGCTGCGGAGTTATAAGTGTTACGTCGCATCTGGTTGGCAAAAAGCTAAAGGCCATGCACACGGCATTTTTCCAAGGGGATCTAGCTGCGGCAACACGGCTAAACGGGGAAATGCTGCCCGTGGTGCGCGCATGCTTTCAGCCTACAACTCCCAGCCCCGTACCGCTTAAAGCTGCTCTCAATATGCTTGGCTTGCCGGGTGGCACCGTACGACTGCCATTGGTACCAGCAACGGACGGGGAAAGCGAAAAAGTACGCCAGATGTTGATACAGCAGGGTTTGCTAAAACAGTAACACGACGTGCGTTTAGCTGCGGTGAACATAGGTTAATGCCGGTTCGAAAACCTAAACGGCTGCCGTGCACGAAAGTTTTGTTGTACGATTGACAAGTAGTTTGGATTAAACGGAATGAGGGCAAATTGACCGAGACTCAAGAGAGATTACATATTCTCTCGCTAGGCGGAAGCGGTGATATAGGCAAAAATATGCTCGCCTTTCATTATGGCGACGACATTATCGTGGTAGATTGCGGTGTCATGTTCCCTAACGAGGAGCAGCCAGGCGTCGATCTCATCATTCCCGATATCACTTACCTGCTAGAAAACCGTGAAAAAGTTCGGGCGATCTGCCTTACCCACGGTCATGAAGACCATGTCGGTGCACTTCCGTTTGTCTTAAAGCAGCTACCAGTACCTGTTTACGGGTCACCGCTAACTTTGGGTATGGTTCGTACCAAGCTTGCCGAACACGGCTTGGCCTCTGCTGTGGACTTTATAGCCTATCCAGACCGGCAGGTGGTTACATTTGGAGCGCTCACCGTTGAGGCCGTTCACGTTACGCACTCACTACCAGATACCGTCAGCCTGGTTATTAAATCACCCGTTGGTACAGTAGTGCACACCAGCGACTTCAAAATTGATCAGACGCCGATTGACAACCATATCTGCGACACTGCGCGTTTTGCGCAACTGGGCGAAGAGGGTGTCAAACTGCTGATTTCGGATAGTGTAAATGTCGAGCGGACAGGGTGGTCACCGTCTGAGAGGAGCCTGGTTCCGGTATTCGACAGGTTCATGCAGCATTCCCCAGGGCGCGTAATTGTTGCGACTTTTGGTTCTAACCTCCACAGAGTGCAAACAGTTTATAACATGGCGGTTCAGCATGGTCGCAAGGTCGTAATCTTCGGCCGCTCCATGACCCAGAACGTGGCGACTGCACGCCAGTTAGGGTTTCTCAACATAAGCGACAAGCACCTCATTCGTGTTGAAGACCTTTCCAAGTATGAGCCACATGAGGTTGCCATATTAACCACAGGTAGCCAGGGTGAGCCACTCGCTGGACTTACTCGAATGAGCCGCGACGCCGGCTCCAAGATACAGATTCAGGCAAGCGATACTGTTATTCTCTCATCAACGCCGATTCCTGGTAACGAGGATATGGTTTGGCGTGTGGTTAACCGCATTTTCAAACTGGGTGCTAAGGTTATCTACGAGCACATTCAGAATGTACACGTATCCGGGCACGGTTACCAGGAAGAATTGAAGCTCATGATTAACCTGACTCGCCCCGAGTTTGTAGTGCCGTACCACGGTGAACATCGCCACTATGCTGCTTATCGCTCGATGGCATCCGAAATGGGCTACCCAAAAGAGCAGATCCTAACCTTCGAGATAGGTCAGGCTCTGGTGATGGACGAGGATGGCGTACGTAATTCTGACCTGGAGTTTCCCCATGGAAGCGTTCTGGTGGATGGAATTTCCACCGGAGGAGTCAGCGACGCGGTGCTTCGAGACCGCCGACATCTTTCGCAGGATGGAACCGTCATAGTGACGCTAAGCATGGACCGAGGCACGGGCGAAATACTCTCTGGACCCGACCTGCTATCGCGGGGCTTCCTCCATCCCGAAGATAGCAGCGAAATGTTTGAAGAGGCCGCCGAGCGCATTGTCTCCGTACTAGAAGATCTGCCTGCTGCAGAAGGTAGCGATCTCGATACGGTCAGAATGGTCGTTCATGACACTGCCGCTCGGTACCTGCGTAAGCGCACAGGACGACGGCCCGTTGTCGTTCCTGTAGTAATGGAGATCTAGCTGCCCGCACATGGTGCAATGCGGAAAGCGGCTTAGGCACCAAGACTGGCGCTCCATTGGCGCATCTCTTGCAATGCCCGTTCGGACTTAAGGCGAGCTTTTTCCCGCTTATCCTTTATCGGTGTTTCCAGCTCTGGTACGATGCCCCAGTTAGAGTTCATGGGGGAAAAATGGCGGGCATCCGTATCCACAAGATACCGGCACAGCGAGCCCAACACCGTGTTGACTGGAGGTACGACCGCCTCTTGTCCTTGTACTAGCCGTGCAGCGTTTATCCCGGCGACTATACCCGTAGCGGCGCTCTCAAGATAACCTTCTACTCCGGTAATCTGTCCAGCAAGGAATACACCCTCTGCTTCGCGTAGACCGCAGCCCGGTAGCAGCACCCGCGGTGAATTTACGTAGGTATTTCGGTGAATGACGCCGTACCGTACAAATTCTGCGTGCTGTAATCCAGGAATCATCCGCAGAACTCGACTCTGTTCCCCCCACTTAAGTCGCGTTTGAAAACCCACGAGCCCCCACAAAGTACCTTCGCGGTTTTCCTGACGCAGCTGGACGACCGCATAGGGACGGCGGCCAGTGCGAGGATCTTCCAATCCAATAGGTTTCATCGGTCCGAAGGCAAGTGTGCGGGGGCCTCTGCGAGCAAGTTCCTCCACGGGCACGCACATTTCGAAAAAGACCATCTTCGCTCCACTGTCCTCTTCACCGTGAACAGGTGCCTTTTCAGCATCACATAGCGCCTGCCAGAAGGCAAGGTATTCTTCTTTCTCAAACGGACAATTCAGATAGTCAGCGTTGTCCAACTGTGGTGCCGAACATCCCTGTGCTACGTCATCTGGTGCAGCTACTGACAAGTCATTTCCGCGACCACGGCGCGAAGCCCGGAAGATCCGGCTCATATCCAGGCTTTCGGCAGTAACAGTGGGAGCCACCGCATCAAAAAACGATAAAGACTCGGCCCCGGTGAGCTGTGCTATTTCTGCAGCAAGCGCAGCACCTGTGAGTGGGCCGGTTGCAATAATGAGGGGGCGGTCTTCCGGTAGGCTCGTTACTTCGCGACGCTCAATGGTTATAAGGTCGCACGCCTCAACTGCAGCGGTTACCTCACGCGCAAAGGGTTCCCTGTCGACTGCGAGGGCCTCCCCTGCAGGTACGCTGTGCCTGGCTGCTATGGGTAGGACAAGAGAGCCAAGCATCCTCATCTCTTCCTTTAGAACACCACTAGCGTTAGTAAGCAGGTTAGATTTAAACGAGTTTGAACAGACCAGCTCCGCAAGGTCGCCCGTCTTGTGAACCGCTGTAGAACTAACGGGCCGCATCTCTACTAATTTAACTCTAACACCCCGCTGTGCAGCTGCCCATGCGGCCTCCACGCCGGCAAAACCGCCCCCTACAATAGTGATCTCGCCCACAGACGGTGCCTCCTGCCCGATGTTACATTGCTATTAGGATACCACGACCACCTTTTGCCGTTGAGCCGTGCGCCAGCGCTTTCTCTCATGCGAGTCGTCTGCGCAGCTAGAGGGAAGCAGTTGATGCGACCAATTTGCTATGGTAGCAAACTGGTGAGCTTTCCCACAGGCAATTTAGTCGCTGAAGTGTGCAGGCTGCCATTCAATGGCCCAACAACTGCCAAAATTGCGTTGCTCCCCTACGCCGTGACACGATAAATTGCATTTTGCATAGGTGCAGTTGAGGCCGTGTAAACCCAATCACTATGATTGTGTTCGCTGCTTGCAATGCGTTTTAACGCGTTAGGTTAAGACGCACCCGCCGGCAAACGCCAAATCATTACACTTTCTGCGCAATCAATTCAGAAAATGAGTGGTAACGACCTGTGCGCAGTATGCAGACTCTGTTTTCGCTTGTATCCAGTATTCGCCAGCCTTCGTATAGGTCGAGCAGCTCGCCGGGTTCAACGCGGTACATGTTACCGGTATCTTCCGGGCCCTCGGCTGCCGTGGACATTAGCCGTATGGCGTGCAAGCTGCCGATAGCCGCGACCTCCTGAAGTTTACGAAGATACAGTATGCACGCATCACCTAAACCGTGCAAGCTGCTGCCAGCAAAAACGAGATTATAAACCGGATTCGGCTCGAATTGTAGGATGTCACTGTGAATGAGCGCCGTGATTGTTACATCCTGCTCCATCGCGAGGCGACTGGCTTTTTGAAGACCAACAGTAGAAATGTCTACTGCAGTGACACGCCAGCCTCTGCTGGCAAACCAGACCGAATCTCTGCCTTCTCCACATCCAAGATCAAGTACCTCAGGACGCTCGCCGGGCCAAAGCTCCTCCCACAGCGAAGCCGCTTGTTGTGCCATACAGCTTGGACGTCTGCCGAAGACCCAGGAATCCTGGTCCGCACCGTATCGTTGGTCCCATCGCGCCGCCTGTGTGTTTGCGTCGATGTGCTGATATAGTTTGCTCATAAAAGGCCTCCGCTGGGTAAACAGTTTCCTAAGAATTGCATACGGGTTATGGCACATGCGGGTTACTCAAGCTTAATACGAGGGGTGTAAAGGATGTGTTTACCGATCTTCGTGCATCGGGCATCCACACCCACGGTGGCGTTATGTTTAGCCGCTGAGAGCAGAGTTTGCAGCGATAATGATCCTTACAATTAGGTGCGTGTGTCATAATTGCGTTATGGATATACTATTGCAGCGCAACGCAAAAGGAAGGCTTTTTGTAATTTCAGGGCCGTCGGGAGTTGGCAAGGATACCCTTATTGACCGGCTCATTTCGCAGACGGACGGGATTATGAGAAGTGTGAGCGCGACGACGCGTTCTCCTCGAATGAACGAAGTGAATGGGCGCGACTACCACTTCGTGACCCATGCAGCCTTTGCCCGCGATATAGCTTCTAACCGGTTTCTGGAATACGAGAAATATGGCGAAAACTATTACGGAACCCCTGTTGAACCAGTACAGGCAAACATAGAGCAGGGATCAGATGTTATCCTCAAAATAGAGGTTAAGGGTGCGCTTAATGTGAGACGGCTTATGCCTGAGGCCCGCCTAATCTTTATAGCTCCGCCATCACTTACCGAACTGGAGCGGAGGTTGCGACTTCGCGACACCGATTCGGCAGCTGCGGTAACGAATCGAATGGAGATAGCAAAGGCCGAGTTGAAACAGGCGATGCAGTATGACTATGTGGTAATTAACGACGTGTTAGACCAGGCTCTGGCCCAGCTTGCTTGTGTTATATCGGCAGAACGAGTGCGCATTAAATGACCACCTCCGCACCACTTGCGGGCAAGCGCGTGCTACTAGGCATATGTGGCAGCATTGCCGCGTATAAGGCGGCTGATATATGCAGTCGACTGGGTAAATTGGGCGCCGACGTGTTCGTGGTGATGACCTCGTCGGCGACAGAATTCGTGGGAGCACCTACTTTCCGTGCGCTCACCAGACATCCTGTGCTGGTGGACCTATTTGACGAACCTCTTTCGGATCGCATCGCGCATATTGACCTTGCCCAAAGCAGCGACATTGTGTTAGTGGCACCAGCTACCGCCAATATAATTGCTAAACTTGCGACGGGAATTGCCGATGATCTTTTGAGCACATGTCTTTTAGCGGTTCCCACATCTACGCCCCTCCTGGTTGCCCCGGCCATGAACACCGTAATGCTGGAACACCCTGCGACACGGGCAAATATGACTACCCTAACCGAGCGTGGAGTGGAGATTATTACCACGGGTTACGGCGTTTTAGCGTGCCAGGACATAGGCTATGGCAAGCTTGCAGATGTGGACGAGATAGTAAATGCAGTCCGAATAAGACTGAGCACACATGACGACTTTAAGGGGCGCCGCCTGCTCATTACCGCCGGTCCTACGCGTGAGCCTCTAGACCCTGTGCGCTACATAGGTAACCGCTCAAGTGGGAAAATGGGTTACGCTCTGGCAGAGGCAGCGGTGCATCGAGGCGCATCGGTAATTCTGGTAAGCGGGCCAACCGCACTTGAACCTCCTGCCTTCGTCAAGATTGTAAGGGTAGAGACAGCCGAGCAGATGTTGGAAGCTTGCATGCATGCAGCGCCAACTTGTGATGTGGTGATTGGCGCGGCAGCGGTTGCTGATTACCGTGCAGCCTCCGTTGCTTCAAAAAAGCTTAAGCGAAACAGCACTACTTCCCTCACCGTAGAGCTCCTACCAAATCCAGATATTATTGCCACCATCGCTGCCCGGCGGGCTGTTGGACAATTTATCGCAGGATTCGCTGCGGAGACGGATGACATAGACGTGAATGCAGCACGGAAACTTCAATCCAAAGGGCTGGATTTGATCGTGAGTAATGATGTATCCCGGCCAGACGCTGGGTTCGATGTAGATACCAACGCTGTTACGCTGCACTGGCCCGACGGCAGATCGGAGGCGCTGCCGCTTCAATCAAAGCGCGCCACGGCAGAGGCAATACTTAGCTGCATTGCCGCAGCAATCGCTAAGCATAACCTACCCTAAGAGTTCGATCATCCTGCTCACCATTTGCGGATGAGCCACTACAAATGCGCCTCGCGTCCGTCCCTCAAGCATTACGTCAGGAAAGTGAACCTTATCACCCGTGAGATAAGCCATGTTGCAGCCCGCCTCACGAGCGATGCAGAGGGTAGCGGCAATATCCCATGATCCCTCCTGACAGCCAACAATACACGCAAGGCTCCCCCGCGCAGTATATGCGATGTCGGCGGCAATAGACCCAAGGCAGCGAATCCGCCCCATCAACTCTGAGGTATCGAGGTTTTTTAGCGCGGTGCTCGTGAAGCCAAGGGTGCTTTCACGATGCAGCTCCGATGGCGGGGGAGTCTTCAACGGAGCGCCGTTGCAATAACTACCTCGGCCTTTCTCACCCCAGAACATTTCGTCCGTAACAGGCATGTAGAATACACCGGCCACAGGCTCTCCCGCAACTGTGAGGCCAAGTGATATGCCCCAGAGTGGCAGTCCGGTTACCATATTTGTCGTACCATCAATGGGGTCAATGGCCCACAACGGTTTGTCGGTTTGTGGGCTGCCGCCAAACTCCTCGCCAAGGAACTCATGGTCCGGATAGCGCTCTGCAAGCCTTGCCCTCACGAACTGCTCAATATCCCTATCGGCCTCGGTAACAAACGAACCGTCCGCCTTCAGCTCGGCGTGCAGGTTTCGCTGGCTGGTAATTGCCATGACGCCCGCCATTCTGGCCAGGCGCTGCACGTACTCAATGTCTACGATGCTCTGGGTTAAGGACAATGTCACTACTCGTTTCTTTCATACCAGGTGGGTGCGTTACACAGAGTTCACTTATCGCGAGCTGTACCGGAGTCACCCCTGTTGCGCCGGGCACCTATTGGTTCACCGCTGTGCTCTACATGCGCGGTGGCATGCCGAACAGTATGCGTGGCACTGGTAACAGAGTGATTTCTCCACGATCGGCCATCCCGCGCAATGAGAGCGTCGGCGGCTGGCGGTCCCCACGTTCCTGATGCGTAGTTAGGAAATGGCTGAAATGGTTTCGATGCTGCCCATATATCAATAAGTGGTTCCAGCACGCCCCAAGCAGCCTCTACCTGATCGGCACGATTGAATAGAGTGGAATCGCCTATCATTGCATCCAGCAAAAGAGTCTCGTAGGCGGTAGCCGGCTTTACATTAAAGGCATCGGCATAGTTAAAATTCATCTGTACCGGCCGCAGGTGCATTTCAGGGCCTGGAAGTTTGGCGCTGAAGCGTAATGCAATGCCCTCGTCCGGAGCAATGCGCATGGTGAGCAGGTTAGGTTCCATCTGGTCGTCCTGCCCAAGTTGGAAGAAAAGGTGAGGAACGCGCTTGAATTGAATAACGATCTCTGTAACTTTTGCCGGCATCCGCTTACCGGACCGAAGGTAGAAGGGTACATCTGCCCAGCGCCAGTTATCTACCATGAGTTTTAGGGCGACAAACGTCTCAGTATTGCTGGTGGGTCGAACGTTAGGCTCCTGCCTGTAGCCAATGACGCTATGCTCGTCAATAATACCGGGACCATACTGACCTCGTACGGCAATATCCGCAAGGCTCTCGGGATTGATTGGAACCATGGCCCGTAGTACGTCCGCTTTACGGTCGCGCACACTGGAACCCTGATACCGCACTGGCGGCTCCATGCAGACGATGGCGAGCAGCTGAAGCAGGTGATTCTGGAACATATCGCGTAGAGCGCCAGCTTCCTCGTAGTAGCCTCCTCGGTGCTCGACGCCCAACGTTTCCGCTGCGGTGATCTGTATGTGATCAACATATCGGCGGTTCCAAATCGGTTCAATTATAGAATTTGCAAACCGAAACGCCATGATGTTCTGAACATTTTCTTTGCCCAGATAGTGATCAATCCTGTAAATCTGGTCTTCCAGAAAGACATCATGAATACTAGCGTTAAGCGCGGTAGCCGATGTTAGATCATGACCAAATGGCTTTTCAATGATGCATCGCGACCAGTTAGGGCCAGTAGGTGTTTTTGTAGCCAGGCCGCTGCTTCCCAGGCGTTCGACGATATCGGCATAAAAGCTTGGTTGGGTTGCAAGATAAAACAGCCGGTTTGCGGGCGCGTTAGACGCCTGTTCAGCTGTGGTTAGACGCTGTAAAAGCTGCTGGTAGCCCTCTGGTGAAAGGAAATCCGCGGTGATGTAGTGCAGTCCTTTTGCAAACTGGTTCCAAACACGGGCGTCAAACGTGGTAGCCTCGTGCGACTCGCGGATTGCCTGCCCCATCGATTCTCGAAAACCTTCGTCATCCATCGGGGTTACAGCAAACCCATACACGTGGAAACCCTCTGGCAACAGGCCCGCGCATGCGAGGTTGTAAAGCGCAGGGATGAGCTTGCGTCTGGTAAGGTCTCCGGATGCGCCAAAAATGACAAACGAGCAATGCTCGTTCGGGCGTTGCAATAACGAGTCGGTGGTAACCGGCATTTCAAGTTTTGCAGGCGCTGTGGCTGCGCCCGCAAGGACCGATGAGTTCATTCAGAGTAAGTCCTTTTCCAGAATAAGCTAGGACAAATGCTTGCCCGTACTTGTATATAATTGACAGGTTTACCTATTATTATTACCGGCTTTTAACTAAATTTATACAAATTGCCAGTTACCGGGCCAGTGACGCTAATATAGGCATGAATTGTGCTACGACTACATTGATTTATTCTTGCCTGTACTGTTGACACCGTAATTATCCGGGTATATAATTGTAAATATTAGTGCGAATCGTGAGTGCGGGGCAATAAAATCGTGGCAATCGATAACATTCCCGAGTTTCAATGCGTCCTATAATTTGAATAGATGCATGCACCTAGTCGTTTTGGTGGTGCGATCTACACGATAGAATTCCGATAATGGGTGCGGGGTAATCTCCTGGAGGATCAGTCTAGGTCCACGCGTGCTGAGGTGCACAATCGTGAATAAGGCAGCCTTTAACAACCCTGTAGTGCGGCGGACAACACTGGGCATCTCCGCCTTTACCACAGCAGCGGCTACATTTGTAATGGAGCAGCCAGTGTTGCGGTGGCTTAGCGACCGCTCAACGGCACTTTCTGCTGTGCTGTTTGTGCTGGTACTTGCCATGTTTGCGTCGTTGCTGCGCAGGTTTCTAGTGATTACTCTTTGCTTTACCGTGGGCCTTTTTACCATTAGGGGTGGTCTGCGTGCTGCTACCATCGCACTTCCCGAACTCATGCGTTACACCTGGGGGCATGCGGTTTGGCAAGGTGTGCTGCTACTCGTAGGGGCAATGGCCATTTTTGCGGGACTTACCGAGACCGTGCAGCCTAACAGTGTACTAGCGCGCAGAGTCTATTTTAGTGCTGGTGGTCTCTTCTTCTTGTGGCAGGCATTTGTGTTGCTATTTGGATTTGGCTCGCTTCGGTTTATATTCTATTTTGTCACCGGTGTAGCGGCAGTATTTGCAGCAGTTATTGCTCATCAATTTGAAGACGGGCTTGCAGGTGAACCAGAGTTACCGAATGACACAAGCGTTCAAGAGCAGCATGATTTGGCACACAAGGCTTCACTTCGAGCCAAAGAGTGGCACGATTCACTTACCAAACCCACAGACGATCCTCCGAGCTCCGCAGAATTTAGGTTGTCTGCGCGGCACTAGGTCTGCTTCAAAACTACGATCCCAAATATTTGGCCCTCTTTGACCCCTCGTTGGGTGATGGCTCCTTATGCCAGTGTTCGCCTGGTAAGCACATTTGAACCGGAAAGTGTCAATCCAAAGGATTACAGTTGCGTAGTTGGCGTGCTTGCTTAACACGCTCTTAATGTTTGCTCGCTTGACTAAACCCGGTCTTAAGTGCTAACCTTCCACTGGTATTTTCATGCTCGCCACTACCACACGTGTGCATGGCTGCATTTGCCGTCATTTCATTTCGGAACGTCACTTATTCAGGAATTCATTGATGACATCCACGAGTACTCCTCCAGAATCACCAGGATTTGGCTGGTGGCAACGCGAAAAGCAACGACGCCAGATGAGGCTGCTCATTGTACTGTTGCTTGCCCTGATATTAATTGCATACTTTTACTATATCTCTCGATCTGGAAGGACGGGGCTGGTGAACGGCATCAGCTTCAACACAGCGGATAGTATCGCATTTATTCAGCAAGACAAGGACGGCAACACGAATCTGTACTCGGTCAAAGCTGACGGGACGTCGCTGGTGCCTCTTACGCAGAGGTCGGACAGGTCGCAGAAGGATGCACCGACCTGGACAATGGGCGGGCATCAAGTTATCTATGCTAGTAACCTTCGGGATGCCAATCGGACTCAACTGTACATCCTTGGTGCTGGGCAGCCCGTCCAGTTGACGTACGGTATGTTTCGGAAGGACGACCCCGTTTGCAGCCCGGACGGCAAGCATGTTGCGTTCATTACTCAGGGCTTCATAAAGACGGTGCTTACGAACG
>JAJYCW010000148.1 GCA_021777995.1 bacterium
AGCTATGGATCCATTCTCGCACCTCCTCGTTCAGCGTAAAGTCATGATCATGCCCCGTTCTGATATCGCCAAATTTGTTAAGTTGCCGGATCTCCGCGCTGTATTTGCGCCGTACATCCATAACCGGGAGGTCTACCACTGTCCATTAGACAGACTGATGGACCCAGCAGTTGTAGGGCCATTTTTTCCTATTTACGGCTGTAGTTACAAGTACACGTGGTATCCAGCACTATTTCAGATGCGTCCTTCTCAATTTGCACATCCGGCTTCGACGCTTCTAATGGGCGACTGGGATAGTTTTCACAGCCACACAACCTACGCCTTTGTTGGGCGAGTTAACGAGCTGTTTATGGATTACCATGTGAAGAATACGACGGACGCTGAGATGAATGGTTCGGAATGGTTTCCACCCTATGTCCTACGGTAATAAGACCAAGCATAATAGCCAAGCCGTTGGCGAGAGTGTCATCCTTGTTTGCGTTGTTTTTGCGTGAACAAGGCTAGTGTGGCAAACCACCGATAGCAACGAGCGCAGCGCCGCCGCAGAGGCTAGTGCAAACGCAAAGCATTTACTTATACCAAGACCGTTGTTTGGCCGTCGAAACCTGCAACCACTGGTTGGGTCGGTGGTTGCTCCTGCTTAGTTGGTCGAGTTTGTAGACTATCTCTGCCCTCGCTGTGGTTGTACAATCAAACGGTTACCGCGATATGCAGATTAGCCTAAAGCGCGATTACGAGTGATCTATCGCCATTATTCGTTGACTGTCACGCATCCTGTAGTGAAATATGCAGCATGTATACCCCAACTTGCTGCTCGAAAAGCTCTCAATATCGCAATTTACGACCTGAATTTTGAAATTCGGGGTAAATTAAGCTAACAATCATCCATGGATCTCGCGGAAATGTCGGTTTTTATTTTGCCGAGTTTTAGACTGCCTTGTTAAACATGGCTGATAATCGGCTTGACCCGGAAGTCAAAGCGGGAAACCACGTACGCGAAAACACCGCGCTCATATTGTTCATTTCTCAACGCAATGGTTGGCGGGAGACATCAACCGCTTTACACACGGAAATGATTCAATTCTAGTGACAACTTCAGCACTCCGCTACATTAGGGAGCTCCATTACAGGAAGGTGAATCTGTGCATACCATGAAAATAACCCGGATTTTATTGTTGCTTGTCGCAGTTACCGCACTAGACGCCCAACTACCGGCGACTGGGCAAACGGTTACCGCTCACGTCGACGCCTCGGTAGTCCGGGCTCCTATTTCTCCCTACATCTACGGGCAGTTCATCGAGCAGTTAGGCAATCTTGTTTACAACGGCCTCTGGAGCGAGATGCTGGATGATAGGAAGTTCTATTACGCGGTTCAACCGCCTCCGCCGGTAAACCCTGCAGCATCTCGCTTTGGCGGCTTTGGAGGCATGAGGGGTGTTGTACCCGGGAGGTGGAATCCGATTGGACCGCGGGATTCTGTGGTAATGGATACCAAACATCCTTTTGTGGGTGTCCACACGCCGCTTATCACGCTCGATGCTAATGCGCCGCGGGGCATTGCCCAGAGCGGAGTGAGGTTCATCCGGGGCAAATCTTACACCGGCCGCATCCAGCTGGCTGGCGACGCCACAGCCAAGGTTGCAATCAATATCGTATGGGGTACCGGGCCAAATTCTACCCGCCAGGTGGTTAGGCTAGGTAAGTTGGGTCTGCACTATAGAAAGTTCCTATTTTCGTTTAAAGCAGATCAAACTGGTGCTGCCAGGTTTGAGATTGTAGGGCAGGGTAGTGGTTCGTTCCATATCGGCGCGATTTCACTAATGCCTTCCGACAACGTCGATGGATTTCGGCCCGATGCAATTGCGGCACTTAAAAGCCTGCATTCCGGCATCTACCGCTTTCCAGGAGGGAACTTCGTATCCGCATATGACTGGCGCAACACCGTTGGCGACCCTGACAAACGCCCACCCACCTTCGATCCTGTGTGGAATGCGGTGCAATCTAACGACATCGGATTAGATGAGTTTATGACATTCTGTAAACTCATAGACGTCAAGCCATATATCACGGTGAATGCCGGGCTTGGTGACGCATGGTCTGCGGCTCAGGAAGTGGAATATACCAACGGATCAGTGAAAACCCCCATGGGCAGGTGGCGGGCGCAGAATGGTCATCCCAAGCCATATGACGTGCGTTTCTGGGGAATTGGCAACGAGATGTGGGGAATTAGTTACCAGTTTGGGGCAATGAAACCCTACCAGTATATGTACAAGCAGAATCAGTTTGCTAAGGCCATGAGGAAAGTCGATCCTGGAATAGTTTTAATTGCTAGCGGTGCCATGCCGGATACAATGACCGGCTCCAGAGAGTCTTTGTCACTGGGGCCAGATCTTGTGCCGAAATACCTCTCGCCTGAGGACTGGGACGGTATGCTGCTCTCGAGATGTTTCAACTATTTCGATATGATCAGCGAGCATTATTACAACTACGGTAATACTCACCTAGACCTTGCTACGGGCCGTCAAGTTCCTAACAATCCTAATGAACCGATCACAGACTGGATGCGCCGTCCGGCAAATCATGTGCGCATTAAATATGAGGAGTATAAACATTACGAGAAACTCTTCCCGCAGCTGGTGAAACATCCTAAACCACTCAGCATTGACGAGTGGGCTTACTCTGGTAATAACCGTTATCCAGTTTATCCTGCCTATGCCTGGGTGTTTCAAGAGATGTTCAGGCACAGCAACATCATTAAGATGGCTGCCTATACGTTTGCCACCTCCCTCCTTAAACGAACTGCTTCTGGAGACAAGCTCAACAGTAACGGATTGGTCTTCAAGATCTATCGAGACCACTTCGGTACAATCCCTGTGGAAGTTTCAGGAAACTCTCCGCAACCAAAGCCCACTGATCCTCCTGGAGGTGAGCAGCCAGTAGTGAATGCGGGAAGCCCAACTTTCCCGCTGGATGTTGCAGGCGCTTGGACGACCCATCATCATTCACTGACCGTCGCCGTACTCAACCCCACGAACGTGGAGCAGTCTATTAATCTCGCTGTTTCGGGCGCCAAGCTCGCTCACAAAGGCATTCTCTGGCGCCTAGCATCTGCCAACGCCAATGGTAAGGACGCCAAAATCACTAGCCAATCGGTTAGTTCTTTAAGCGGTTTACTCACGCTGCCGCGCTATAGTGTGAACATATACGTGTTTCAGGCACGGTGACCCAGGTGCAGGTTCGGCATATAATATGCCAGCAAACTGCGAGGGGTTTGATGAAAGGCGGGCGTAAGGCACTCAAACCCGTTTGGTCGGGCTGCTGCCAACCAGGCATGGAAGGATGCTGACCCAACCGTTGGTCGAACGGTCCAACACAGGTCGATTGTAGGTGCTTCAGATAGTTGTAACAGCGGGCAACTTGCCCGCTGTAATGGGACTCACTGCAGATAAGCTGCAGCATTGACAATCGGTCGCTGCCACTAAGGTTCCAGCCAAACTCGTAACGATGCACGCAGGAACCCACGGCAGCGATCTTGAATTATAGTTCCGCAAATATTTGGTCTTACCCGAACTTGTGAAGGAGTGACAAATGACCAGGAGACTTCTGACGTCCGCGATGTTATGCGTGGCGATATCAGGACTTGCTGCTGCACCTAATGCGAATGCTGCACCGTCTAAACTGCGGCCAGAAACGCCTGCCCAACATAACGCCCGTATGAGCTGGTGGCGCAAGGCCCGCTTTGGTATGTTTATTCATTGGGGCCTATACGCCGTGCCGGCAGGTTGGTGGAACGGGAAGCGTGTGCCAGGAATCGGCGAGTGGATCATGAACGACGCTAAAATTCCCGTCGAGCAGTACGCCGCACTTGCCAGCAAGTTTGATCCCGTGAAGTTCAATGCCCAAACCTGGGTGCATATTGCACAGGCAGCCGGTATGAAGTATATGGTCATCACAGCAAAACACCACGACGGCTTCGCGATGTTTCACAGCCATGTTGGTACGTACAACATTTACGACAGAACGCCTTACCACAAAGACCCGCTGAAGATGCTGGCCAATGCCGCGCACGAGGACCACATGCCACTAGGCGTCTATTACTCGCAGGCACAAGACTGGCATCACCCAGGCGGCAGGGCAATAGGTGGTCACTGGGACCCCGCTCAGAAAGGCAACTTTGACACCTACCTGAAGAACGTGGCACTTCCACAGGTAAAAGAGCTGTTTACTCACTACGGGCATCTCGCCGTGATATGGTGGGATACCCCTGTAGACATGACGCCAGAACGGGCCGCTCCCTTCGTGAGGCTAATCAAGAAGTACCAGCCGTGGATTATTAGCAACAACAGGCTTGGCGGATTTGCAGGAGATTACGATACTCCTGAGCAGACCATTCCTGCGAACGGTCTTGGCCGCGACTGGGAAACGTGTATGACGATTAACGATACGTGGGGATATATAAAAGGCGACCACAATTTCAAGAGCAGCACTACGCTTATCCATAACCTCATTGACATTGTGAGTAAAGGTGGCAACTACCTGCTTAACGTGGGACCAAACGCATTGGGGCAGATACCCGCTGGTGAGGTATCGCGGCTCATGAAGATGGGTGCCTGGCTAAAGGTAAACGGCGCTGCCATCTACGGCACAACAGCGAGCCCGTTTCCCTACCAACTCCCATGGGGACGGTGTACCCAGAAGCACGGTCTGCTCTACCTGAGCGTGTTCCATTGGCCGCAGGATGGAAAGCTGTTGGTTCCTCTCACAAATCCTACTATCGATGCCCATTTGCTTGCCGCACCGCATACCAAATTAAGCGTAACTGCTGGCGCAAGCGGAGCGACCATAACGGTACCTGCCAATGCTCCAGACCCGGTTGCCACAGTCATCGTAGTCAACCCGCACGGGGCGCCACAGGTGATGCCCCCGCCTCCGCTTATGCAGGACGATAATGGCGTTATAGACCTTACGGCTGATGCTTGTACAATTGTGGGAAGCAGTGCACAAAAGGAGCACAGTCCTACCGACGTGGGTTACTGGACCAACGAAAGCGACTACATCGCTTGGAACGTGAAGGTCACCAAGCCCGGCGTCTTTAACGCTGAGATCACTATGGCCGTGGACCCCGCTTTCGCCGGCAGCACGTTCACCGTGATGGCTGATGGATCTTCCTGCGGTGGGACTGCCGCCTCTACCGGGGGATGGAGTGACTACAAAACCGTTAATGTAGGAACCGTCACCATTTCTAAAACCGGTATGGTGAAGGTTGTGGTAAAAGCAACCTCCATGCCGCACGGCGCCGTGATGAATTTCCGGTCCTTACGGTTAGTGCCACAGTAAGAAACAGGGATGCGCTGCGAGGGTGGCGCATCCCTTCAAAGATATTGTCGCTGCCATCACGGGCGTTACTATATGTGCAGGAACGGAGCTCACCTACCAAGGTTTGCGTATAGCGATTAGCATTTCACATTTTTGCAGCAAATTTTTGGTCTTAAATGGTTAATAAATATATTTATGACGTTATAATAAGATGTGTTGTTAGTTTATTTGTTTGGTGTGCTCCGCTCGGTTGAAGTTATTTGTTTGGAAACACTACCGGTTAGATGCAGGTGTAAGTTCCTGCCTATCATCTCACCAAACTGTTCGCCTAACCGCCAATGATGCGGAAGAGAGTAGAGACCTTACAAGATGATTGACATCCGTAACATGTGTGCACACGTTAAAAGGTGTATTGCGATGAACGTAATACAAATGTGGAGCCAAAGAGTTCGATTTGCCTCGGTAGTGCAGGAATGAGACTTCGATTTTCCTGCGGGCGCGAATCGCCCATCAGACCATGATTTGGTGTGTTTTACCCTCTGCAACCAGTTGTGCTTCGAGTCGCATGGCGCTCGCAGCAACAGATTAATTCTCGGGGGCATGCGCAATGAAATCCTTGGGAGTCGGTTTAATCGGATGCCTAGTGTTGTTTTTCCTTATACAGGCACGTGTGATACAGGCACGTGTAGAGCAGGGAGGTTGGTCCATTGCAAGTATTGTTCCAAGGTGTTCCATTACCGGGCAATACGTGTGTCCTACAGGAAGCATGACTGCACTGCAGGTAAATGGCTTAAGCTCACAAGGTGCCGAGTACAACTTCTTTGCCTCCTCCGGCGCAAACTATCCTATCAGGCTGCCAGTAGGCAGTAATTATAGCGACGATCTGCAGCTTTCTGGGAGAGAGGCCGTTAAACTGGCATGGACTGGACCTCCACCACAGGGCAACGACTATCCGCCCGCTGTCATCGCAGTGCGGCCCTATGCCTGGTATGGCTTGCAGTTTAATCAGAACGACCAGGCACCCGCGGTATTAACGGGTACTGTGAGCGGTGGCTACAACGATAGTGAGGAGCAATTCCAGAGTGCACCGAATCAGGGTGCCATACCACAAGACCTCATCATGGGTTCAATGGAATATTACGAACCGTCGCCCAGCGGTAACATTAATCTGACAACCGCGCAAAACGGTCCGTTTATACTTCCCTATCCCCCTGGTAGATCCGTTTACTTGATACCACTTCAAGGATCCAGTGGCACAGCTAATTACACTACGCCGACATTGAGAGTGCATGGACAAGCAACCAAAGGCAACGCTAAGTCCAATCAAACGGAGTTTCTCCTCTGTGGTCTGCGCTGCGGAATAAAGCTTGATAATCGCTGGTTAAGCCCAGTAAGTCCCATTACGACCTACTTCACTGGAACCTATCCTCACGTACAAGTTCTTACGCATAAAGCATCGGTTAACGTGCTCGACGCAGATGTTGGTGACCCCGAGGACGTTCAGGATTTGCCAATTTCGGTAGTTGCAGAGGGTAACTGGAGTCCTAACACACCATACAAATGGTATGATGGCGCAACCGGCAACTACGGGTCGGGAGTTATTTCGAATGGCGTAATCTCATTTAACGATTTCGTTGCACCAGCACTACCAGGCACCACGGACCACATTTACGTTGCGGCATACGACGCGGTAGACCACGCAAAGGCATCGGCTGACATCTACGTCACCTTCCACCCGATGTATGACAACTGGATAGAACTGCATACTGTAAAGTACCCTCTTCCTCTAGTTGACGCTGGAAAGTATGGAACAGCCCACTACAAAAAGACTTTATTAAAGAACCTACAAGGCGGATGGAATTTCCTGTGCTATTGTACACAGAGTGGAGCAAGCGGTTTCCTTCAAAGAACCTGGTATGTAGAAACCGATACCGGCTCAATATCGGGAAGTACCCACGTAGCGGATGCGAATCTGGCCTTCAGACAGAATGAACATTTTACTGTCGGAGGCTCTGTGAAGTGCAAGCTCTCGCACAAACTATCCTCCGCACCCTACCCGGCAGCCGCGTTTTATATTGCCGTGTCAAGCACCTATAGAAGCGGAGTCTGTGCCGTGTGGGGACCAGATGGATTCACTGGTTTTGTAGGCCACCAATCTACCACCTACTCCCCGGACCTTAAATGGGCCGTAGATCCCACGAACCCGTAATGTGTACGGCAACCCAGCGGAATTATCTGCTGGGTTGCGGAATCGGTGTACGATAGAAGGAAAGTCAATGATGAAACTGCGTTCAGTATTATGTGCTCAAATTTTCCTAATGAGCCTCGGCATTTGTGTGGCGGCAGCGCCGAATTCTCAAATGCAATCTACATTGCACTACAAGGCTAGAGCCAAATCACTCACCAAAATGATGGTTACGTATGGTAGCATACCCGGGGAATTGGGCCGTGTTCCGCTCTTCCTATTTGACAAAGCCGCGCGCCAGCCACTGTACTTTCGCGCTATGGCGGGAGACGAGTCCGTCCGCCCCGAGTTCAAGCAGCTATTAGCGGCGCATCCCAAGGACTATGCTGCCTACCTTACATATCTCACTCTTGGAAATAGAACCATTACGCGTCAAGAATTTTACCAAGAGGATAGTGTTTTAAGTAAGGCGCTTGCCCGTGCTCCTCGTGACCCATTTCTCCTGACACGAATGGCGTTACTTTGGGCAAACGGTGATAATATTACCATTATACCGGGCCGCTACGCTGTAGTTTTAGGTTCCAGCCCGCAGGCCGGAGCTGAAAACATGTCGCACTTATTTGCTGTTACGCGGCTCGCTCTTGCAAACAGCTCACAGGCGGCCCGTCCCCTTCTAGTTTTTGAGTTGCAGGACCTTGACGCTATGAACAAATTTCCACGTGCTGTGGAACCATGCGACCAGAAATTAATCAACACACTCGTGCTCCGGTATGGCGGGCGGGTCATTTACGATCAGTATATCACCGCATTACGTCAGCGGTATCTAGGTCTACCGCCTGCGCTTAGCGCTGGTAAGATACCCAATGTTCGTGCGTTAGTGGCAGTGCTTATACGCCAGCAATCGCAGTGGGACGGACTTGGGGAGCAGGTGTTCATCAGTGATGAGAAAAAAGCTGGAGGACACCCACTACCAGTAGCTTTTTACAAACGCGCGACGCGATTTTACGGCAATTGGATTGCCAAGCTAGCTAACAAATACCATATAGATTTGAAAGGTACGTACTATTCCTTTTTAAATCGAGACTGACAAACGCTATGTAGAGCGCGCAGGTTCAACAGCTTGCAGGTGCTGCTTAGGGTGAATGACCTCACCCCGGCCGCTCGCGCGTCCACCCCTCTCCCGGGCAGTCGCTACGCTCCTTGAGCGAGGGGTAGCAGAGGTGCTTGTCGTGGGCGAACAGTGAGCGACGTTGCGGCATTGTGCCCCTCTCCCGAAGGAGCGCCAGCGACTGGGAGGGAGAGGGGAATGACCGTAGGTCATGGGGTGA
>JAJYCW010000025.1:0-18580 GCA_021777995.1 bacterium
ATTGGAGCCTCGTACACCGGAGTGTCAAATCCATTGAGGTATGCCTTAAACCCATCTTCCGCAGTAATGTAGAGGTAAGCCCTGGAAGGCTTGGAGGCCAATGTAAAAGTCTGGCGGAAGTAGAGCGTCTCAGGTGGCTTGCTACCGTCTGGAGACCATATCCAGGACCAGGTGGTGCGAGACGCGGCAGTAGCGGGGGCCGATGCAATCGCAAACAAGACAACGAATGCCAATAGCCTCTCACACTGCCAGTTAGCGAAGACGCCGGTGCGGCGTTGAGTAGACGATCGAGAAGAATGTTCGGTGATGTTCAGCATATTTGATTATTACCCCACACTGCACTGTTTTGGCGCCCAACGGAGAAATGCCGCGCGCAACTCGCCTGTTAGAGATGGTCGTTACCAGGTTGAAGCCACGTTGTGCATCAGGTTTTAGCAGTGGCCTGGTTCTCAAAAAATGGTCTGCGTAGCGCTTCACTGGTCGGTAACGCCGTACCGCAGGCTAGCACCCGCAAGCTTGGCAGGATACAGCGTAGCCTTACCTTGCCCGTATAATTTACAGGAATCTACGGAACAAAATACCTCTCCCGTTTATTTCCTTCTCCACATCGTGTCCCCAGGTAGCTTCTTGCAATCGTACCAACAGCGTGATGTTTACCGTGCTATGAAAACCCAACACCGGTACATGGCACGCGACACGGTGAATTTGAGTTTCAGAGTGCGACCTGCTATAATGTTACATACGAACATTAAGTCGCGAAACCCATTACATACTAGCGACGACACTAGCTCAATGGGGAGGCATCCAAATTGACAGATGGTTTCGGCCAGGAGCCGCCACAGAAGTCGGTTCCATGGACGTTTCTATCCAACCATTCGCACGTGCTAATCTGCCTTGCCAAGGAGCCATACTTACGCCTGCGTGACGTGGCAAACCGAGTAGGCATTACCGAGCGAAGTGCGCAGCGAATCGTTATGGAGTTGGAACAAGCTGGCGTGCTAGCCCGATGTAAGGTTGGACGCCGCAACTCCTATGTTGTCCATGTTGAACAGCCGCTGAGGCATCCAGTCGAGCGGCATTGTACCGTTGCCGATCTGCTTACGATGGTAAACGGTGAGTTGCCAACACAACAAGACCCCGATGAATCAGACGATAATGCGACGGAATCCGCCCATGCACCCTAAACACCGGCGAGAACGCCTCTGCCGCTCTTCAGGTCGATGCTGCGGCCAGCTCTTACTAGTTTTGTGCAGGCCCGTAGCGTACTGCGACAACCTGCACAAAACGGTACTGGGCACATCAGCGTGCCTCAGTTAGCATTAACTCCTCATCCTTTGTTGTCGGCACCGTGAGTACACCGCCAGCAATAAAACGCCGTCCACCGTGCAGGCGGTTTAACAGTACCCTATGCCCCGGCCAGGGGTTGACTACCCGCACGGTTCCGCCACGGACGCTGCGAAGTTGAACGTAGGAAACTCGGCCACCATGCAAAGCACTCGAAACCTCGACATCCCCACAGGCTAACAGGTCTCCAAAGGAGGCATCCTCCGTTTTTGGCCAGTCGGCAAAAACTCTCATACTTCCCTGGTAACTCTGCAGCAGCATCATGCAGACAGCAGCGGGTATAGTAGCAAAGTTCTCGGTGCCCCCACCTCCCATCTGAAACATGAAATTGGGATATGAAAAATGACCAATGAGTAGGTCCATATGTTTTAGGATGGCCAAAGGATCGTAGCCAACAGCCGCAGCAGCAGGATAAAAGCTGGAGTTATTGTTAAAGTCATACCACGTTTGCTGAAATTTAATAGTGTTCTGTGCGGCCTTCAGCAGATATGGGGGGCTGCTCAGGCCAACTGCCAACCCAGGAAAAACTGCCTGGTGAGAGTTCATCCCGGCGCTTGATCCGTCTATTCGCACCGGTGCGTTTGACTGCAGCCTATCACCCACGCCTACCCAGTCCGATCCCTTTTCGGTGTTGCGGATAACATCCATGCCGGCAAGTGCGGTATCTCCCACTGCGTGAACCAGGGCAGGTATCGTATTCGCCGGCACAACCGGCAGCGGGCTAAGGTGCGCGAGAATCTGCCGCCATTTTGGCGCGAGTGTTTCATGAAGGTTCAGCCTGGCATCCATGTCTAGCAGGCCTCCGTAAAGCAGCTTCAAGAACGCAATACTGGTGGCAGGGTTTACGTCGCCAGGGCTATGCAGCTCGTCTGCCGCGTCATTGTAGTCCATGAACCGGCCGCTTTTAAGGACCAGGTAGCTATCCCAAAACTGGGCGACCCCACGAATGAACGGGTATACCCTGCTGGCGTACTGAGCACTGTGAGTGTATCGCCAACGCATCACGCAGTCGACTGAGGCGAACAGGGCGTCTGACTTCTGCCGAATCGCCTTGGCGCCATCGCCCGACCAGCCGGGTGCGGCGGAGAGGTGGCAATAGTAGAACAGCCCCTTGTAGCCGCGATGAGCCGCTAATCCCTCACCGCGCTTCATCCAGTAGAGCAGCGGCGCATCATAGTTATCAGCCAGCGAAACATGGTTCGTGGGGTAAGCCGCCCAGAATGGTGCCTCGTAGTTGTAGTCAAGTGTATAGTCGCCATTCCAGCCTGGGTTAGGACTGGTCACAAAATTGCCCCATAAGCCTGGTGCTATGCTGCCGGGGCGGCTGCTGCACGCCAGTAGATAGAGCGAGCCATACCAGTTTGCCTGTACTGCCTTGTTAGGAATGGAGATGTACGACTTCGACCAGAAACTGCGCCACCAGTTAAGGTGCCCGTACCAAAGGTGTAACAGCTCCTGCGGTGTCATATCGGCGACCACGTTTATAGAGTGAGACCACCAATGAGCTCCATCACGATCGTCGCTAGCAGCTATCACCAGGTTTGCATGCTGCCCGGGTGCAAGCACAAGGCTGAATCCACCAGAATTCATGCGGGCCTGGTGCCCTTCCACGCTAACGGCCAGCATTCCCAAGGGAGCACATCCCGCAAATGGCAGTTGCCTGTCACCAGGATGGATTGCATTCCAATCCCAGCTAGGACCTTCCACCATCGACGTCGACGGGAAGGAGGTAGTGGTTGCCACCCGGTGCCCGTTCACGTAGAGCGAAAGTCTAGCCCCATTATAGGCCGCAGCTACATCGCTCCACCTGGTGACTGAAAGCGTAGAGGGTGCTGTCACCCGCACACGGTTGAGCATGGCAGAAAGCTTGCCGTCTACAAGCGAGAGAGAAAAGCCATAGGAGGTATGTGCGGGGCCGGGTACGGGCCAGTGCTGCCACTTGTCGCTTGTCATGGCACTAAAAATTGCCTGGCTGCCAGAAAGTGCAGAAGGCTTGACCGCTGCCTCCACCGTAAAGGCATGCTGCGGCATGGCAAGAAACCCACACTCTTCCCGTGTACTGCCTGTATTCGTGGATGAAACTGGCGCAAACAGATACCGTGGCTGCAGCCCTCGCAGAGCGCTACCCTGGGGTGCGCCAGCTTTGGCCCATATCCTGACACTTCGAATGGTGCCATGAAAGTTGCCCGCCGGATCTCTGCCAGATCGCTCACCTATGTGTGCATCCACAGTCTCTGGCGACACCCTCAGCCAGGTCGCTCGCCGTTCATAACCATGGGTCCCGGATGCACCCAAACTACCCCAAGCGTCAAGCAGGCTGCCAGATATAGGCATCGACTGCTTTCCGTCGTTCCTCAGTTCCATCACAACCAGGTTTTGCGGGTTAGCCACCCATGATCGAATATGCAGGTTTGAACCGTTGGCTGTCGTATACCTCGCGGTGACATCAGCAGGGCCAATGTTCTCGCTGCTGTAATAAACCGCATCCTTCAAGGTAGGTATCGTTAGCTCCAGGCGCCCCATCGGCATAATACGGCCACGCAGTACGCTCCAGAATCCTTCGCGGCCAACGTAAGCCAGTATATGGCTAGTGTCCCACTCCTGAAGCGTAACACCCACGCTGCCGTTGCCTATGGCGGGTCCATCGGGGAGATTGGAGGCCGGTGCGTGCTCTGGTGGCTTTGTACGCACTCCATGAATAGCGTCTACAATCTGCAGCGCATGCTGGCTAACAACTGCCCTTTTTTGCCACCGCACGTTTTGAGCGCCAGCAACCACAGGCAACACCAGCGCGACCGCGGTCGCGGCCACCATTAGCCTCATAAACTATCCCTCCAGTGTAAGTAGTAGTGTATACATATTACTCACCAAAGAGCCTACATTAGCCAGTTCTTTCCACATAGTCACTTAAGCGTTGCATGCGGAAGCAGATGAAACAGAACTTTATGCGAAAATTTCGCAATTTGGGAACTTACTGTTTAACCTGCCTGTTTGTTTAATTTGTGCGCCCTAGGGAATATTCCGGTTGGTTAAATTATGGTATTCAAGGAGTTACTGGCGTGAATATTAGTAGACACTCGTATACCCCCCATCCGCGCGGATGGCGCTCGTTCTCACTAATAAGTTGTCGTCTGGATGCTGCAGTCTGTGTCCTGTTCCTCTTGCTATTTACAAGCACCTGCTCGTTTGCCCAAAGCGGGCCGTTTTTTGCAGGTAACAACGGTGATGCTGCGTCCCCGTCACAGCGCTCGACTTCCAGTTGGAAGTGCCTTTCGATTACAAATACAGGTAGCTTCGTGAAACAGACTGGCGACCTTAGTTGGCCCTGCGACGCGGTAGAGTTTCCACCGTACGATACCTCCTATGGGGATCTTTTGCGCAGCAAGGGAGCCGTGACGTACACCTACCAGTGGGTTGGGGAGGGTCCCGCGCCCACTACCATGCCATTAGACGTGTATACAAATATCACTGCAGGTGCTAGCGAGGAGGGAGACGGCTCCACCCCTCCATTGGTCTCTGCAAGTGGTGTTATTGTAGACGACGGCTTGGGCCTTGGTCTCACACTTCCGTCTATTCCGGGCGTGTTTTACCCGAGCGGAACCTACATCGACGGCGAACAAAAATCTGGTTTGTACTTTGAAACGGTGCCCGTTCAGAATGGTATTGCAACGTACACCACACCTGACTTAACTGCTCAGGCTAATGACTACTCGCTGCCAGATACGAGCCCGTACCATGCATTTTTCGCAAGCTGCCAGGTCTGTGCGGTGCCCTCGCCACCCGGTAACCTCCAGATCGTTTCTGCCACAATGGGCGGCCAGGGATATGTTCCAATTGACGACAACAATGGCGTTCCGTTATCCAACGACCTAGCCATATCACCGAACCAGGCGGCGATTAAGGGAACACCGCTCACGGTGAATGTCACGTTCAAAAGCCCAACCGGTTTCAACGGTTCAGTGGATGTTAGTGAGGCGTATTACAGCCTTACCGCGGTCGATGCAAATTTGCCACCTGTAAACCTGGGAGTATCGCCTGCAACGGCTAACTTAAACCTACCAGCCGGTGGTACACAAGTGGTGACGTTCACGTTCAATTCTTTACCTGCCTCTGTGCAACCTGGTGCGGCATTCACCATCCAGTGGGTGGCATCTGGTGATGTCTTCGCGCCGCTGCACTTCAACGTGTACACTGTTTTTGCCGCACCCGATGCGCCGCAGCTGCAGCCCTGGCTAGGTGTGCTGCAAGATGCCTGTTCCTGGGCGCAAAATGACAACTCATACAGCAACATCGCTCAGGACCTTACGGGGCACACCTACTTGAACGGACAAACCGGTCTTTTTTGGGCCAATGAGTTTACATATCAAGAGGGCCAAGCATTTGGGTCGTCATCCATTTCCCAGCTACAATTACCTGACGAGCATTTCTATTTAGCAAAGTTTTTAGCAACACCTAAGCCCACCGCGGGCAACTGTTCCGACGTTGCCAATTATCTCTGCTGTTGTGCAAACGCGCTTGGGCTTGATTTTAAGGAGCGGTATCTTCAGGTGTACTACAATCCTTCCAATGCGCCGCCGTACCCAGTGCCCTTCACCACAAACTATCTGTATCCCATCGGCGAGTCGTCGCCACTACTTGAAAAGGCTGAAGTTTGGAGTTACCATCAAGTCTGTGTGTCGGACGTTGACCTGGTTTACGATGCTTCCCTATCGTTCTGGAAGATACTTGATCCATTTACGATATTAGATCCGCCAACAGGATTGGATCTGCTATCGTACTACCAGAACCTAGTTGCATTACCGATTAACTCGATTACGTCGCAGCCCGTCAATCAACCGTTCGTCCCCGACTTGTGGCCCTAATATAACCTCAAAGAGGATTCACGGATGGCCGTCTCGGCGTGCCGAGCGGAAACAGATCGAGCGGTCACCCCTTAAAAGGAAACCAAGCGGAATGAAAGAACATTTAACGCTGCAGATGTTGCGGCAAATCGACTTCAGTAAGGTCTACCCATTTCACATGTTAGATGGCAGAGTCGTTGAAGATCGCAGATCGCCCATTCCTCAGGGACCACATATTATTGACCATACTGTTCGGGATGCATCTAGTGCGGAAACGGTACCAGAAAGTGAACAGGACGTACTCCTAATAGAGGAATCCATTCATTACTATCTCTCGGCCGACAAGCGCAAGCGATTTAACATGCCTACATACGTAATGAACCCCATTACTGCGCGCGAGCACTTAACCTCTTGTATATTTCGCGGAAGCGAAGGAGATTTGGAACCAGGATCATTTTCTGGTCGACAAATCGGGGAGGAGACATATGTAGACAAGTGGCGAATGGAAGCTCCGGGCTTCCAATTTCGCATGTTAACTCTAGACGGCAACGTAGTTCTGCTCATCCGCCTTCTCGGCAGCCCATTCGATAGAAGAGTTCATAAGCGGGAGGATTACAGGTTTACTGACGAGGAGGCCCTTTGGGCAGAAGAGTTTGCCATTCAAACGCTGAAGGGCTTCGCAAGACAAGGCTATACTCGAGTGACTCAGCCATAATCGCACGACCGCTCAGTGTACGCAGAAGGACTGATTCGATGTACGATACCCTCTCATTTGAACTACTGGATAACCTCGACCTTGGCACGATCTATCCCTATGAATTGCTCGAGGGCCGCGTAAAAGGCGACGGTCAGCGTTCGTCCCATGACACCAAGCTGTGGATCACGGAGTCAACCGACACCACAAAGCTAGGATTTGATCGCATTAACTTCACACCTATCGCTGGCCTGCCGAGCGGAGTATTTTACGATAGGAAGTTCTATTTTCCGCTGAAAGGCACGCCAACAAAGCACATCTACATGGAGGTTCGTTTGTACGAACCAGATGCTGCCGGGCATTCTGTAGACAGTATTATTAGGGGTGGAATTCAGCAATTCGGTCGATTCAATGCAGGGTCATTATCTGGCAGACAGTTAGGCGAGGAAACCTACGTAGATAAGCGCCACATGGCGACTAAACCAGGGTTTTTCGGCCTGCTGGTTCTGGATGGCAATGCCGTCATTGTGTTGCTACTGGGCTGTGACGTTGCTGGATTCCATCCCAGGCCCTGCGAAGAAGCCACCATAACCCAAGAGGAAGGGCTTTGGTGCGAGGAACTGGTACTCTACTCACTACGCCAACTAGCCGCCCTGGGCTACACAAAGTTCACGCAGCCGTAATGGTTAGTTTAATGCATATCACCCAATAGGTGTTGCCTGCCCCGCTATGTCGGCCTAATTTTGGTGAGCATTCCTCAAGAGTATTGTAATTTCGCGATTCTTTTGCGTATTCTCTATAGGTTAACCCTATTTCATGAGCAGGAGACGTTATGCGTACAGTTAATTTGGTTCCATTTGTTGCGGCTATTATAGCGGCACTGCCTGTAATGGCCTACGGTGCACCACGGACAACGCCCAAAGCAAAGTTGCCGGTCGCTTCGCCCGCAGTAATAAGGGACTTAATCGCTAAGGAACACGGCCACGTTGTGATGGTCAATTTTTGGGCGACCTGGTGTGGTCCTTGCGTGGCTGAATTCCCAGACCTCGTTAAGACATACAATCAGCTTAAAAATCGCGGGCTGGTTTTCATCACAATATCGGGCGACGACCCACCCTCGGCAGCACGTGCAGCACTCTTCTTGCACGAACGCCATGCACCAACCCCGTCGTTTATAAAACCCGCAGGCGATATCATAAAATACGCGCACAGCCTGGATCCTCACTGGGACGGTAGTCTGCCACGCACCTACCTTATCAGCAAAAGTGGGCAGATAAGCGCAGTTTATGTGGGCCGCGTGGATGACAATAAACTTCGCGCAGAACTCAACAAACTGTTGAATGAAAAGGCTGGCCCCATGCACCGGCAAGGGAAATTCGTACTGGAGAAGCAGTGACGGGTGATGAGCCGCTGTTGAGCGCGGCGTTAATGCGTCGACTAGAAGCTCTCTCGTTGGTCACCGGGTCTGCTTCAGGAAGCTTCCTGAAGGGAGAGAGACACTCTGTGAAAAGAGGCTACGGGCAAGATTTTCTGGACTATCGCGATTACGGCCCCGGTGATGACCCAAGATATGTAGATTGGAATGCCGCTGCGCGCACAAACAAGCTGTTTGTGCGCGTATTTCACGAGGAACGTGATCTAAAGCTCGTCCTTGTTATCGATACAAGTGAGTCAATGACATTCGGACTACCTACCCGCCTCCATTTCGCAGCACAAATCGCTGCAGCGACGGGCTTTGTAGCGCTTAGCAGCGGCGATCGTGTCACAGTACAACCCTTTGCTACCACACTGGCAACCTCATTGCCATCGTTGCGCGGTAAGACTGGCGCACCACACCTTTTTAATTACCTCAAAGGATTGACACCAGGAGGCGGTACGGCCTTTGCGCCATCACTTTATCGCCTCGCTGCAGCCTTACACGAGCCGTCTACGGTCATAATTGCCTCCGACCTGTACGACGACTCATGGCGCCATGGAATTGCTGCACTCTTGGCGCGAGGTAACAAGGTTATCCTGCTACACATCCTCACGCCCCAGGAGTTCGAGCCTCAACTGGACGGTGCTCTTAACCTTGTGGACTGCGAGACTGGAGCGACAGTGGACGTAACTATATCTGGCCCCCTGCTAGACCGCTACACGACAGCACTGAGATCCTTCATATCCGAAGCCAGGAAGTGGTGTACGGCACACGGAGTAACCTACATAAATTTACAGACAACCGACCCGCTCGAGAAGGTGATAATGACAACCCTGAGGCAGAAGCAAGTGCTTTGCTAGACGTTTTGTAACTGCCAGGCAGGGCTGCAGAATTGCAGAACGGTGCAGGAAGGTTAAAGCAATTCCTCGAAATATCCTGTTGATCCCCTGCACTACGGGTGAATTAATCGTTAGGGAGCCATACAATGACTAATCTATGCCGACCTTCCACTCCTACAGGAATTGGCATAATTGGGTGCGGTAACATTAGTGGTATCTACTTCAAGAACCTGCATCAGCGGTTCGTAAATACCAGGGTAGTTGCGTGCGCAGATCTGGACGCCGACCGCGCGCGGGCTCGTGCGGAGGAGTTCGGTATCCCGGTCGCCTGCAGCCCAGATGAACTGCTTAAGCGCGAGGACGTGCAAATTGTCGTCAATCTAACCATTCCTCGCGCGCACCACTCCGTCTGCCTTGCGGCGCTTCAGGCCGGTAAACACACCCTTGTTGAAAAGCCGCTGAGCGTGACCAGGGAGCAGGGCCAGGAGCTTGTGGAAACCGCAGATGCCAAAGGACTTCGAGTGGGCTCGGCCCCGGACACCTTTATGGGGGGTGGCATACAGACGTGCAGAAAGCTCATTGATGATGGCTGGATTGGGACCCCAGTGGCTGCAAGCGCATTTATGCTGGGCCACGGCCATGAAACCTGGCACCCAGATCCGGAATTTTACTATAAGGCTGGTGGCGGTCCTATGTTTGATATGGGTCCTTACTATCTCACGGCACTCGTAAACCTTATGGGTCCCATACGGCGCGTAACAGGTTCAACCCGCGTCACTTTTCCAGAACGAACGGTCACAAGCAAACCAAAATACGGCACCCGAATAACGGTGGACGTTCCCACACATATTGCGGGCGTACTCGATTTTCACAACGGTGCTATTGCCACCCTCGTCACCAGTTTTGATGTATGGTCGCATCGAATGCCATGTATAGAAATATACGGCACCGAAGGCTCGCTTAGCGTTCCCGACCCGAATGGATTTGGCGGTGAAATACTATTGCGCCGAGCTGGCCAAGCCGAATGGAAGCAGATACCACTCACCCATGGCTTTGCCGAAAACGCTCGTGGCGTGGGGACCGCAGACATGGCAGCAGCCATCCTTTCTGGCCGTGCCCATCGCGCCTCAGGTCAACTTGCTAACCACGTGCTCGAAGCAATGCATGGCATTCATGAAGCGGCCGCTGGAGACCAGCACTATTTCATGAAAACCGCCGGTGTTCAACCAGCTGCATTGCCTATGAACCTGCCGGAAGATGCACTAGACGCTTAATAAGCGCTTCACCAGATCGCCGTCATCGCCCCGTTAAAGGCGGTGGCGGCGATTGGGGCTATCTTATAATGAGTACCGGGCAATGGGCATGGTGGACAACGTTGTCTGATACACTACCAAGTACTAAGCTTCTCCAGGCACTCAAACCACGGCTGCCCATGACAATAAGGTCCGCTCCAATGTCGTGGGCTACACCCGCAATCCGATCCCCAGGGTGACCTATTTCACGGCGTGTTGTGTAGGGAACCCCAGCCTCGTCAAGGACCTCCGATGCCTGCTTCTCGAGGCTCGTATAAACTGCATCGCTGTAGGGACCAACGTCGTCTGCGGCAAGCAGCTCTGTGCCCTGCACCCCTACAAAGGGAATGGGCGAAACCGAGGGGTCGAACACATGCACCAGCGTGATAGCTCCCGAAAATTTGCAGGCTATTTCTGCTGCAGCCTTGACAGCCTTTAGTGCTGAATCAGATCCATCCGAACAAACCAGAATTCGTTTAAACATATTATGTGCCTCCATTATCGCAGGCATCTTACCTTGCTGCTACCTCAGGCATTATATCGCTATTTCATGAGCCCTTAATCCGCTTAACGGTTGATTGTGGTAAATCGTTTGCCGCCACCAGACTCAGTAAGGCAGTGGATTACGAGGAGAGAAAAAAGAGGGAACGCCTGCAGGTATTTATCCTGGCAGGCCCCTACAACGAATTAAACCCGACAGCCTATAGAAGGCATCACGGCAAACTAGGCGTGGATATCGCAAGGGTTTTGCTGACGCTAGACTTGCCAGCGGCATCCACCGTGGAAACCATCACTGAGTAGCGAAGAAGATCGTCCTTGTTGGCACCGGTAAGCCTCACGACACGCATCTCACCAGGCTTTATTGTCGTGACCGCGCTATTCACAGTAGTGTAAAGGGAATCCGGAAGGTTTTCGATAAGGTCCACCTTTAACCTGGCAGTACCCGTTTGGTCGGCTGGCGCCGAAATCGTAACTTGCACTTGACCAGTTTGGCGAGACAGCCACAAGGCGGACGTGGAGTAATGAACGTCAGCGTTCACACGAGCAGAGGGAAGAATGCTCAGGGTCGCCTCGGTGGAATTGCGTGCAAACAACGGCGCAATCGCTAGCAGAACAATCGCTGCTGCGCCTGCAAGTACGGCTCGAGGATTTGAAACAAAAAATGCCTTCAAACGCTCGAAAATTCCGACTTGCTGGCGCGCATCATTTAACGCCATATCAAGATTGCGCATGATCTCACCATGCAAACCTGCTGGCGCTGAGATTTCTGGCATGTCCTCTAGCACCGACCATACGCTTCGTAGTTCCGTTAGCTGGCTATTGCACGACGAGCAAGTTTGCAGATGCTGTTCCACCTTCAACTTCATCGCCGGATCAATTGCCCCTTCAATAAAGGCGGAAAACTGCTCTTCAATTTTTTCACACTGCATGATTACCACGCATTCACCCTCCAAACCTGGTGTGGAGCAGGAAGCGCCACTGAAAGCGGCTTACTAAATAAAGGTTCAAATGTTGGACGACATATCACTTAGAAGAGTTCCCGCCTGGCCTGAAGCCTTTCGCGGAGAAGTAAGCGGGCACGGTTCAACCGAGATTTCACCGTACCGATTGGAAGCGACAGCACCTCAGCAATCTCCTCATATGACAAGCCTTCGGTATGATAAAGCAGTACCATTAACCGTTGATAGTCTGGCAGGGTCATTATCGCAGACTCAAGTACACTGTTCCGTTCGTTGGTCTCCGCCTCTTCTTCCGGACCTGGTGCATCGCTCTCAACCTGACGCGACACGGTGCTCTCTTCCAGTTCGATCACCTCTTCCAGCGAAACGGTAATCTTGTTGCGCGTCTTCTTCCGCCGGTCTAGGTAGACGTTGGTAACAATGCGAAACAGCCACGTCGAAAAATTTGCATCCCCGCGAAATAGTCCAATGGCCTGATAAACCCGCATAAACGTATCGACCGTAATATCCCCTGCATCGTCATAGTTTGCACTTAGTCGGTATGCAAGGTTATATACGCGCTTTTCATACTGCCGTATCAGCTCATCGAAGGCACTACGTTCACCTGCCTTACAGCGCGCAATTAGTTGTTGTTCAGCGGGGTCTGGCAGTCGCATACTATTTAACGTGCCCGGGCAGCAGCTAGTGCCTTCTGCTCTTCGCCAGATAGTTTATGGCTGGGCTGACCGTTTTCAATGGATTTTGCATACACCCGCACGTCACTGCGGCTGTGAACACTAGACATTACGAGCCCATCACCACGTTCATCCAATAACACCAAAGAGAAACTTTGCTGCCCACCAACGTCTTGAAAGGCGTCATAACGTTCGAGACCTCCGTATCTTAAACAGAGCGGTTGCTTGGCCTGCAGAATCGCCACTGCCTGTTCTAGAAGATCCATGCGATGCACGGTCGATTCCACAGTATTCATATGGTCGGCAAGTACGGATTCAAGATCTGCACTGGTGCCTCGCAGTAGGGCTTTAAGCCTGGAGTTGAGGCGATTTATACGCACAACACTGTAAATCAAGCCTACAAAAAGAAGAGTAATAGCAGCTGCCATGATGGCCACTATGGAGCTGAGCTGCTGCAAACTTACGTGCATGATTGCATTCTGAGTCAAAATTGGGTTTCCTATTACCTGCGGGTATACTAACCTACACTGCATTATGCACCACGTGGGCGGAAAAAGCGGAGGTCAATTTGTCGCGCGAGGCGCGCCGTCAGGCTGCATTCATTCTAGTCTTTCTCGCAGTAGTGGTGCTTTTCGTCAACACATTCCGGCTGGGCATTGTGCACGGCGAATCTATGTACCCCACCTACCACAACGGACAAGTGGTTCTGGTTCGTCGCTATAATATGTTCTGCCCGAGGCTAAAACGGTACGACGTTATCCTTCTTCGCCAAGGTAATGACGTGATTATCAAGCGAGTGTACCGGTTGCCTGGCGAGGTAGTTGACACAACCTTTCCAGATGTAAAGGACCAGGCTATTCGTACCGGTCTCGCGGACTATTATCAACAGAAAACCACCATGATTAACGGAGTAAAGCACGTCACGTTCACGGTACCAAAGGGCTACCTGGTGGTTTTAGGCGATAACCTGCCGGTGTCGGATGACAGCCGGGTATTCGGTCCGGTTCCAGTCAAGAACGTTTTGGGCATTGTGGTAAACAGCCCTCCCCCGCCATACCAACCCCGCCTAGGGGGGCCAGGTTTGGTGGTTCCACATTAACGAAATCGTAGAAGCGGAGTTCGCTTCACAACGAATATATTGTAGCACGGCAGCCATCGGGTAAACAAACCGTTTACCAGCCGGGCAACTTCTCCTTTATCTCTCTGCCCACGCGCCGGTCGCCACACAAGGCAAAAACATGCATCAACTTCCTCCTCTTAAGCCAACCAGCGGAATGGTGATCTCCCACACGGTCCATTTCGCCCCAGGCAAATATCAGTTTTTCGGCAGTCACCCTGGCATTACCATTACCGGTAGGCATCTGCGGCTAAACCTTAAGGGGGTATTACTGCAGGGCGCAAAGGGCACAGTTGGCATTCAGCTAAAGGACTGCACCGACGTCGTTCTAACCAACGCTTCCGTCTCAGGTTTCACCACTGGAGTTGAGCTCACAGGCTGCAAGAATGTAGTGCTACAGAGTTGTCGTTCCTTGCATAGCGCGGATCCTGGCCCAGGAACAATTATAGACGAAAGCGGGGCTCAGCCTCAGGATACCAGCGGCGCAGGTTTCCTGGTTCGTGGCTCTTCAAACGTGAAGCTTGAGCGTTGCCGCGCGATGTACGCGTGGGACGGACTGGACCTCGTCAACAGCGATCACTGCTCCGCACAGAACTGCAACTTTTCATACAATGAGAACTGGGGCGTGCATATTTGGCGCAGTAACTTTAACAACATCAACCATTGCACGGCAATATGGTGCACCACAGGCAGGGGAAAACTCTATCAGGCGCTTACAGGGTGGCAAACGTACGACGCCGACGCAGTCTTGATAGAGCACGGAAGCGGCAATAATACGATTTCCGACAATGACCTGCGATACGGCGGAGATGGCATATTTATCCGTTCGAATGAAGCACCGGTGACCCCAGGCACTGCCGTTCCGCACGTATTCAGTAGCGATAACAATCGCCTCATTGGTAACGACTGTTCCTATAGCCCGAACAATGCTATTGAAGTGGATTTTGTGAAGGGCACACTTATCGAGCGCAACAACTGCTCACTTTCCAACTATGGCATGTGGCTGGGGTATTCCCGGTACAGTAAAGTTGTGGAAAATCTGTGCGCTTGGGACACCGTCCGCGCCATCGAAATTGAGAACGGTCAGCATGGAACAATCACCCGCAATATACTCGCTGATCCCTCTCCGCCCAGCAACAAGGTATTGGTATTCCTTCGGCAAAACGGACGAGATGCTACTCCCAGCGGACCCTATCTCCTTGGGGGAAACCTCTTCGTGGGCGGCAGTACTGCACTTGCACTACTAAAAACACCCGTAACCATGGTAAACAATATACGGTCATCAACCAGTTTCAAGGACGAGCCCCCAGCACTGCTTCGAACCGATGGGTTGTCTCAAGTTACCGTACAAGGTGACACTGTCAGACCGGGCCAACACCCTGGAGCTCCTGTCAATGCTAGCATAAACAACGATGGCTTTGTTAACATAGCAGACAACCGCCCTGCAAACGGGCTTCCCATATCAATGGTTGTATGGCAGGATCGTCCATTTCTTGCAGTGCGCCACCGCAACGGGAGCATACGGTTTGCTGTTGAGCCTCAGCCAACTCTCAACCCATGGGTAGCCTCCTCAAACCTGAGTGTTTACTCCAATGAAGGTTGGAGTTCACCGCGCCTATTGAGTTGGCGAATTGATCCAAACCAGAGCGTGATTTCAGCGGTAGAACCCTTTTCGCCTATTGCAGGAGCAACGTTTACAGTACGGGGCCGATTCACAAAACCGGGACGCGTCATGGTGAACGGAGTGGTAGTGGGGAAGGCAGGTAGAGCTTGCGAATCGATAGAGTGCAAGGTCCCGGCCTCTGTTGCAAAAGGTTTCGCTAATCTCATGTTTCAGCCGGATAGCGGACTGCCAGCAGGGCCAATTGTCATTACCGTGGCCAACCCGTGAAACCCGCAGGCGCTTCGGTCACGTTTTTGCCTGCCAACGTAACGGCAGCCGCGGTAAAGGGCGAGTCGCTGCTTGATTGCGCACTCGCCCACGGCGTTCGGATAGAGTGCGAGTGCGGCGGTAGCTGTGCATGTACTACCTGTTGTGTGCGCATTATTGCAGGAAACGAGGCCCTTAGTGTTCCCGAGGCACCGGAACTCGACAGGTTGACGCTGGAAGGCAGGCACGGCACCGCGCTTCGCCTTGCTTGCCAGGCGTTGGTATTCTATGGAGATATCCTCGTTGAAACCAATCCCGACTGCAGCAGCTAGGCGCTCCCAAGGCAGGCAGCAAATGCGCAACGACATAAATGCATGGTACTATAATCACGCATGAATTCTAGAAACTGTCGTAGAGTTTCCTCGGCAGTATTCACTGGTTGGAGGTACCCCTGGCGTTGCCATTACCCGTTGAACAACTGCGAGAACTGATCACTACCGATGTCTCGAGGTGGCGCAAACAGAACTGCGTCAGCCTGATGGATCATAGTGCGCAGCAGATTAGAGCGGTTCTAGAGCTGGCATCCGAACTAAAAGCTCACGACCTGCAGCGCAAATCGTCGGTGTTTTGGGATTATCCTCGCACACTTGCTATGTTGTTTCAAAAGTCTTCGTTGCGTACAAGGGTAAGCTTTGAGGTTTCTATGGCCCACCTTCGAGGTCATGCCGTATATTTATCTCCAGATGATGTTGGCCTGGGCATCCGCGAGTCTGTAGCCGATGTTGCACACGGGCTGTCGAGGTGGGTGGATGCAATCACCGCCCGAGTTTATCACCACAGTATGGTCACTAGTCTGGCCGCCCACGCCTCCGTTCCGGTCATTAACGCCCTTAGCGACCAGGAGCACCCAATTCAGGCATTTGCTGACCTACTCACGTTGCAGGAGCACTGCGGTCGGCTGGGCAATGAACGCCATCTAGCCTACGTGGGCGACGGCAATAACGTGCTTCATGCGCTGCTAATCGGCTGCGCAAAACTGGGTGTCAATATCCGTGCAGCGTATCCCAAGGGGTATGAGCCAGCTGCTGAATACGTTGAGGCAGCGTTGCAGGCTGCGCAATCCACGGGGGCACATATAACGTTGTCCAACGATCCGGCGGAAGCCGTTCACCAGGCGGAAGCGGTTTACACAGATGTGTGGGCCAGTATGGGTCAAGAGCATGAAAAGGAGGAGCGAGCTGCCATTTTTGCACCGTACCAGGTTAATTCTGCGTTGCTGGCTCACGCGGCGCCGAATGCCATTGCCATGCACTGCCTTCCTGCCCACCGCGAAGAAGAGATTTCAAGTGAGGTTATGACACTGCACAACACCACGATCTTCGATCAGGCTGAAAACAGGCTGCACACACAAAAGGCACTCTTGCTTCTCATTCTCGGTTTGTAAATATCCTTAATCTTCAGGAATCATAACATGCGAAAAATTGTTCTGGTCTACTCGGGCGGTCTGGATACCTCAGTATGTATCCCGCTGATGCGCGAAGAGTACGGCTATGATCACGTAATAACGGTTACAGTAAATGTTGGCCAGCCGGAAGCCGATATTGAACAGGCAGCCGAACGCGCCAGACTTCTGGGTGCCGAGCATTACACAGTAGACGCTCGTGAGCTCTTCGTTCGCTATTTCTGCTGGCCAGCCGTGCGGGCCAATGGCGATTACCAGGGCTACCCTATCTCCACGTCTATCGCCAGGCCGCTCATCGCCCTTAAGGCTGTTGAAAAGGCGCGTGAGTTAGGCGCAACGGCCTTTGGCCACGGGTGCACCGGCAAGGGAAATGACCAATTTAGAATTGAATACATTCTGCGTACGCTTATGCCGGAGGCGGAAATTGTAGCACCTATGCGCGAAGGTCGAAGGCTTCCGGATGGACGCCGCGAGCCCTGGACACGAAGCGAGGAGATTGACTATGCAAATGCACATGGCCTTTCAATTCCGCAATCGCACTCCAGAATATGGTCCATTGATGAAAACCTGTGGGGCCGCAGCATCGAAGGCGGGCGCCTGGAAGAACCAGACTATGCTCCGCCAGAGGAAATCTTCCAATGGACGAGGGGATTCGACGCCTGTCCTGACGTTCCAACCACCATTATCATCTCATTTGAGGCAGGCGTACCTGTAGCAGTTAACGGTACCGCCATGGATCCCCTGGATCTGGTGGTAGAGCTCAACAAGATTGCAGGGGAGAATGGCGTGGGCCGCATCGACATCATGGAAGACAGGATGCTGGGGCTCAAGGTTCGCGAAAACTACGAGTGTCCCGCTGCGGTTACCCTTGTCGCTGCCCACCGGGCTCTCGAGGCGCTCATAGGAACGCAAGCCGAGCTTAAATTTAAGTCTTCCGTAGATCGCGAATGGGGCGAACTTGCTTACCGTGGCCTCTGGTTTGACCCGTTAAAGGAGGATCTTGAGGCATTTATTGGCAAGATGCAGGAACGGTGTACGGGTGCTGTTCACCTGCGCCTCTACCGCGGCAGTGTTGCAGTAGTCGGCCGCACAAGTCCCTTCTCACTTTACAACGAGGACCTCGCATCGTTCGACAGCAAGACCTTTAATCAGAGCGAATCCCTTGGGAACGTCAAGACACACGGCATGCAGTCTCGCATGTATTTCGAGATTCGTCGTGAAGAGTTAAAGCGCCTCGGCCGTTCGGAAGGTGAACTACTTCAGCTGCCTTCAACCGGAGATGCCCCGCATGCGTAAGCTTTGGGGCGGGAGGTTCTCAACGGGTCCGGATGCACTCACGGAGCGGCTAAACAATTCGCTTCCATTCGACGGCCGCCTATGGAAACAGGACATACTGGGTTCGATTGCCCACGCTGAAATGTTGGGTGCTTGCAAAATCCTTACAAACGCAGAGGCGGACGAAATAGTTGCGGGCCTGAACGCTATACTAACGGGAATTCAGAATGGACTTCTAACGCTGCCAGAGGAAGCAGAGGATATTCATACGGCTATCGATGGTATGCTGTTTGAG
>JAJYCW010000025.1:18590-38031 GCA_021777995.1 bacterium
AAAATCGGCCCAGTTGCAGGCAAGCTGCATACCGCCCGAAGCCGAAACGATCAGGTTTCAACCGATATTCGTCTCTACCTAAGGGACTGCTGTGATGGGCTCTGCAGCCATCTGCTAACTCTGCAGGAGACTCTGGTTACTATTGCACATAACGAGCTTGGTACCACTCTGCCAGGTTGTACGCACCTGCAGCATGCACAGCCAGTACTTCTTTCACATCACTTACTTGCCTACTTCTGGATGCTGGACCGCGATCGGGAGCGTCTTCACGACTGTAGGGGCCGCGTAAACCGCAGCCCACTGGGCTCTGGTGCATTAGCGGGGACCGGATTTCCCATAGATCGCGAATTCACCGCAAACAGGCTTGGTTTTTGCTCTGTGCTGCCTAATAGCATGGATGGAGTAGCAGATCGCGATTTTGCGGTTGAATTCCTCTCGGCAGCCGCCATCATCTCCATGCACCTATCACGTTTAGCCGAAGAGATAATCCTGTGGAACACCCCTGAATTCAGGTTCATTGATCTGCATGACAGCGTTACCACAGGCAGCAGTATCATGCCCCAAAAGAAAAACCCGGACGTGGCGGAGCTTGTACGCGGCAAGGCGGGCCGAGTAGTAGGAAACCTCGTGACCATGTTGACAGTTCTAAAAGGCCTGCCGCTGGCCTACAATAAGGACCTACAGGAAGACAAAGAGCCCCTATTCGACACCTTTGATACCCTGGATTTGGTTATACCTGCGATGACCTTGATGCTTAGCACAGCAAGGTTTAATAAAGCGCGCATGTCGGAAGCGACAAGAGGTGATTTTTCGACGGCTACAGACCTTGCCGATCTACTTGTAAGCCACGGATTTACATTCCGCGATGCCCACGACGCAGTAGGAGCCATTGTTCAGCATTGCATTGCAACGGACACCGTACTGGAGTCACTTGACGAAGCGGACCTTAAGGCCGCAGTACCCCAGTTAGGCTCTGGTGCGGCCGCGCTTGACGTGCTTAAGGTGTCTAACAGCGTTGCCTCACGCTCGTCACAAGGGGGTACGGCTCCTGCAGCAGTTGTTCATCAGATCACGCTGGCCCGTCAGCGGTTAGAGCATCCTAAGCGGCCCTAATACCTTTATGGGGTGGTGAATCGTGCCCCGATCTGTTCGATTAGTCCCGATCTTTATAGCTCTGATTATGCTGCAGATGGCACGCTCATCTGCACAGGTTCACTCACCCACTACCCTTTGGCACCGCCCCTTCAATCGTTCATTTTCTCCGTGGGTATCATCTGGTAACGCGCAGTTTTCGTACGAGCGCTATTTAGGATTTCCCTGCCTGAAGATAGTGGTTGGCGATACTACCAATCTCTCGTTTGCACACTTCTCGCTTAAGCAGATTCCAGTAACTCCCGCGGATGTACTGCAGGGCGAGGTGTGGGTTCACTCCAGCGGAGTATCTACCGGTATTGGGCCGTACATCGCTCTAGTTCTCCACAATGCGGCTGGGGTTCGCACCGCGGTCACAAGCAGCGTGATCTCTCTGCAATCCGGTGCAACCGGATGGCGAAAGCTTGAGGTGACAGCGCGCGCGCCTCAGGGTACGGTTAGCGCAGACTTCAACCTGCTCCTCCAAGCACATGGCACAGTCTGGTTCCGGGACGCTGTGGTCATGAGGCTCTTTCGTGCCGTTCCGTGGCCGTCATTGGGCAGCGAATTCCGCACCGTTAGAGTATTTCCTCACAGGGTCATCACGCATCATATTCTGGGTCCAGGCTTTGTCGTCTATCATCAGAATTTCCACGAACCACGAAGAGTGCTAAACCGCGTCATATTTCGTCGATGGATGGAACTGCGCCCCTCTTTTGCACGCATGGCGATGGCCTATTCGTGGAAACCCGGCGGCACCGAACTGACGCGCATGGCCCGATACCTCAGGCTAATGATGGTTACCCACACTGCCGTGTATGTCACAACATGGAACCCGCCTGTCGTAAAGTCGCAGCAGGAGATCAATCGGTTAGCAGACCACGTGGTTCAACAACTGAAGTTCCTGGTGGACACAAAAAAATGTACGAACCTAAAGTACTACTGTTTCACGAATGAGTTGACGATGGGCGCATGGGGTTCGCTGATGGATAACCTTCCGCTCTTCGGCGCAATTCAGCAGGCGGTATACAGCAAGTTGCGCGCGGCAGACCTCCCTATTGGACTGCTGTCAACGGATGCTTCACCCATAAGTTATTGGCCAAGCATTGCATGGGCAGCAGAGCATATGGATGGAATTACCGCGGTGTACGGAGGTCATAACTACCCTTCAGGCGACTATCTAACCGATGACTACTACTACCCATGGCTGCTACAACGCTTTCGGCAATACGCCCACATTGCCAAACAGAAGCATAAGCAGTTCATTCTGGGTGAATTTGGCAGTCGAGGCAATGGCAGTACGGTGAACGGTGTGCACCTGGATAGTTGCATATACTTTGGCACGCCCTTAGAGCCACTCGTGGGTACTCAGCTTGCGGAAATCACCATAGCCGCGCTCAATGCAGGGTTCTCTGGCCTGTGCTATTGGACATTCATGGATCTACCGCAGAGTCCACTTGATACGTACCAAAACCACTGGGGACTTACAAAGGACGCCTATCCCTACGCTACCAGGTCGCCGTACTACGCCTACGGCCTAATCACCCGCTACCTATGTGGCCCGGCCGACGTGGTGGAATGCGCATGCAACGATCCGAGGCTAAGGGTTGCAGCACTTTATCGGCCAAGCACTAACTCCTTTAGTATCGCGCTGCTTAACCGGAACACCGCGGCCATACGGGTTCATATGAAATTGCCGGATGTGCATGATTCCTACAACCTGTACCTTTACAATCCTGCCAAGGTACATCAAAACAGGTTCGGTTCACTTCAGTCTCCCATACAAACCATCATCCCGCACGCAAGCCTGCTCTCCTTCCCTATACCTGCCGCCAGTCTGATAGTTTGTACCCGAAAGAGCGATTCTCCCGCACCGCTTGCCGTTAGCCATTTATCTGCATCTCGGTTGACAGCAGGCGGCTGGCGGCTTACCTGGCAGGAAACCAATAAGGGCCCTCACTTTGCACGCGTATATCGCACCGTTCACAGTAATACCCGGTTAGAGATTGCAGAAACGGCAGCCACGTCTATCCATTTGTTAAACAGCAGGGAAGGCGAGCGAATTTGGGTAGCTATCGTTGGCAGCAACGGCAAGATTTCCCCAGCAAAATCGGTACTTTGCAAATAACCTGCGCAGTTTATCTTTTATTGAAGTTAAGAGATAACAAGTGGTAAACTATTACGTCCTATTAAATATTGAACGGTAAATAGAAGGTTCATAAGTAAATAATATGAAGCGTTATATCACTGCATTTGTCGTCATCGCCATCTTATGCGGCATAACTGGCTGGCGGTTAATGAACTATTACGGCAAGGCCGCGGCACTGCAGAAGATGGCAGCAGCACGAAAAAATGCGCCGTTACTTGTGACCACGGCACCGGTAGTTGAGCGCGACATTTACGACAACTACACAGGGGTTGCCAGCGTAGAATCCCCGTTCAACATCAATATCGCATCGCAAATCGTGGGTCAGATTCAAACCCTGCAAGTTCGACAGGGAAGCTACGTGACGAAGGGCCAGGTGCTCGTGCGTATTGACCCCTCACAGATGCAGGCGCAGCTTAATCAGGCTCAGGCAAATCTTGCACAGGCTCAATATCGACTATCCCAGGCTGAAATCACGACCAATCCTACAACGGTTTCAGTTGCATCACAAATTGCTGTGCAGCAAGCGGCACTCTCCTCTGCGCGAGCACTTAACAAACAGACAATCGCGAATTACCAGCAGCAGGTGGAAGCCGCAAGGGCTGCGCTAGCCGATGCTAAAACAAAAGTAACCACGGCGCAGGCGGCTATCGGCGCTGCCAAGGCCGCAATCAACGCGGCAGAGGCCAACCTTGCCAACAGCACGCTTACGCTAGACCGAACCGTCACGCTTTTCAAACAGGGATTTGTAGCTGCGCAGGATGTGGACAACGCAAGGGCGCAACAGCAGGTGTATGCGGCTAGCGTAACCACTGCCAAAAGTCAACTTGCCTCAGCAACCGCTCAAATGGTCTCCGCCCGCTCGCAGGTGGATTCTGCTAACAACGCGCTCACCATCGCAGTAAACAAAGGTCGAAGCGATATTGCAGCCAGTACAGCGGCGGTTCAACAAGCGAAAGCCTCGTTGCGGCTGGCGCAAGCAAATCGGGCTCAAAATCCAGCGTATCAGGCCAATCTTGCAGCCCTTAAATCGGCAGTGAAGGCTGCGAGTGCCCAGGTTCAAACTGCCTCGGCACAGCTAGGGTACACCACACTTCGGTCGCCGATTAATGGCTGGGTGACAGCACGTAATGCCGATCCAGGGACGATGGCAACCATAGGGCAGACACTGCTTACAATTGTAGAGTTAAAATCGCTGTATGTCACGGTTCCCGTACCGGAAGAGGACCTGAAGGTTGTGTCCTTGGGTCAAAGGGTTTCCGGTGCGCTTGATGCGCTCCCCGGAACACTGTTAAGCGGTACCGTTACCCACATTAACCCGGCCGCTGACCCGCTTAGTCGTCAGTTTACAGTCCGGATCACGATCGCGAATCCCACAAACCAGATAAAGCCAGGTATGTTTGGCCATGTCACATTCCGCAAGCTCATCAAATCTGGCGCGCTAGAAATACCGCGTGAAGGTGTGATGAACGAAAAGACCGGGACCTTTGCCGCGGTAATTTCAAACCACAGCACCACCATGCTTGTGCCTATTGTTACGGGAACCCAGGACGGCGCGAACGTGCAGATTATGAACGGGCTGAAATTAGGACAGCAAGTCGTAACGCTAGCAGAGCGACCACCCACAACCGGTACAAAAGTAAAAATAGCTAACCCTCAGGATATGTCTGCGGCAGCCAGCGGCCAGTGAGAGAGTCCAAAACGCAATGAACCTAGCACGTATTTCGGTAAGTCGGCCCGTAGCGGTAACAATGCGCATCGCCTCACTGGTGCTACTAGGGCTGGTTAGTTTCTCAAAGCTGCCGGTCGATTTGCTGCCGGCTATTTCGCTGCCAACGGTAGCTGTTATAACTACGTGGCCCAATGTTGCACCCGAGCAGATGGAAACCCAGATTACCCGGCCCATTGAGCAGGCGGTGAATTCGGCGCCGGGCCTCTACCAGGTGAGTTCAAGTACTACCACGGGTAGCTCGGTGGTACGCGTGCAGTTCAACTGGGGTACCGATATTGGCCAGGCAGCTGTCGACGTCCTGCAGCTGGTTGAACGTGCACGGCAGAGCTTCCCTACAGATCCCACACTGCAAACCCCCATCGTATTTAAATACGATCCTTCACAGCTGCCTATCCTGATCTACGGTGTGACTGGGGGTTCTAACCCAGTGCAACTCCGTACGACATTGGACAACGACGTCTCCCCAATCCTTGAATCGGCGGGTGGTGTGGCGTCAGCAGTTGCGACCGGCGGAGAGCAGCGCGCAGTCATTGTCGATGTAGACCCTAACAAAATGAGGGCCTACAATTTAAGTCTTGCTGCGGTCTCCAAGCGGATAGTAGAGGAGAACCTCGACCTGCCCGCAGGCATTTCGCGGGAGGGATTGACCGAGTTCACCATTCGCGCCGAAGGGTACCTCACCAACATGCGCCAGATAGGGGACTTGGCAGTAGGAGCCTTTAACGGCAAACTGGTGCTTCTCAACCAGATAGCAACCGTCACCGACAGCCATCAGGAGACAAGGCTTTATACCAGGCTTAACGGCAAACCCGCAGCAGGTATGATCATCGTAAAGCAGAGCGCGGCTAACACAGTTCAAACAGCCGCTGCGGTTGCGGCGAAGATTGCACAGGTAGAAAGGATTTACCCAAACCTCAAGTTTCACCTGGTCTACGACCAATCGCAGTTCATTAAAGACTCGGTGAACGACGTAAAAACAAGCGCCATTGTTGGAGGACTGCTCGCAGCATTTATCCTACTGCTTTTCCTTCGCAGCCTTCGCAGTACACTGGTTGTCTCCATGTCAATCCCAATTTCTATTATCTCTACGTTTACACTGTTCTACCTGTATGGCTTTTCTGTTAATACATTCTCACTTAGCGGCCTATCACTTGCAACAGGCCTAATTGTAGATGACGCGGTGGTAGTGCTCGAAAACATATTCCGGCATATCGAACGCGATAAGATGGCGCCCATGGAGGCGGCAGTAAGCGCCACCACAGAGATCACTTCCGCAGTACTGGCCTCAACCTTTACGGTTATGATCGTCTTCCTGCCGCTGTTTCTACTTAATGGTCAAGCAGGCGAGTTATTCCGGCAGTTCGCCCTGGTAGTGATCTTCGCGCTTGGCATTTCGCTGCTAGATGCACTTACCGTGGTACCTATGTTAGCCAGCCGACTTATTAATGCTCGCGAAATAGAGAACATGGCGGCCCACGGTTATGCATCCGAATCGCACATCACGCACGTTGCGTCGAACGAACGCAAGAGCATGGTTCAGCGACTGTTTGACTGGTCAGGTGATAGGTTTGACGCCCTTGATCAAACCTATCATAACGGTTTAAGGTGGGCACTACACCACAGATGGCTGGTAATATTGGGCGCGGTCCTCATTTCCGGTGCATCCTTCTTGCTTATGCCCTACATTGGAACCGAGATTCTACCGCAAACAGACAGCGGTAACCTTAACGTGACCATAAAACTGCCGGTAGGTACAGCGCTTACGGTAACAAACGCCACGATGAAACGTGTTGAACAGATCATCATGCACAACCCTAACGTTGCCGCTGTATTCTCGGCTGCGGGTACCACACTAAACCTCAGGGGCAGCACAACCTCGTTGGTGCCGTACGAAGGTGCCTGCCAGGTTCGGCTAAAGGACAATCGCAAACAGAGTACACTACAGGTTGTCCAGGAGCTGCAGAAGAAGCTCGCTGCCCTGCCCGGGGTGCATCCTATCGTTTACCCGTACGACCTTGTAACGCTCATCATCACGGGGGGCTCCTCCAACGTTGAACTGGACATTTACGGTCAGGACCTTGCCCAGCTCAACAAAACAGCCACCCAGGTTCTCACACAGGCGCGCCGTATACCTGGCTTTGAAAGCGCCGACCTGAACGTACAGGAGAACACACCAGAGCTTCACTGGAAAGTCAACCGCCAGAAGATGCTGCAGCTGGGCGTCACCTATTCGGATGTTGCCAATACGTTGAATGCAGCAACAAACGGCCAGCTTTCGAGTTATTACCAGAATGGTGGCTTCCAATATCCCATTTATGTGCAGGAGCCGCGAGTATACCGCAAAAGTATAAAAGCACTTCTCTCGCTGCCTATTACGCCAAGCCTGCTGCCAACTAACCCCAACGGGACTGCAAGATACGTTGAACTTGGTCAAGTTGCAACACCCTATATCGCGCTTGGGCCAAACGAAATTACGCGGCAAAATAACCAGCGCTATATCGCGATCAGCGGTGTGGTAAATGGACGCCCACAAAGTGAGGTTGAAGCCGCACTAACTAAACTCATGGATCATACCACCATGCCGAACGGGATGTACTGGACGTTTGGTAGCAATCAACAGAGGCAAAAGCAAGAGTTCGGTGGTCTTACGGTTGCAGTGGTGCTAGCAATCGCACTAATCTATATGCTGCTCGCAACCCAGTTTGAGTCATTCATATACCCGCTATCAATTCTCATGTCTGTACCATTATCCGCAATAGGCGTTGTGCTGGCTCTGTTCCTGACCGGCAGATCCTTTGGACTCACCGCATTCATCGGTATGTTGATGCTGGTGGGCATCGCAGTCAAGAATGGCATCCTGCTGGTCGATTACACCAACCAGCTTCGATCTAGGGGTATAAATCGCGAGGAGGCGATACTGACGGCTGGACCAACCAGATTGCGTCCTATTCTGATGACCGCCTCCGCCACAATTCTGGGTATGCTTCCTCTCGCTCTGGGAATAGCTCGTGGCAGCGAGACCCAGGCACCGCTGGCAACGGCTGTCATAGGAGGATTGACTACTTCCACGCTGCTTACCCTCTTTGTAGTGCCGGTGGTTTACACCATGCTAGACGACCTCGTAACACGCAAACATCGACAAACGCCTCCGCCTCCAGAAACACTTGCAGAAAACAGGGACGAGTAGTGATAACAGCTTATTTACCAAAGCACCTTTTGCAATCCACTGCCTTAGCACTGGTTTGCGGGATTATTACCATAGCCGGTGCCCAGACTCCACCAGTCATACCACCTGTACAGCAGCTGCCAAATCCCGAAAGAGTTGCAATAACTGCACCAACCAGAGTGCCACCATTGCCAGCTGCGCCTTTAACCATGACTGCTGCCATCAACATTGCATTGCGAAATCAACCCGCAGTTGTTCAGGCAAGGGCCGTGGTAACGAGCGCCCGTGGAAAAGTGAACCAATTGCGCGGAAATTTGCTGCCCTCTCTCGTGTTGTCCTCCGGCTATAACGGTGTTCACAACCTTGGCGGTACCACCGGTAGCAGCAACACCGCGGCACCGGGCTTTACCGAGTCAGCCACAATCCGACAGCTGTTATTTGACAGTTCCCATAGCCATGACCTGTTGAGCCAGGCTGATATGCTCTATATGGCGGCATATTATGCCCTGAAAACGCAGGAGAATAACACAGCTCTGGCAACTGCCCAGGCCTACATTGCCTTTCTTCAGAGCAAGCAGCTCACATTGGTCAGTGAGCACAACGTAGCCAATCGCAGCTCGCAGTTGTTGCTTGCACAGGCAAGATTGAAATCAGGTTTGGGTCTACCCTCTGACATGGTAAACGCAGAGACAGCACTCTCTCAGGCCCAGGTGCAGCTTAGCACTGCACAGAATACAGAGGAAGCAGCAGGTATCAACCTGGCGCTTCAGATGGGTCTGGATCCACGAACACGCATCCATACCGATGGCTATAGTGCGCTGCCATCATCACCGATCACATTAGGCAAGATCGTTGCAATGGCCATGAAGAGCCGACCAGAGATTGCAGCACAGGCCGCACAGCTTGAAGCAGCAAAAAAAGCAGAGAGTGCCGCTAGAACTGCAAACGATCCTACTCTCAATGGCAACCTGGAAGTGCTGGGGCGTGGAAACACATTTGGCGGCGGTACAGGGCAGTTGCTAGCAGGCATATCCGTGCAATACACGCCATATGATGGAGGTATTGTTGCGGGCCAGGTGGAGCAGGCAAGAGGAGCTGTAACGCAAAGTGAAGCGCTATTAAAGAACACCAAGCTTCAGGTCATTGCCGATGCAGGAAGCGCATTTGTAGCCTACACCTCGGCCATTGAGCGCGAGAAACTTGCTAATGCCGAACTGTTTAACGCCAAACAGGCGGTAGTCATAGCAACAGGTCGTTACAGGTCGGGTATTGGACTCTTTCAGGACATACTAACAGCCCAACAGAGTCTTGTAACGGCTGAAAGCGATGTGGCAAACGCGCAGTCCGCAGAGCAGCAGGCATACGTACAAGTACTGCACGCCGAAGGAAGGGCTCTGTAGGATATCGTTTCCTGCATGCCAGTCCCTTTCTTGAGGTTTGCTGCTACGGCATTACCAGGTTGTGCAGGCTTCCTGTATAATACTTGCAATGAACTACTCGTTTGCGCTATACTCAAGTATATTTGAATTTCCTTTGGCAGACTGTAAATCAAACGCATTTTAAGGTCTACCTATCACAATTTGATACTGTTAGCAAAATAATCCTGCTTGCACGCAATAATGCATTGCTGCTGCATGACAGTTTAGAAGGAGATCCTTCATGATCGTTCCCACCCGTACCCTTTTCGAGCATGCTTACGGCAAATATGCTCTGGGTGCCTATAATATCAACAACCTCGAGCAGGCAATGGGCCTTTTCCAGGGTTGCCTCGACTCACAAGCGCCGTTCATTATCCAGATCAGCAAAGGTGCAAGGTCTTACACCGACAAGCGAATGCTTGAGGCAATCATTCGCACCGCAGACGAAATCTTCCCCGACTCCCTCTTTGCAGTTCACCTTGACCACGGCGACGAACAGACCTGCTACGACTGTATCGACAGCGGTTTCTACTCCTCTGTGATGATCGACGCTTCCCACCATGAGTTTGCAGAAAATGTCGCGATCACAAAGCGCGTAGTAGAAGCTGCACACGCCAAAGGAATTTCCGTAGAAGCAGAGCTTGGAATGCTTGGCGGCGTGGAAGAGGATATCAAGGTAGACGAAAAGAACGCCCGCCTCACCGATCCCGATGAAGCATATGAGTTCGTTAAGCAGACTGGCTGTGACTCGCTCGCCTGTGCAATAGGTACCAGCCACGGCGCCTACAAATTTGCCGGATCCCAAGGGATACACTTCGAGCGCGTAGCAGAAATTCAGAAGAGGCTCCCTGGTTTTCCGCTGGTAATGCATGGTTCTTCTTCAGTTCCACAGGAAGAAGTGGAAGCAATCAATGCTGCTGGTGGCGCCATGAAGGGGGCCAGAGGCGTTGATGTGAACCAGTATCTGCCCGCGGCTAAGCTGGGCGTCTGCAAGGTCAATATCGATACCGACGGCCGCCTGGTATGGACTCGCGTACACCGCGAGTTCTTCCGCGACAAGCCTGCCGAATTTGACCTTCGCGCACCCGGCAAGGTATTCATGGCAGAATACGCCAAGTTCATCGCGAGCCGCAACAACTATTTGGGCTCGGCAGGAAACCTGAAAGCAGCACGCGAGCACGCACTGGCAGTAGCCTAACCAACCGTCTTAAACTCTTGAGGAGCGGTACGGTACGAATGCCGTTACCGCTCCTCCTTCATTTGTCGCTGTTGTTTGCTAGTAGTGAATCCAGAAATTCTCCACTATGCTGCCTCGGACCAATGTAGGTCTCCATTGTATCGTACGATACGATCGCCTTCAATTGCCACAAGGTGAAGCCACCCATTATCTGCCAGAACTCGCACATCCTCGTTGCCGGCCAACACTTGATTAATCGCCGAGCGATTGGCTTCAACTATCACCGTGAGCCGCAAGGGTTCATGTCGCCAGGAATGGCCATCATGAACGGACTGCAGCGGTAGCCCCACCTGCAAATCCCCGCTGTTCCCCTGCCATATTCCCACAGTGCCCACTACGTTGTGAATTGTTTTGTCACCACTCCCAAAGTGTTTGTTGTCCACCGTGGATGCAAAGTACTGTAGGTTAATCCAGGCTCCCACTACCACCGGTGCCGTGAGGATCAGCTGCAGCACAGAACCGTCCTGGTCTGCTGCGGGATCGTAATCATGTAGAAAGACACGTCCACCAAGATCCAAATGTTTTGTTCGTGAGCGCGGCGCAGCTATAAATGCCGCATTTCCTGCAAGCCCCCACTCCGGCCGGGTCTGTGCCCAGTCCATCGCTCGAGATCGTACCAGGCGATCAGTGTGTGATGCCGATGCACCAACGCAGTCTAGCAACGCTGCTCGTGCGATGCGTGCCCGTTGGCTTGCCGATTGCAACCACCCTTGCAACTGGATTACCTCCGGTTGGAATGTCGCGGGCACGCTCTCCGTATCAAACAAAGTGACTTCGTCCGTTGTGGTGTTGTGTAGACCTGCCAGAAAAAGCGTATCGTCTGGCACCTCCACCCCCAGAAGGCGCATCTCCGCTCTTACCGCGGGGCTGTTAAGGATTGCTGCAGCAACACGTGCGTTGGCTTCACCACTGTGACCACCGCAGGCTCCACAGTTGAGTGCCGAGGCATAGGGATTGTTAGTTGTCTCGCTGCCGTGACCGCAAAGCAGTACGAGGCGCGAGAGCTTGTTGGATATGCCCATCTTCTGCAGTGCATTTACCGCTATGGCCGCCTGCTCCTTTACAGGTAGTGCAGCGTCTGCTCCGTGCGATGCCCATGCCGCTCTTTCTAGATCTGCCGGTTTAAATACAGCATGATGTGCACTACCGTGTGAAGCAAGGCCTAGAGATCCTTTCGCGAGCTTACCGGTATACAGTAGCCCGGCTGTTTCCACATAGGGGAAGCACGAGACTGCCGATATTTTGAATGTCTTCCATGCATGCTGCAGTCGGTGAATTACCTGAGGTCGGAAAATAGGTAACCTAAACGCAGACTGTTCACGGTCATCGAGAATTTCTTTAGCTCGTAAACCGGGCTTGATAAGCACTGGGCACTGGCTTTGTCCCTGGTCGGCTCCAATTGGCACCAGCTCTAGCGCGAAACCGAAGAAACCCGCGAAGCCTATCGTTTGGATCGTGGATGACTCCGCTTCGAGGGCACGGCGTAAAGGCTCCGATCTCACGTCGATGCAGAATGCAGCCTGAACGGACGGGGCATTATCCACGGTTGTGTTTGCGGGTTTCGGCGCTACCAGTGCGGGTATAAGATACCTTTGGTACGCATGCTCCATCGCACTTTGCAGCACGAAGTTAGTCAGTAAATAAGCTTCGTTTGGTTTTGGAACTGCCGAAACGTATTCGTTCCAACGGCTTCTAAAGGCTGGCTCGTCGTACTGGCGAAAGAGAGCCAAATCATAGGCGAGCCGTATTCCAAGTAGATCCTGGAGAGAGGAGTCGGGTACACCGTTCATTGTATTGTTTCGGACGTGATACTGCACGTATCCGCTCCAACCTGCAATGGACATAAGGGCTCGGTGGAGATAGTCAGCAACATGCTCTTCTGGAATTTCGAGCTCGCAAACGACTTTCTCGATGAGATCTGCGGGACTTCCCGGCAGTCCTGCCGTGAACACACGGAAGCCCTTAAGTCCCATAACCTCGGGATTCGCGTCACGCATGGCAGCCTGTTTCCATGCAGTGTAGAGGGGTTCATCCCACCAGGGCATATGCCAGGTTGCTTGCCCTTCATCGTAATAGGCTGAACACCATTTGGATATTTCATCAACAATGAAAGTAAGCCAACCCTGTGCATGGTCCTCCGGACGCCCGTTTCTTGTATGTTTCCACGAGCTTCCATCGTTAAGGTGCAGTGGTAATGTGCTCGTGGAGCTTGGCTGCTCTTGATTAGATTCCCGTGCCTCCTGGTGGACGACGTCCGCAACGGTTAAAACGATGCCTGCCATGTTGTGACCTTCATCGCCACTCTCAAGGTGCTGTAACACCGTGGCAACCGTCCACTCCTCCAATATGACCGCATACTCTGCAGGCAGTGAACGTCTTGCAAGATCCAGGCCGGCTTGCAGATCGCCGTGCTGAATTTCGCCCTGCTCAACCCGCTGCCGAAAATACGCACTGGGCATGGCGAGTGACCCGTGCGTCACCCGGGCCATAAGTGCACAGCCCTCTAAAAACGACTGGTCGGAAATTCCAAGAAACGGGTTGACCGCAATATAATCTCGGAGTGGCCAAAGGGGCGCGATCCGTTTGCATACCTGCTCAATGACGTTTACCAGTGAAAACCTCTTTGCGTCCTCGGTAGAACTTACTTCATCATCCTGGGTTGGAATTCGTTCGCACACTAGATTTTCTATCATGGCAGGAAATCGCTCCTTCTTGTTGTTTCGTCTCACATTCAAATTAAAGGGCTGGTCTCTAATTGTCAGTCGCTAAACGGGCCATACTGCTCTAATCGCGCGGTTGGCAGCCGTCCCCAGGTAAAAGCCATTTCGTGCGTGTACATAAAGTGCAAGGAACCACGGATGGCTGGAGAGCCTTGAAATCTGCAGTTGCAGTAAAACTAAACCTGCAAACACGCACAACAGGAAGGCCTTGACAGCCGGAGTGTGGGTTACAAGGTCTGCTGGCACTGGCTGCGTTACTCCGGCTAGCAGGTAGTGGCACACGATGTGCAGGACGCCGAAGCCAAGCCCCACACCTACCGCCGCTATCAATCCAGCTATCACTAAAGCAGGCGATAGATTGCCGCTCCATATGTGAGTCAAGAGGTACACCAGCGAGATAAGTAAGATTCCATTTAAAACAAAATCTCCAGGTTCTCTGGCTTGAGACATACCTGGTATTTGCGCTGCCGCTACGGTGATCACGGCGGCAGCTATTAATGCGCCAATCGTTGCTAAAGGTTTGATGGAAACACTCTTGCCAGCGGCTCCGGCCAAACGCGTTCGAGGGCCCACTGTGCCGGAATTAAGAAAAGCATGTGCCTTGTACAGCGAGTGGGCAACGATGTGCAGTACAGCTACTGAGTAGGCGCCAAGCCCACATTCCAGCAGCATAAAGCCCATCTGCGCAATGGTTGAGTATGCAAGCATGCGCTTAATGCTCGCCTGGGTCAGCATGGCGAGGCAGCCGTATACGGCGGTGACGGCCCCAATAACCACTAGAGCATTAAGAGATAAGGGCGAAAGCGACATCAATGGGCTTAATCGCACAATGAGAAATCCGCCGGAGTTCACTATGCCGGCGTGCATGAGAGCCGAAACCGGTGTCGGCGTCTCCATGGTGTCAGGAAGCCAAGTGTGGAATGGAAACTGCGCCGATTTCAGCGCAGCAGCGGAGACCAACAGCAGGCAAATTGGAGTAAGAAGTGCGGGCGTGTGAGAAACTCCACGAAGTGCCTCGACCCGCTCAAACAACTTGGCAAGATCTCCTGTTCCAAATACATGGTAAATCAGGCCGATGGCGCTAACAAGGAAAATGTCTCCCATACGACTCACGACAAACTTCTTGCGAGCCGCAATGATTGCAGCGCTTCGGTGAACGTTAAACATAAGAAGTTGGTGCAAACCTGTGCTGGTAATGATCCAGGCGATTGCCAGTTGCGCCAGGTTCCCGGAAACAAGTAACGTAAGTACGCCTCCCAGGGTTATGCACAGCCATTTAAGGAAGTATCCCTGCTCAGGGTCACCTTTAAGATAAGTTCGCGCAAACCGGATAACGATAACCGCTAGAAACGAAACCAGTATCAACATTACTGCCGAGAGAGCATCATAATAGATACCCACCCTCAACATCCCAAGCGAGAGTATTTCCTGATGAATGCTGCGTGCGCCAACCAGAAAGGTCGCGCTTATCACGGAGAGTGCTAGTGCCAAGGCAGTCACCAATATACCGAACCTAGCTACCAAATCGACCCGGCGGTTAGCCCCTCTTCTAGGAACAGCAAGGAAGCAAACGAGCAGAAGCGGGCAGATAGTGATGATGAACACTTCGGTCGCTCGTGGCGGATTGACAGGCATCGTCCAGTCTCCTGTTGTTGAGATGTTGGTAAATCAACGTAAATATACGCTATATATTTCGTGTTTTATAGTACCTGATATGTATATCTTCTGTCAAGACAAACTTAACTGGCATAGGTACCTATTTGACCTCAGCCACAAAGCTGGAAATACCACGATACTGTGAGTTACTAAAGAAAAACCAGGCGAGTGCGGTGAAACGAGGTACATGGGACGTAGGTTAGCGTACATGCGTGCTGTAGGGAGCTGCGATCGCCAAACAAGTCTTAACATCGCGTGTGATACAGTACCACTCCGATCACTCACTGGGAGCTGGGGCACAAGGCTGGGTAAACAATTAGAACCTGCATACATAATCTACCGCGATTGAACCAGCCACCTTGCCCGATAACAGCGCGCTCCAGTCGGATGTAATGAGTAAGGCCCCCGACCAAATAAATAAGATGGGAAGGAACATCCCGCGTGACGAAAGCAACCGGATGCTCTTAACGAGGTGTGATCGACGTCTTTGGCGCGCCCCCACCGACCAGCTCAAATGCACTATAAACTACAGTCAGACGCATGGTAACACTAATTGGGCTCAAACTCGTTGTCAACGAAGTGTCGCAGAAAGTTTATAAAATCGGATTGGACTTCAGCCCGAATACCTCCCAAGCTAATCTCGTCGGCGGTGCCATGCTTTTCTAATATCTCCGCGAAACGTGCCTTCACAGCCTCTAAATGGACATTCCCGTTGTATAAAGCCATGCCGGCAAAAAACCTCGCCAGCGCCGAGATACTGTCGAGCTGCAAACGCATCTTATCGATTGTATCCTTATCCAGGGGCTCCCGGCGGGAGCCATGGGCATCCGTATACAAGACAGCGGAGATTTGGATCGCATCGGCCATTGTAGCCAAATTCAGTTCGCGAACAAGTTCACTGTCGCGTGAATCTGGTGAGAGCAACAATTGGAGTAAGAATTGAACTGGGCCAAAAGTAGTCTGATCGTCATAAAGAACGTTATCGTGGCACAACCGAGTGAAGTGCACGAACTTTTTTATCATCACGAATTCAATAGGTTCTCCAGCGATGTCCATATACTCTGTGTCGCTCTTACGCGGGAGGTTATTCCTGAACTCTGCAAGCATCAATGTTAAATCTACTAGATCCCGGCCAATTAGACCTACTAGCTGGGGTTCACACACCTCCAACGTCGCCAGCAGCAGAATATCAAACGTGAACTCTTCACATTGGCATTTTAGCCACAGTGACATAGCGCGATGGAAGAATGGCCTTTGCGGCACAGAGGTAATGCGAGTCAAGGCATTTCTAGGAGTACGCACAGTTGCCATTCCCCTATCCCGGTGTTGAAATTGAAGGCGGATGATCAGTCAGTTACTTTTCCGCTCCAGCAATTCTGTTGCATCGTGGGCATACCTCCTTAGGATCCGGCTGACAGACCAACAGTTTTCAATACAGCCTCCCACAGTTTTATTTGCGCCCACGAGCGTGCTATTACGCCTGACTGTCTAGTAGCTTTGATTAGTTCAGTTCTCGGCAGTCGAGCGTCACAAGGTGCAGGTACGTTGCTACCAAGTAGTTCTAGAACATTCCATCATTGTGATGCATGCATGCTGCGGTTCAAAACTCTGGACGGCGCGGCGGTAATGCTGTGTGTGTTAGGCTTTGTATTCTTTAGTCAGGTCGCACACGGTAACATTATCTTTAATGGCGCAGACGGCCGAGTATGTCATTGTTACAAACATCGTCAACGCCCATTATCTGCATTTCAATCTAATTCTCCTGGGCGTCAGTGGTAATCGCTTTAGCACATAGTTGCCATCTCCGATTTGCGGTACACCCAGTGTTACGCGAGCAGAAGCACTCTAGGTGAGAATGATTCCCTTGGTATACGGCCAGGTTTTTCGCGAGTATTTCGCAAGGCTCGTACTGTTACTGGGAACGTTTCCCTTCTCATACCTTCGTACCTGCAGCCGCCTCCTGCCCGCAGGTACTGCGCGTTCGTCGTCCACGTTGCTGTTTACCACGGCGAGCATTGTGCCGATCAAATTCTGCAAGTGCTGATGATCTGGCACCTTTCTTGAATAAGAGGCTGACAAGTTCACTAGGGCAAGTGCAAGCGTCTGCAACCCTTATTAGGCAAAGTCTAGGCGCTTTTCGCTTACTCCGCTGAATTGGATGGGCAGCTGTGCTAGATCGATTATCTATCCAACGCTAATCTGAAACCCATAGATCTTCAGACAAATGAACAATCCTTCTCATCCTTAACTTCGTCGAGTTCGTCGTAGGTTGTTCTCTCATCTTCTGTGTGCCTCTACTGTGTCTTATTTCATTGCACGGTCGTTGGGTGGCTGTATCACAATGCTATCGGCAGCGTCAGCACTATGTAACATTTGCGAAACCGCCGGGGATATCGGAAACCCGTTGTCCTGAAGCATGCCATGGCTGGTGGAACGAGCACGCATACCAGCTAAAGCAGAAAATACCTTAATACCGGCAATTTCTAATGCAAATGATATCGCACTTATTCCGTCAATGCCGCCAACGCGGGTGACAGTTGGCTTTGGCTTTGAAAGGTAGATATTGCAATAATAAGCACCCGAGGCTTCGTCAAGCCAGGGTTGCCCTATATGAACTGTTATGGAGAATTTCCTGCCAGCCTGTGTCTCGCATTGTAATACCCTGCTAGCAACAACGGCGAAGGGCTTAACTCCTCGCGCAAATCTGGCACTCATTCTCTATTTCCTCTCGTGACGAACCGAATTGCATTGTCGCGGTTGTATTTGCCTGTACCGTCAAAGTTGCTCACTATTTATCTGTGTTGTGCGATAAATAGTGAGGGTGAAGAACTCAACACCGAGAACATTGCACCGTTCTAATCAGATCAAATCGCAAAGACAGGATCGGGAATTGGAAATCCTGGAAACGTAGGCAACGGTGGTATCGACGGTAATGTGGGCCATTCAAATGGACCAGGTAGTATTGGCAGCCAGGCTCGTTCATCGCCTTGCAGCAAACGACAGGCCGTGCGATTCGTGCGTTGTTGGTCACTAACGGGTGAACGTCGTGGATGCTGTATGGAGCATAGTTGCACTTAGCCGTAAGGATAGGAACCGGCCATAAATAGTCCTTTCGTTACCGACTGGTTCGTTACGTCATTTTCAGCGTTTGCTTTTCACGGTCAACAGGTTTTACACTCCGCGGCTGAACGATCTCCGCGCGGAGGTAACGTTGCTCAAGGTTCAGTTGGAAACGAGTCTTCGTCAATATCGCAATAATACGTTGCCTCGTGGGCTAACAGTGCGCCCAGCTGAATTCCCAAATGCAGTGCCTGCATCGAATCCGCCCCGTGCGCGGCCATGGTCTTTTTAAAGTGAGGTGAATCGCAAACAACGGTGCAGCTCCACGCAAGTCCGTCTGCATCTTCATGCGGCGCAGCGACTTTGTAAACCACCAGGATTGTCTCATTTGCACCTGGATGTCCGCGTCTGGTCTTCGGGCGGCAGGTTATCTCACGTGTCGCAACGAACGTGACCTGATCGGCATTTGCGATTTTATTCAGGGACGAACCTCTTTTGCAATAGTTTATATTGGTGAATTTATATTAGTATCGGATCAAGTGGAAATTCAATCACTGGATCAGGTACTGTGACGATTGGAATTACGGGCAGTTCGGGAATTGGTAAGACTACAGGCAAACCAATTGATATTGGATGGTATATTGGAGATTCGCCGTAGCGATCATATGCGTCGTGACACTTACGATAATAATCAGCTCTCGTCCTTGCGACATCCATCCAACATTGGACTTTTGCCTCTTTTGTTCGTAGCCGTCTGCATTTAGCCTCCTCGGGTTCTAGGATGGAATCTACTATGGCCATGCATTTCTCGAGTAACTCGTTGTTCACATCCAGAACCGTGATAGCTGAGACCGCGAGGTTCCTATCGGCAAATAATGAATTGTTCGCAAGCTTTATGATTGTCTCGTAATCACTGCGATCACGGGCAGTAATATAAGCACTTTCTGTAATGTTACTTACACCTCGAATAACGAGAAATCGATCATACAACCGGCTGCTAAGAACCGCGCCATTGGCGCCGGTTACCACCCCGAAGGTGCCCAGCCGATCAACATGATGGTACTCGTCATCCGTCGAGCTCTTGCGGCGTATCAGCATGCTGCTGCAGCCGCCACCTGCCCTCAGGTACTGCGCGTTCGTCGCCCACGTGGCGCCTGTGAGGTCGCTGCCCTGCT
>JAJYCW010000149.1 GCA_021777995.1 bacterium
GGGTTCCAGCCCGGCTTTTGCCGCAGGACCTCCAGGGGCTGTGTCCAGCACCGTCAGGTAGTCGTAGTCTACGTCATTCTTCGTCTGCCGCGTAATCACAAGGTCGGCGCCGATGCCGTGATAGGTGCCGGTAAGGCTCTGCTCACGGGCTGTACACCTACCTGGGGTAAGGTAGGAGGTAAATGGATCATTGAGAGCAGCTACCATCCCCGCGAGCGCCCCGTTGCTTAAGTTGCCGTTACCCCCGTAATCCCGTACATAGCGGCGGTGGATACGCTCGATAATGCTTTGAAATACTTCACGAGGCGGTACTTTGGCTGCGCTGGAAGGGTTCGCCATGGCTACTGCGCCCAGGTTTCCCGGCATGGACTGTTCGGCGATCAGCCTCGATATACCACCAAGGGGCTGCGCTGCACCGTGGCCCAGGTTGCGGCCGGCTAGGTAAGCAGTATCTGCAGCAAATGCTACCAGAATAACTGCCGCAGATATTTTTAGAAATCTTAGCAACGGAAAGCCTCCAGAATCCACACCTCGGTCTGCACAGGTACTGTAACGCGATTATGATCTGCAATACAAACCTTACCTTACATTATACGTGTTGTTGCAGAACTTTTGTGCATAATCTGAGGGCGCGCGCACCTGTATCGGTTTACACCAATGAAATACGGCCCAACAATACGTTAGCTTAGAAAGTACGAAGGTTTTCGTATGATGTATTGACAACTACGAACTGCTTCGTACACACTATTGAACAGTAACGTGCCTGCAGTGAAACCAGACAAAACCGGGGTGCAAAATTGAGTGGTGCGAAGAAGATGCCCAAACCAACTGACGCAGAGCTAACCATTTTGAAGTGCTTGTGGAAGAGTGGTCCCTGCTCTGTACGCGCACTTTGCGATGCCTTACAGGAACAGCAGAAATGGGGATATACCACCGTTCTGAAGTTTCTACAGATTATGACAGACAAGGGACTCGTGACGCGCATGGCGGATGGGCGGGCACACGTCTATTCGGCGGCAATTCGCGAAGCCGAGGTACAAGCGGATTTACTTGGTGACCTGGTTAGACGCCTGTTCCAGGGCTCTACCCAAAAGTTGGTATTAGGAGCTCTCGCGAATGGGGAAGTGACCCGCGAGGAGCTCGAGGAGATCAAGGCGATCGTTGAGAGCCTGGAAGGAAAGAAGTCATGATGCCCTTTGCATACCGTGGCGGTGAGTGGGTGACCGGCTTAGCAGCTTTAGTCATGCTGGACTCGCTCTGGATATGCAGCCTGCTGTTCGCTGTGCTAGTGATCATTCTCTCTCGGCAATCAGGCATGTCTGCCCGCACGAGGTATGCAACACTGCTTGCCTTCCTGGTGAGCATGTGCATAGTGCCAGTGATAATGCCGTATTGGGTGCCTCGCATTAAGCCACTGCAAAGTCCACTCACTCTGTTAGCCGGGCTCAAGGTAGGCAATGCTCCCTTTGCGTCGTTAGCGGCAGGCGTGGCGCAGGCCCTCGCACTCATGTGGGTGTCAGGATTCGTTGTGCTTGCGGTGGTCCATTTCGCCGCGCTTGTTGCGGTTCGGCGCATTCGTCGGAATGCATCACCAGTCGTGTGTGAGGCCGAGGCACTCCTGGTAGCGAATGCTTCTCATCGAGCAGGTTTAGAGTGTTGTCCACAAATATGCCGTTCGACCGAGGTAGCGACTCCCATCGTTACGGGTTTGATGCGCCCAACCGTGATCATACCTGTAGGAATGGAGCAGGAGCTTACCAACGAACAGTACGAGGCCGTACTCATTCATGAGCTAGCCCACGTGGTTCGCAGGGATACACTTATCAATTATCTACAGGCCATTGTGGAGGTCTTTTTCTTCTTCAACCCTGTGGTGTTATGGACCTCACGGCGCCTACGCGAGGAGCGGGAGGTATGCTGTGACGAATTAGTCGTAGGACAGTGCGATAGGCTGGTTTACCTTAAGGCTCTCACATGCCTTGCAAATCGACCCTCGCCCAGCCGCTGGTCGGTGCTGTCGGCAGCAGACGGGCATGTGTTGTCTCGTATTCGCCGGCTTGCGGGCCAATTCGTTCCCGCTGTTGAACATACAGTTCGAGCCGCGCTAGTAGGCGTGGCAGCAGGATCGCTAGGCTTTATGGTGGTCGTGCCATTCGCGCAAGTTTCGTACCCTTCAGGTGTGGTTGTACCGTTAAGGACAGAGGCGAACGGGATGCCATTGTACAAAACCACGCCTCCTGCCGATGCGGACACAGGCAGCGGTGCCGAAGAGACGCCAGATGCACCGGGGCAGGGCGAGGCCGACTTACCTGCGAGCGTTGTGCAGCAGCCTCTCGAGCCATAATGCAGCCACGAGGTGCCCATGAAGTAAGTGCTACCGACCGTCAGCAAGTCCGAATTGCTATTAATGCTATTTATTGATGCGATGATGCCTTACTTAATTGGGACCTTACAGTGTAAGCAGATAACTTGTCGGCGGCATCACAAGGGTTTTGGGGCCGGTTGGTATCCGTGGTATATCACTTGCCGACGATGTACACAGCAACAAGCTGGGTGCAGTACCACACAAATAATCTGGAGTTTACAGGAATATGAAACTTAACACAAACGTTCTTGGTCTCGTGGCGCTAGCCGCCATGGCGGCAACGGCTGCTATCGCACTACGTCCGGCTCTTGCATCAAATAAGCCGATGTCAGCCACTTTGCGCAATCCAGTGGCAGCGAAGGTGACGCCGTGGACCGCGATGCGGATTGCAATGCACCGGGCAGGGGGAAGACCTTTCAGCGCGACTTACTCTTTTGATGAAGGGCACTGGAGTTACGATGTCATTCTGGTGAACGGTAAGAAGCTCAGTGAGGTTGCCGTTAACGCGATGACTGGGAAGGCCGATCCACCGGAGGTCGTGGATCCAGCCGGCGAAGGTCAGGAGCTTGCAAGTGACCTAAAGGCAGCTGCCGGCCTGAGATGAGGCCGGCGCGCAGAACGCTATCATCCTTAACGGGGTGACTGGACGCATCTTGCGGGGCACCGAGGAATTCAAATGAGTTTGTTGATGTCCCGCATGAAACTTAGAGAATTCTCAGTATAGCTTAAGTTGCACCAAAGTATCTGATGTCACACTTTTAGAGTAACTAGCCTTAAAACGTTGAATTAGTACAGGTGTGACGGACCCACGTGTGTTTATTAGGGCCACAACGCACCGAGCGGTGGGTGACGAACCTGTTAGCGATTGCACAGGTCATTATGACGAGATAGGAAAATTATATGTCGGTGAGAAATCGTGCTGTGATATTGCTGGCGGTATCTTCCGCCTGCGCACATCCGGTTCTGGCTCAATCGCCTGTTGAGGCGCAGACGCTTTCATTAACGCAGGCAGTGCAGCTGGCGCTTACCAATAATCCCGCCGTAAAGCAGGCGTATGCCGGGGTTCAGGTGGCGCAGAACCAGGAACATTTTGCTGCATCACTTCCCAGCCCCACTCTTAGCCTTGCACAACATACAGGCGTGAAAACCGGCGGCCTGGATGAGGACATCCTGGTAACGCAGGACTTGCCATTGGGTGACAAACTGCGGCAACAGATTTACGCAGCGCGCTCAAATGTAGCTGCTGCAGAGTACCAGTGGCAATTAGCAAAAGCCAACCTTATCTACCAGGTTCAGCAGGCTTACTTTACTGCGCTGCAAGCCAACTCACAATTCAAACTGGCTCAGGATAATCTCAAAACTGTTCAAAAATTCCAGGCAGCTGCAAACACGCAGTTCAGGGCGGGAACTGTACCGCAGAGTAACGTGGTCCGTGGAGAAATTGCCGTAGCACAGGCGGAACAGACGCTGACCAATGCAGAAGCGGCCCGCTTGAACGCCATGGATTCATTGACTTCGCTCTTGAACACTCCACCGCACGGTGAATTGAAGTTGAGCGGTGCGCTGAACTTTACCCCTGTTACGACTTCGTTGGCAACGTTACAGGCGTATGCGCTAAGCCATCGGCCAGATCTGCTTGCAGCCCAGCAGACTATCTCTGCCGACACTTCGCTGGTTCATCTCGCCAAGGCCCAGTCGCAGCCTGATATGTTTGTTGAATATCGTCACACCCCCCTGGATTTTCGCCCTGGCGGTAATTCGTTGCGCGTTGGCGTCATCTTTCCACTTTTTGATCTTGGAGCGATCCGAGCAAAGGTTCACACTGCTCAGGCAGAGTTGCGAGCACAGAAAGCAGCAACAAAGCTTACCAGTCTTGCTGTGGAGTTAGATGTAAAGACTGCTTACAATAATCTCGTTGCTGCTCAGCAAATTGTTCAGTCATTTCAAAACGGTCGTCTTAGGCGCGCTAAAGAGCTGCTAACCATGGTGCAGATTGGTTACAGCCATGGTGCGAATTCCTATCTTGAATACATAGACGCCCAGCAGACATACGCTATTGAGCAGGCAAATACGATTAATGCACTTGCCTCTTATGATCTTGCGCTCGCAGCGCTTCAGCACGCTGTGGGAGGAAAACTTCCTTGAAAACAAACAGAGTAATATCCTGCCGCTCGTGGTGGGCGGCTGCGGCGGTGGTGCCACTTGCAGTTATGGCGGCTGGCTGTAACAAGAGTAGCGCAGCCGATGCTGCCAAGGATCCGACCATGGGTGCCGCTGCCGTCCAAACCAGTCTCTCGAAAATGATGCCTGTAAACGCCACCGTTATGGCACAGGGCACCCTTCAGCCAGAGCAAGGCGGAAGTGCCAGTGTATCCGCGGTAATTCCCGGCAGAATTAAACAAGTGTTGGTGGTGGAGGGGCAGCACGTTACGGTAGGGCAACCGCTTGCTATTCTAGATTACCGTTCACAACAGGCAGCTGCGCAAGGTGCCTCCGCGGCGCTACAAGTCGCTAAACAACAGGCCGAAGTTGCCGCGCTTGCCGCCCGAGCCGCATCACAGAACCAGGTCAGCAGCCTTCAGCTGGCCCAGCAGCAGCTTGCCGCTGCTCAGCAGCAGAGCAGTCAAAGCATTTCGTTAGCACAGACTGCGGTAAAAACTGCAGAAGCAGAGCTTTCCCGCTTGCAGGCAGGGGCACGACCACAGCAGCTCGAGCAGGCACAACAGGCGGTCGTTCAGGCCGCAGCAACGGAGAGCCATGCGGCTAACCAGTACTCGCGTGAAGAGTACCTCTTTAAGAACGGGGTGGCTTCTAAAAGCCAGGTGGAGGATGCACACACTGCCGATACTATCGCGAAAGCCAACCTAACCTCTGCGCAGCAGCAGCTAAGCCTGCTGAAAGCCGGTGCGCGTCCACAGGACATTGTGGCGGCGCAACTGAAAGTCGAGTCTGCGAAAATGGCGCTGCAACAGGCGCGCACTCAGGCAGCTGCCTCGGTTACACAGGCGGCAACTGCACTGCAGATTGCTCGGCAGGGCACACTACAGGTTGCGGCGAAGGACGCGGCAGCAAAAGCAATGCGGACTACGGTTCTCCAGAAGCAGGCTGACCTGGAATCGGCGGCGGCAGCGGCAGGCTACTCGGTGCTTAAATCGCCCTTGACGGGCCTCGTCGTTAAACGTTTACTCAACCCGGGCGATATGGCTGAAAGCACCATGCCTATCCTTCAGATATCCAATATTGCAAGGCTTGATCTCAATGCAAAGATACCTGCCGAATATGGCGTTACAGTTCACAGTGGAATGCATGCAATAATCAGCTCGCCAGACCTGCCCGGCAAATCGTTTAATGGCGTGGTCACTCTTGTAGGGCAGGTTGATCCCCTCACTAGTTTAATGTCTATTCGTGTGGCGGTAAATAATCCTGCTGGGGTGTTGAAAGAGGGTATGTTTGCTACTGCATCAATCATTACGAGTGTCAATCCACACGCGGTAGTGGTACCGAAAGAAGCAATCGTCACCAATGACCAGGGAGATCAGGTCTTTGTAGTGGGCGATAAAAACATTGCCCATGTGGTGAACGTAAAGGTGGGGCCGCAGCAGGGTGACATGGTGGAGATTGACAACGGCCTAAAACCCGGCGAGCAGGTGATTACGCTGGGCCAGTATGAACTAAGCGAGGGCTCGCCGGTTAAGCCTACGGACACCTCAGGAGGCTCGCAGTAATGAACCTAAGCCGATTCGCGACGCAAAACCTGCGAGCAATTCTGTTTGTAACGCTCATTCTGTGCGGAATTGGAGCGGTGATCATCACCACGTTTCCGGTTTCCATATTGCCCGACGTCACGTTCCCGCGCCTCGTGGTAATCGCCAAAAGTGGCGCGCTTCCAGTAAATATGATGGAGGCGGAGATTAGCCGCCCCATGGAGCAGACGATCGCGACCGTTCCCGGTGTTACGGATATTAGGGCGCGCCTGCAACGTGGTGCCACAGCGATAGACGTCGACTTTAACTGGGGCAGCGATATACTTACCGATGAACAGATTGTAAACACTCGCTTAAGCCAGTTGCGCTCCTCATTGCCCGCTGATACGCAGATACGGGTGCACAGGATGAACCCGACGGTTTTTCCCATCTATGGGATATCGCTGCAGTCCTCGGTCCTTTCTCAGGCGCAGCTTCATGACCTTGCCGTTTATACGTTGGAACCGTGGTTAAGCCGCGTCCCTGGCGTAGCGCGAGTAGAGGTGCAGGGCGGTCGCATTCCAGAGATTGGCGTAAGCGTTAACCCGCAGAAACTTGCTGCATTTCACCTCACTCAGGCCGATGTAGAGACTGCGATTGCGCAGACTAACCAGATACAGGCCGTAGGCCTCTTGAACCGGCACTTTCAAGGTTACCAGGCCATGGTTTCTGGTCAGACGGTTACGCCTGAGCAAGTTGGCAATATCGTAGTGGCTCACACGAACGGCGTGCCCATCACCCTATCGCAAGTTGCCACAGTGAAGCCAACGCTGCAGGATCAGACGATGATCGTTACGGCGAATGGCAAGCAGAGCGTCCTTCTCAACATCATTCGGCAGCCATCCGCCAATACGGTTACCACTGTGCTTGGGGTTAAGAAGGCGTTGCGTGCCATCAAAGGCAGCTTGCCCCCTAGCATCAAGTTCAACACCTTTTACGATCAGTCTATCCTCATTAACGGAGCGGTTGGCAGCGTACGCGATGCCGTTCTGACGGGAGCAGTACTTGCCATTTTCGTGCTGATGCTGTTCCTTGGTGACCTGCGGGCAACCCTGGTTACGGCGCTTATCATACCGTCAACGGTGCTGATCACATTCCTTCTTATGCGGCTAGCTGGTCTTACCCTCAACCTGATGACTCTAGGCGCACTGGCGGTTGGCATTGGGCTGGTTATTGATGACGCGATTGTGGTGGTAGAAAACGTCTTCAGGCACCTTTCACATGGCGAATCACCGGGTGCAGCCATACAGCGCGCAGCGAAAGAAATTGCAGCTCCTATGGTGTCATCCACCCTCACCACTGTCGTAGTATTCATGCCACTTATGCTGCTCACGGGTATCGCAGGCGCATTCTTTACTGCTCTAGCCATTACGTTAACCATTGCCCTAATGGTATCGCTTGCGCTTGCCCTGCTTGTAAGCCCAAGTCTTTGTGCGGCATTTCTACGGGTAAGGGAGGGTGCCGAGGAGCATGGCCGGCTATTTGAGCGGTTTTTGCAATGGTATGAACGGGTGCTTCGCACGTGCCTGCGGCAAGCCTGGGTTCTGCCCGTCGCTGCGGTAGCTCTCCTTGCCTGCACGGGCTACTTCGCCACGCACGTGGGTAGTGGATTCATGCCTGAAATGGATGAGGGCTCTTTTATATTAGACTACGTGACGCCGCCAGGTACTTCGCTTAAAGAGAGTAACCGCATCCTGATGCAAATTGAGAAGATCCTCATGACCACGCCAGAGGTAAAGTCTTTCTCAAGAAGAACTGGCAGCGAGTTGGGCTTTGCCATTACAGAACCAAACAGTGGTGACTTTGCCGTGATGCTCCACAGTAAACGCAGCCGCGGTATCAACGCGGTGATGGATAGCGTACGGCAGCGTATCCTGACGACTGTGCCTGGGGTAGACATCGATTTTTCACAGGCGCTTCAGGACCTCATCGGGGATTTATCCGGCGCTCCTTCCCCTATAGAGATTAAACTATTTGGGGATCATCCCTCGCGTATTCGTCCCGTCGCAGAGCGTATTGCACAGCAGTTAGGCAAGATACCCGGTGTGGTGGATCAGAAGAGCGGGGTAGTAGTAATGGGGCCCGAGTTGATCATTAACGTGGACCCCACAAAGGCCGGTCGAGTTGGCCTAACCCCGCAATTGGTGGCCCAGCAGGTGAACGGTGCCATGTATGGCGACATCGTGACACAGGTGCTGCAGGGCGAAAAACAGATTGCTGTTCGGGTCAGGTTTCCAGAAGCGTACCGCGACAGTAAACAGGCACTGGAGATGCTGCCGCTTGCTGCCCCAGGCGGGTACACTGTGCCGCTGGCATCCTTGGCAACTGTTTCCAAAATTGCGAAAAGCTATGAGCTGCGCCGCGAAAACCAACGCAGGCTGATCGATGTCACCGCACGCATCTCTGGTAGAGACCTTGGTAGTGTCATGGGGGATGTAAAGGCGATGATGGCCCGCCAAACACTACCGGCCGGCGTTAACTATGTGCTGGGCGGGCA
>JAJYCW010000150.1 GCA_021777995.1 bacterium
ATACATGGCCTGGCAATGTGCGAGAACTTGAAAATATTATAGAGCGCACCGTCGTCCTTGCAGATCCCAACGCGGTTGAGGTGACTCCGAATTTGTTACCCAATTCGCTTCGGTTAGCGTGATTCATACAATGAATAAACGCTCTCGTTGACTTAATTCCTATAAAAAATACGGGTTGGCATGATATTTGCACCCTTTGTGCCTTAAGTACCAGTTGTCTTCCCGGACGATGGCATACTCGAAGACTTGCCGTAAGTGGGGCTGAACCACAATCATTGAGGTCACTGCAGGTATGGTTAATAGAGATATCGGCGTAAAGGTGCTGGTTGTCGACCCGGATCCCTATGTTAACCGAGTGATAGGTGCACTCATCGGTCGTAATTCTGACGTTACGACTGCCTCCAATTCCAGGGCCGGTCGTAGAGCGGCGTCGATGCAGAATTTCGATCTCATTCTGTGGGATTTGCGGATGGATCGATGTACGGAAGAGCTTCCTATAGTGAGAGCCATCTGTCCCAGCGCGCTTATTGTTGCAACAACGTCAGAAATTAAAACGATTACGACTGGCTCTGTCGCCCATTTAGGCGTGGATCACGTCCTGCACAAACCCTATGGCATGGATGCCCTTTCGGATCTTATTCCGCTCGTAATGAACTCCGACAGGAGCAGTACGAATGGGCCGGCTGCCGATATTATGAACCCTGGCCAGCGGGTTACTGTACTTGCCGACAATATGCGCCATTCGACCAGAGTCATGAGTGTTACACAGGATGCTGTTCTGGTTGTAGGTGGTAGTCGGGTAGTATTCTCGCCGCCACTGCGACGAGGTATGCGACTCTCTATCGAAACAACAGGATTGAATGGGGTTTACTGTGGCGCCTCTAGATATCTGAACCCCGTTACTGAGCCCGTTGATGGGTATGAGCTGCTGTACCCTACTAAATTCATGCGAATTCAACGGCGAGTGCATCCTAGGTTTGCGGTGGAACCTGGTACCGAGGCTACAGTTAACATGGAAGACGGTAGTCTACTCGCCGGTGCGGTGTCGAATATCAGCCTGGGTGGAAGTGCGTTAATTGTTCGCGGCTCGATGAACCCCGGCACTAAATTGAGTGTGACTTACAGACTGGGCAATGTTGAATACGCCGTCGAGGCAACTGCGGTACGCTGCTCCTCGCCAGATCCACTGGGGCTAGTACGGCTCATGATACAACATAGTGACCAGGATGCAATTCGCCGTTCCCAACTCATGGAATGGATCCAATTTTCAACCGCAACATCCCAATAAACTGGCATTTTCCACCGGTTGTTGTTGGTCCCCAGCAACATAGGCATCTGCACGGCGACCGCATAAATTACCCTAAATCGTTTCGCCGGTCACGTTGTAGTTAGCAGCTGTCCGCCAGCTGGTTCTTACGAACCCAATCTGCAAGGCTAAACGTTGGAAAGTGAATCGCCAACAATATTTACATCAGGACGTTGACACGGTTAACTACCTGTGGTATTATGTCCTTACAATTTGATTTAAACGCGTTGACGAGGCCAGTAAGCAGGCAGTGCATCTTCAGAGAGTCGTCGGCTGGTGCAAGACGATGTTCACTTTTGCTGAAACTCCCCTCCGAGCAGAACCACTGAAATGATAACTCAAAGTAGGTGTTCCGGTTTGCGGCCGATATACCGCCTTGAGTGACTGGCGAAGCTTGGTGCTTATCGTTCGCGTTTCGTTAACGCGTGCCAGTATCAAGGGTGGTACCGCGTGAGGAATGCCTCTCGTCCCTTGTGGATGAGGGGTATTTTTGTTTCTGGTGCGGTAATTTGCAGCCAACGTCGTCTGGGTGGTCCCCAGGCGGGCGGTTAAGAGTAGGAGAATTCTACACATGTTAATGTCCGGTGCACAAATCTTGTTGGAGTGTCTGCGTAAGGAAGGTGTGACGCACATCTTCGGGTATCCCGGCGGCGCTGTACTCCCAATTTACGACGCAATTTTTGATTGTCATGACATCAAGCACATTCTTGTACGCCACGAACAGGGAGCCTCGCACATGGCGGATGGATTTGCGCGCTCTACTGGTAAGGTGGGCGTCTGCCTCGCTACCAGCGGTCCCGGTGCAACCAATCTCGTTACAGGAATCGCGACAGCATACATGGACTCGATACCGATGGTGGCAATTACAGGTCAGGTTCGTACATCCGTTATCGGGAAGGATGCATTTCAGGAAGCAGATATTACTGGCATTACGATGCCAATCACCAAACACAACCGTCTGGTAAAGAGGGTCGAGGATCTGGCATCTGCTATCGCTGAAGCCTTCTATATAGCAAAGACCGGAAGGCCAGGGCCAACACTGGTTGATATTCCGCTGGATGTAAGCCGCAACCAGATTGAGTTTGATGTCGAAACCGACTATCCCAAACAGGTTAACATACCGTCCTATCGCCCGGCCGGCCCATCGGGCCGCGTGCCTGACCTTCAGATGAAAAAAGCAGTTCAACTGATCGCTGAAGCCGAACGACCGGTGCTATACGTTGGTGGTGGTGCAATTGCCTCTGGAGCGCAAGCTGAGGTGACAGCGCTGGCAGAACGCACCAACATTCTAGTAACTACCACGTTGTTGGGAAAAGGTGCCATAGATGAAACGCATCCTCTGGCGATAGGGATGCTTGGCATGCACGGTAATGCCTACGCAAACCATGCCGTGAACAATGCGGACCTGCTGATAGCTGTTGGCGCGCGCTTTGATGATCGCGTGACCGGTAACGTAGAGAAATTTGCTGTTGGGGCAAGGATCATCCATATCGATATTGATCCCGCCGAAATTGGCAAGGTTATTCAGCCCGATGTGCCCATCGTTGGCGATGTAAAGAATATTCTTACCGAGCTAATCAAACAGGTTCAGCCTCGAGAGGCCACTGCGTGGAACGACCAGATCATGGAGTGGAAGGAGGCCTTCCCGCTGGTCTATCCCAATGATGGAAACCTCTACGCGGAATATGCTATTGAACAGGTGAACGAGATCTTCGATCACGATGCAATTATGGCTACCGACGTTGGTCAACATCAGATGTGGGCGGCACAGTATTTTAAGTGCAATCGCCCTCGACAGTGGATAACTTCTGGTGGATTGGGTACTATGGGATTTGGGCTTCCTGCAGCGATTGGTGCGCAGTTCGCAAATCCCGAGAAGCGGGTCATATGCCTTTCGGGTGATGGTTCCATTCAGATGTGTATACAGGAACTTATGACCGCTACCGTGTACGGGGTGCCCGTTATTACGGTGATCGTAAATAACCGCTCGCTGGGCATGGTAAGGCAGTGGCAGGAGATGTTCTATGAAGAGCGCTACAGTGCCGTGGATCTGCAGGCTTCACCCGATTTTGTGAAGCTCGTGGAAGCATACGGTGGCGTGGGGATGCGTGCAACAACTCGTGAACAGCTGCGCGATGCCCTTGTGAAGGCAAAGGATGTTACCGATCGCCCAGTGGTGATAGACTGTGTTATTCCTACTATGGAGAAAGTCTATCCTATGATACCGTCCGGGCAATCTGTGAAAGAGATGATGCTGCGGCATGATTTAGAGCAGGTGAAGGCAAGCGTTCATGCTGATGGCGAGACTTGGTCCTTCTCGGATGAAGAGCGCGTGCTCGAACAGGTGGTTGAGGTAGGCGCGACGGGCGCCGAAAGTGCTGAATAGGCGAGGTTGAAGCAATAAGAGCGGAGCCCGTTTAAGCTTCGCTCTTCTACGGAGGCGGCACGTTTTGGAAGATATCGCTCCAGACGCATTGTGGCGTTACTACAGAAGTGGTTACCAGTGCCTTATGCGCAATGGTAAATACTTCAGAAATGTTGTGAGGCCGGTTTTTTCACAGGTCTTTTTCCTTAAAACCGTGCCGCTATTGACCGAGTATGCTCGTGCCAACCACGGGATTACCGAACTGCCACCTGGATTTATGGAGCAGATGCAAGCCTGCCCAATCACGCCAAGGGATCTACTGCATCTAGATTATGCAATATGTCTAGGCTATGCCGAGGCACACAATGGTAAATCACCCTCATTGTATCCGCCATTGGGCTGGCCAGGGCCAATGGGGCTGGCGGGCATAGTATTGCCTGCCGAGGCAATGGACGCGTTGATTGTTGAACCACCGATGCCGGGAATGGACTCTATTCTCGACGATGAAGTGGATGACGATGATGACGGACCGCCTTACGACTTGTAAGTGCAGGGGATCCAGCCTGTATCAATAGCCAGTACCACCATTCGCTGTCAGCGAGTGGCAACGGTAAGCATTCGGTTAATCGCTGCAAAACAGTTGAGGCCAGTGCTCGCCCCAGAACAGATTTCGCTAACACAAGGCGCTTCAGTTCTAACGGTTATCACAGGCTGAAATACATTACAACCGCCGGGCCATGCGGTACATTCATTGGCCCACTTTTCTGTGAGAGGAACCTTACCGGTGAGTAACACAATCGTAGCACAGCTGCAACAGCAGCATACAATCACTGTTCTAGTTGATAACCACCCAGGCGTTCTGGCGCGGGTTGCGGGTCTCTTTGCACGACGTGGCTATAACATTGAGTCACTTGCGGTTTCAGTAACCGATAATCCAGAGATTTCACGCATGACCATCGTGGTTAATGGAGACCACCGGGTACTGGAACAGATTACCAAGCAGCTAAATAAGTTGGTGGAAGTTACTAAAGTAGTTGACTACACCGAAACTGCCGCCGTGGAAAGGGATCTGGCACTCATAAAGGTGAATGCGGAGGCTCATCACCGGGGTGAGATTATGCAGATAGTAGAGATATTTCGTGGCAGGATCATCGATATGAGTGACAAGGCATTCATCATTGAAGTGACTGGCGGCACAGAAAAGCTTGACAAAATTATCCACCTGCTAGAAGCATATGGAATTCGTGAGATGGTTCGTACGGGGATCATTGCGATGGCCAGAGGCTCTAAAACAGCAAGCCGCACCGGCCGCGACACGGAATAAGCATTCCTGCATGAAAGAGCTCGTAACCACAGCCGAAGTTAACAGGCTCTTCGTTTTACTCGCTCTGTTGGTTCCAGTGCCCGCACTATTGGCCACTCTGGCAATCGGGCGAGTAAAAAAGGTGCCGCCGTGGTGGTATAGGGCAGGCATACTGGTGGCTGTGGCTGCGCCGCTCAATCTTCTCCTCTGGAAGTTGTATGAACACAATACGAACGCGTTGGGGTTAGATACGGTCAAGAATGTAGTGGTGAATCTTGTAATCTTCACCATTGTTGGTGTAACTGGCGGGGTAGTAATAGCTAAGCTGGTAACTGCGCCGTCAAGCCGCGACAGCCAACAGCCAAAAGGAGACTAACAAGATGTCGGGTAACAAAGTTCTAAAGTGGACCCTTCTAGGCTGCGGCGGCTGCCTTGGCGTAGGAATTGTAGGCTTCCTTCTGTTCAGCCTTTATGTCGCTAAGGTCGCGGTTAACAAGCTCGGATATATTGGGACTGCCACTCAGTTCGTTACATCACTTAAAACCGGGCAGTTCGATGTCGCACGAACTGACCTGGATTCCCACCTGCAGAAGACCTATACGGCGGATAAACTGAAACATCTTACCGCCGAAATCGTGAAGAAGTACGGCCCGTTAAACCCGGAACCAAACATGCTGAGCACGTCTAATGGACCACAGCCAGCAATTAGCTACTGGCTTCAGGGGCCTGGTAACGGAGCTCTTCTCTCGATGAAACTCGATACAACGAAACGTGGAGCAAGAATTATCGAATTGACGTGGCCGTCGACGTCGACGAAGGCGACGGACACGCATAAGCCGTAGACCCCTTGAGGTTCAACTGCTTACAAGGAATGCGCGAATTAGCGCAGAAATGCGCTGAATTTTGCGTAAATGTGGACGAGAAATAAGGAGGAACAGCCCACATGGCTGTAACAGTTTACTACGACAACGACGCAGATCCCGCAGCATTGCGCGGCAAAACAGTAGCGATAATAGGCTATGGCAGCCAGGGACACGCCCACGCACTCAACCTTAAGGAGAGTGGCATAAACGTGATTGTGGGACTGCGGCCCGGCAAAAGCTGGAATTCCGCCGTTAGCGATGGTCACACAGTGATGTCTGTTGCCGAAGCAAGTGTAGCTGCCGATGTCATCATGATCCTGGTGAATGACGAGTTTCAGGCTGCACTGTACAAAGAGTCGATAGAGCCAAACCTGAAGGCCGGTAATGCAATTGCATTCGGCCATGGGTTCAACATTCACTTTGGACAGATTGTGCCCCCTGCGAATGTGGATGTCTTTATGGTTGCTCCCAAGGGGCCGGGTCACCTTGTGCGCCGGGTTTATCAGGAAGGCAAAGGTGTACCATGCCTTATCGCTGTTCACCAAAACCATACCGGTGAGGCGCGCAACATTGCTCTTGCCTATGCCAGGGCAATTGGCGGCACCCGCGCCGGCGTGTTAGAGACCACCTTTAAAGAAGAGACGGAAACTGACCTGTTTGGCGAGCAAGCCGTACTGTGTGGTGGCGCTACATCTCTGGTAAAAGCCGGGTTTGAGACGCTGGTGGAGGCTGGGTATCAGCCTGAGATTGCGTACTTTGAGTGTCTGCACGAGCTTAAGCTTATCGTTGACCTCATGTATGAGGCCGGTATCGCGGGAATGCGCTACTCCATCAGTGACACTGCGCAGTTCGGTGATATGACCAGAGGTCCTAAGATCATCGATGACCACGTTCGTGCGACGATGAAGGAGACGCTTCGCCAGATCCAGAGCGGAGAATTTGCTCGTGAGTGGATACTGGAAAACCGTGCTGGTCGGCCTGTTTTCCGTGCACTCGACAACGCGGACCAGCAGCATCAGATTGAGACGGTTGGTCGACAGCTTCGGGCTATGATGAGCTGGGTGCGCAGCAACGTCGCAGAGAAATCGCAAGCGGCAGCGCAGGCTGATCAGGGTGCTGTTGCGCAACGTATGGCGCATGTGGAACTGAAGAGAGACTGATCGTTTCGCTTCTTCCAGGGTAAGCAGCGCGGGTGGCGTCCATAAGGCAGCCACCCGCATTTAGCAATGTTATTCAGCTTTGCAACATTCAGGAGAGAGATCGTGGCAAGACATATCGCAATATTTGATACTACCCTGCGAGACGGGGAGCAGTCACCGGGTGCTTCACTCAACGTGGAAGAGAAGCTTGAGATTGCCCGCCAGCTTGAGCGCTTGGGAGTTGATGTAATTGAAGCGGGCTTCCCGATCTCTTCCCCTGGGGATTTTCAGGCTGTACAGGCAATTAGTCGAATTATTAAGCACTGCACAGTGTGCGGTCTTACTCGCGCAGTTGAAAAGGACATCCGTGCGGCGGCGGAGGCGCTGGAGCATGCCGTAAAGCCTCGTATTCATACGGGCTTGGGCGTTTCGGACAGCCACCTGTTACACAAGCTCAAGATGTCTCGCGACGAGGCTCTACAACGTGGGGTTACGGCAGTAGAAATCGCCCGGAAATATGTGGATGACGTTGAGTACTTCCTGGAAGACTCCGGCCGAGCAGATAGGGATTATCTCTGCAAGGTTATTGAGGCCGTGATCAACGCCGGTGCCACGGTCATCAATATTCCGGATACTACCGGTTACGCCACTCCAGGCGAGTACGGCTCCCTTATAAAGTTTGTGGTGGACACGGTGCCTAATATTTCCAAAGCGACTATCTCTGTACACTGCCACGACGACCTTGGTCTTGCAGTTGCAAACTCGCTGGCTGGAGTTATGAACGGTGCCGGTCAAATAGAGTGCACCGTGAATGGGATTGGCGAGCGAGCTGGTAACACCTCGTTAGAAGAGGTTGTAATGGCGATGAAGGTACGTAACGATTTCTACCAATGCGAAACCAACATTGTCACGCAGGAGCTTTATCGTACCAGCCGCATGGTTTCCACTTCTACGGGAATTCTGGTTCAACCTAACAAGGCGATCGTCGGTGCCAATGCGTTTGCACATTCCAGCGGGATCCATCAGGATGGCGTGTTGAAAGAGCGGACGACCTATGAAATCATTGATCCTCGAGACGTAGGCATCCATGAAAGCAAGATCGTACTTTCCGCCCGATCCGGCCGTCATGCCCTTGCACATAGAATTGAGGAGCTAGGCTATTCGGTGTCGGATGAGCAGGTCGACAGGTTGTATACGAGGTTTCTCGAGCTAGCAGATCGCAAAAAGCAGGTCTACGATGAGGATCTGGAAGTGCTGGTTGCCGACGAAACCAGCACGTTGTTCCAAGCCTATGAACTGCTTCATGTACAGGTATCTTGTGGCGACAAGATGATTCCCACTGCGACGGTGAGTGTTCGTGACCCCGAAGGTGTACAGCATACTGATTCCTGCCATGGTACCGGGCCAGTGGATGCAGTCTACCGAGCTATTAATCGAATTGTGGATGTACCAAACGAATTGATCGAATTTAGCATTCAGTCGGTAACCGAGGGTATCGATGCACTGGCCGATGTGACCATCCGAATTCGACAGGGCAACGACATCTACACAGGTCGAGGTGCTAACACCGATATAGTTGTGGCAAGCGGCAAGGCCT
>JAJYCW010000151.1 GCA_021777995.1 bacterium
ATCTTTGGTAGAAACGGAATTTCCTGTAACTCCCGAGATGTTGGCCAAGGCTTCAATCTACCTAAACTCTTCGTTCGCCGGCCTGCAACTGGATATGCTGGCATCCGTTGCTTGTTCAATTGAGGTAGACGGCGAAATGCACCAGGTTACCGCGCTGTTGCACCGCATTGTTCCACACGTAGTGAACATAGCCCGCAAGCTGCAACAGCGCAAGGTCTACATTGACGGCGCAAACCAACTTATTCGTCAGCCCGAGTTTAAGGATATCAATCAACTAGAGCTTATTCTAAACGCGCTAGATGAAAAGGCTATTCTGTATCGAATGCTTTCCGTTGCGTTAGGCTCCACTGATACAGCAATCGTGATAGGTGCCGAGAATGAATCGCCGTATATGCAGGCGTGCAGTGTGATAAGCACCACGTATTTTATTGGCACACAGCGAGCAGGCTATATTGGAGTCGTTGGTCCCACAAGAATGCATTATAAAAATGCTGTGGCAGCCGTAAAACTTATGGCGCGTAATCTTTCGACCGTGCTAACCAGTTTGAGCCTGGCCTAACTCTTAAAGCTGTAATCAGCTTGCCACAACCCGAATGTGGATATTCATTAATTAAGGAGTTTCATTTTATGGCTTTCTGTGCAGATGAGCCGACCGAGACCGAGCAGCCCATTGACAACGCTGACGCCCAGACGGCATCAGGCGACGTGGAAAATCCCGCGAGTGAGTTACTGAACCACGACGAACAGATTGCAGCTTTAAAGCAGCGTGTGGATCAGGCTGAAAAGGCATTACTCTATGCTCAGGCTGAGTTTCAAACGATTCGCCGCAGAATGGAGGACCAGGCGGTTACGGAACGCAAGTTTGCGTCGGCTGAACTGGTAAAGTCCCTTCTGCCCATCCTCGATAGTTTTGAACGTGCGCTTGCTGCAGCCGAAAAAGAGGCAAATTCTGAGTCTCTCATAGCCGGACTGCGATCCATCATGAAACAGATGCACACTCAGCTTGAAAAAGCTGGTGTAAAACCAATAGACTCTATTGGTATGGAGTTTGACGCCAGGCTGCACGAGGCGCTTGGATACACAGAAGATACCGACCTGCCTGCAAACACTGTTGCGGAAGAAATTCAGCGAGGCTATTTCATGCATGATCGCGTACTTCGACCTGCGCTGGTAAAAGTGAAGGCGGGCTGAAATAGCATATGTCTAAACGACTTTTCGGCACAGACGGGGTTCGCGGCGAAGCAAATGTCGGCCTCACCGCATTGCTCGCAATGCAGCTTGGAGCTGCGGCTGGCACCCTGCTTGCACGTCAGAGCGGTCACTTTGCCCCAGCGGTGATCATTGGACGCGATACCCGCCTTTCTGGGCAGATGCTCGAAGCTGCGCTCTCCGCTGGCTTCTCGTCGGTTGGCGTTCATGTTTTGTCGCTGGGCGTCGCCCCCACTCCTTCCGTATCACGAGCGGTGATCCTGGAAGGCGCTATCGGTGGTGCAGTCATTTCAGCGTCTCATAATCCATTTCGTGACAATGGAATAAAGTTCTTCGGCAGCGATGGACGAAAGTTGCCAGATGCTACCGAAGACGAAATCGCTTGCCTTGTCGACGGCTTCCATGAACTTACCCGCGCTACAGGAAGCGATGTCGGCACCGTTCTCTACAACGATGAACTTTTGCTAGGTGTTAAGGACGCTCTTCGCGCAACAATGGTCAGCCACGAGAAAAAGCCGCTCGCGGGTCTCAAATTGGTTGTTGACTGTGCAAACGGCGCAGCTTATCACATAGCGCCAGAGTTGTTACGAGACCTTGGCGCTGAGGTGGATGTAATTCACGATAAGCCAGACGGTATGAACATCAATCTGCAGTGCGGATCGACGCATCCTCACGAAATGGCAGCCCGTACACGCGAGATAGGCGCAGATGCAGGGCTTGCGTTTGACGGCGATGCGGATCGCGTCATTATGGCTAATCATCGCGGAGATGTAGTGGACGGTGATCACATGATGGCCGTCCTTGCAATCGACCTTAAGAACCGAGGTGAGCTTAACGGCAACAGGGTGATTGCAACAATTATGAGCAACGCAGGCCTGGAACGGTTGTTAGCAACGCATGATATAGACCTACTTCGCACAGATGTTGGCGACCGGTATGTTGCCCAGGCGATGGACGAATATGGAGCGTCGTTGGGTGGTGAACAGAGCGGACACATCCTGCTGCCAGCCGTAACACCTACAGGAGACGGGTTGGCAACTGCTTTGCAGATTCTAGGCGTTATGACTCGCACAAACAAGCAACTTGCCGAGCTTACCGAGGACCTTAAGGTTTTTCCGCAGCTCCTTAGAAACGTCAAGGTTGCGAGCAGCGCCGGATGGAACCAGGATCCCCACATTGTTGCGGCGATTAATGAACAACGTGATAGATTTCCCAACCCGCAATGGCTTTCCGTGCGGCCATCGGGAACCGAACCACTGTTGCGTGTAATGGCTCAGGCTGAGGAAGCAGAACTTGTAGAGGGTGCAGTTGCCCATATATGTGATGTCATTCAACAACGGCTGGGCAGCGGCGTTCAGTGACCGCCAATCATCGAATAAGGGCCCTCTTCCTTGACCTAGACGGTACCCTTATTGACCATACTGAGACCATTTCTTCAGGCATCCTCTCCGAACTGGCGCGAGTCAACAAATTGGGGTGTGAAGTTGTTGCCTGTACCGGACGCACCCGGTTTACCGCAGAACACATCATCCGGCAGTTCCCATTTGAACCTCGGTATGTCGTAACTTCAAACGGTGGTGCTGCACTGGACCTCTGTGCAGCCGAACCAATGATGGTGCGTCGACTGGATATTCACGAGGCGCACTTTCTTGTGGGTGCGCTGGTTGAAGCGGGCATTACGCCCTACGTCTACGAGGATGCCGTCGTACCAGGCGTAGAGTACGCAAGGGTGTTATATCCCCATGGCCACGCGGTTGGTCCGTTTGCACATGCTCCGCGGTACCGGCCACAGGTCCATATTCACAACAGCCTTCCCTTTCACCCAATCTCCGTGAGCGCATTCGGTCCCGCCACAGTGCTTCGCCCGCTTGCCGCTGCGCTAATTAGGGAAATAGGAGACCACATCTCGGTCATTCAGTCAGGATCTGGGACAAATTGGGGCATAGAGCTGTTCTCACATGGTGTTAACAAGTGCGAAGGTATGAAAGTTGTCTTACGCCGCTTGGGTTTGCAGCAACATGAAACCATGGCTATCGGTGATCATTTTAATGATATCGAGATGCTGCAGTGGGCTCACATCGGGGTCGCCATGGGTAATGCACAACCAGAGATAATGGCAATAGCACAGCATACTGCTCCTGATTTGGCTCACGATGGCGCAGCATGGGCCATCCGCCAGTTTATTCGCAACTAAGCAATTAAGGATCGCAATTTTGTTACCAGATTTACGGGAAATCGCCTGTTTACTATGGGATGTCGACGGCACAATGGTCGACACAACAGACCTCATTGTCTCATCACTCGACCATATATATCGTAAATACTACAGGCAGTCAGCGTCGCCAGAGGTGATTCGTGGACTCATTGGAACCCCCCTCCGCAAACAGATTCGCTATTTTGGCGAACCCGAAGATTTCGGCACCAGTAGCGAGACTGTGATGAAGGATTTTATATGCTTCTACGAACAGAACCGTGATAGAGAATGCATTCTTCCTGAGGTCACCAACTTAGTAAAGGAAGGATATGCGCGCGGAATCCCGACCGGGTTAGTAACCTCAAAAAACCGAGAGGAGCTAAGTAACACTCTACCCCGACTGGGGATTGCTGCATCTGTAGGTATCGCCATTACAGCCGATGACGTTACAAACCCCAAGCCAGACCCAGAAGGTATCCTTAAGGCACTTGATCATCTGCAGATACCCCAACTTAGCCGCTCCAAGGCTGTTTACATCGGCGATACGGTACACGATATGCTGGCAGGAATTCAGGCGGGTGTTAAGACGATTGCAGTTACATGGGGAGCAGCATCCACAGACATGCTAACGCGTGTTGGACCCACCGCGCTGTGCAACACCTTCGACGAGCTCAGGAATCTGTTGGGACTTTAGCATTCGTGGCCAATTGGTAATCGGCGCACGTGTAGCAGCCTGTGGCTCAATCTGTTACTTTAAGGTCCACAGCCCCAAAGTGTTCATGACCGAATTCCTGTGCAGTATTCTCACTCTGCAATCGTATGAGGTAAACACCCGGCGCGCCAGCCCGGAATTTCACTGTACCCTTTGCTTCGGCATGTTTGGCAAAGTCCATCATGAATTGGTCGTCAATCACCACGCCAGACCCCTTAAGAGGAGGTACGATCTGCTGCCCAACTGCCTTTTCACGCACCACGAAGAAATGAACCCCTACATGAGGAATGCCGCCGTGCGGGTACTGATTGATGAGATGCCAATTAACGACAACAGGATCGCCCGACTGCACCTCAATGACGGGTCTGGGGTTATAGCCCTGTGGCGGCGGGCTAGTATCCATCGTTGCTGAAACAACATTGCCGTCGCCTGCCACGCGAACAAGTACTCCAAAGTGTTCGGCTCCCGCAGGGTGTTGGCTCAACGTTATCCCAGCGCACACTGTCGCCGATGCAGCAAGCAAATATAAGCCTAATCTCATGTACTCACCTCGCTGCTCAAACTGTTAAGGTCATTATTGCGCAATTCTGTTACGTTTAGGTCGTACGATGCACTGGCTTGCATCATTCATCAATCAAGTTGCGAACAGCACCACACCAGTGCGCACATTGAAATGGGGCGAAATTACCACATGCGGTATATTTATCATTGTTCATCCCCAGATTAATATATAGGTGTAAATTATGCTATTGCTGGCCACAACCTATTGACAAACACGGCCAAGAGGATTAAAATGAAGCCATACCAATCGTTCGGTCAACTTACAAGGAGCGATCGCACATGAAGGTTACACTGCGAGATGTTGCAGAAACAGCGAACGTTCATTTCGGCACCGCTTCTTGTGTACTTAACGGCGCGCGCGGCAGCACCCGGGTTTCGCCTGCAACGCGGCAGCGCATTCTAGACACAGCCCAGAAGCTTGGCTACGTTCCCAACAGGATTGCCCAACAGCTTCGCACTCGCAAAAGCAGAGTAATAGGGCTACTTGTTGGAGGACTGGAGAACCTCTTTTTTGCTCGTATGGTCTCGGTTTGCAGTGAGGAACTTGAGCGACGTGGCTTTGACGTAATTCTGGTAATGCGGCGCGCTGATCAACCGGAGGACCTTCACCTTCTTGAAGCACTCATCTCTCGCCAAATTGATGGCATGTTGGTATGGAGTGAGACAAATACCGAGATTCGTGAACGCCTTCGCTGGGGCGATATGGCTACAACCGTCCTAATGGGTTATCCACTCGAATATCGAGATAGTTTTGCCGCCGACGCTCCAGCAGGAGTACGGATGGCGCTTGATCATCTCCTTGAAATTGGGTGTAAACGCATTGGGTATTTTGCCCCGGAGGTTGGTCTGCATCGCGCAGGTGACGAACGGTATGTCACCTACCAAGAGTGGGTAGCCGAACATCACCTGCCAGAACTAGTTTACAGCTTCGACGGACCAAGCTACGATCTTCACGTCTCCCGAGAACGGGCAGAGCTGCTGGCAGACGAGCCCGACCGTCCTGACGGCTTGTTCTGCATGAACGACATGATGGCAATGGGAGCACTCTCCGGCCTGCGGCGCAAGGGTGTTAAAGTGCCGGAAGAGATCGCAGTAGTAGGCTTCGATGACCTACCCATGAGCGCCGAACTTGAGCTGCCATTAACAAGCGTGCACTTTCCTACAAGTGAGATCTGTATGCGAGCAATTGATGTACTTTTGGAAAGGATCAACGAGGCCCAGACCAGTACAGAACATGGCGCTCTGTACAATGAACGAATAGCAATGAGTCTAAAGGTGCGTGCATCCAGCAGCAGATAACGCGGCTGCGCGCATCGGTACGGACTACCCACGCTGGAGTGATTTCGTGACGAGTGACACTCCAGCATCCAAAATCACGATGGAGTGTACATACCCATGCCCGTAGACACGACACCAGACAGTTCTAACATGTTGCAGAATTCACCCAAGCGGTGGCAGCAACTTCGGCGTTACATACTCGCCGTGCTTTGCTGCAGCCTAATAGCTGGTAGCCATAAAGGTGCTACCGCATCACCAAATGGAAAGACACCTAAAATGGCGACCTATACTAACCCGGTCTGGCCCCACGATTTTCCAGATCCGTTTGTACTTCACTATGGTAACAGATACTACGCCTATGCGACAGCTACTTCGGGTTATGATGGGCTGCAGGTGATTGAATCGCGAGATCTGGTCCATTGGGATCATCATCAGGTTGCCTTTAAACCGCCGTGGTCTAATTCGGACTACTGGGCACCGGAAGTTGATCTCTACAAGGGGCATCTTTACATGATCTATTCGGCCAAGGATCCTGTAACGGGACGTCATGATATCGCCATTGCTGAGGGCGACAACCCTATGGGGCCGTTCACCCATCACGCTATTCTAGTAAAGGGGAGCAGCGCAAACGGCGGAGCTATCGACGCGGATATGTTTGTGGATCACGACGGCCGACCGTGGCTTATTTATAGCGAAGAAAACCCACGTTCTATCGCCATCCAGGAGCTAGACCCAACCCTATCACGCACAGTTTCTGACCCGGTTGTCTTGCTGAGGCCCATTCTTCCTCAGGAGCGCGGCGTAACCGAGGCGCCTACGCTGATTCATCACGACGGGCACTACGTCCTGTTTTTCTCAGGTGGAACTTACGAATCCGACACAAAACAGGATGCCAGCTATATGGTGGAATATGCGACATCGCAGCACTTGCTCGGTCCATATACCCGTGGCCAGAAACCACTTCTACAATCGGTACCGGGTCAGGTTTACGGTCCAGGACACCAATGCGTCCTTACGCTACCCAATGGGAGCATGTGGATGTTCTACCATGGTTGGAATGACCAGGCGGAACCACACTACGGATCTAACCCGCTAGGCAGAACTTTGCGTATGGACCCCATACATTGGCACAACGGGCTTCCTACCATGAGTGGCCCAACCACAACCCCGCAGGAAGCGCCATTGCCATTAACCCGCGAAGGAAGCAAATAATCCTGAGAGCGCGCTAGCTGGATGAGACACTGCCGCATTTTGCCTGGTCGCCTTCCAGGTGGCCAGGCAATGCCCGCCATTCCTTCCGCACGCCACATCAACTCTCTGCGGCGCAGGACACATTGGCGGTGCAAAGGACGGAACGATTATTTCAATTCCACGCTGTAGTGCTGAACGTGCAATACTGCTTAGAACCGCCTGGTTAATCATTGGACTGGCCGAAATACTTGCAAGCATGACATGCACTGCCCCGCGACTCCATAGTGCCGCTCCCGCTTGACGTGGCGCCTCAGCGACGTTGTCGTCGCACGTGTAGAGGGTCAATAAGTCACCCATCTCCCACAGCAGGGCTCCGGCGTAATCGTCAGTGAGCAGAGCTTCATAGCCGGCACCCCCACATTCCCGCGCCATCTCAACAAATACGTCCATCGATCGTGCCAGGTTTGGTGTGCACTGCACCCGCAAGTCACTCTGCACCGGTAGCGCGGCTAGCTGGCGTGCCTCTACAATGGTAGAGCCCTCCGAAGGCTGAAGGCTCCAGTTCATGCCAAGCAAGCTGGGATCCAGCGCCTCACCAACAGCAAGTACGACACCTGCCACATTTTGTTGCTGCCAGTAGGATTCCACCACCTCCATTGAGGCATGCAGGAAGTCTATGTCACCATTGACCATTACCGGAGCATGAAACCCTGAAACAAGTTGCCCATGCATTGAACGAGCGCCACGAAGGGTAGAGATGTAAAAAAGGGATTCGTCGCCCGCTACAATGAGTGCCTCGGCTCTTCCCCAGCCGCCCGCCTCACATGCAGCGAGATACTCCGGGCGGCCAACGGTCTCTACTTTGCCTCCCAATGCAATAATAGCGCTATTCCACGTGGGCAGGCAATCCAGGTCGAGCGCGGCTAGACGAATATCCCCGTACGACGTTTGATAGTTAGAAGTGATACTTTCCATGTCTACCCCTAGAGAAAGATAGGACGCGTTACCAAGCGTGCTGATTTAATTATCCGGTAAACGCGATCTGCAATCTCAGGGTTTTTTTATGACTAATGCACCTAATACTTCTGAAATTATGGACCGGCCAGTATGATAAGAAGACTATTCATCAATTTGCTGGCAATGTGCATTGGAATTTGGAGGAAAGGGCCTAGCGCAGGGCGTATAATGTATAGAATTGTACTTGTGTAATTCTGCGGTGGTATGGTGAATATGCTATTGTAGAGCCGCCACACGCTGCAGTGTGATCTTCTGGGAGAGCGACGAAATCCATGAGCGACCGCAACGATGAGCCGGGTAGCCCAAAACTCGCCGAATTTCGCGATCGGGTGTATAGAGAATTTGGCCCTAACCTTGAAAAGGCAACACCGGCTAACGTGAGCG
>JAJYCW010000026.1 GCA_021777995.1 bacterium
TTCCGATCTGGCAAACCTGGTACGAGGGCAATGGGCAGTTTTGCGCTCGTAGACCGCGAGGGCAGAGCAACGGCGTTAGAGATGGGCTTACCGCCTGTCGTTAACGAGTCGGCGAATTCCCTTCTTGCTACAGTGAGGTTGGCCACCGGCGGCGCGCTAAATGTGCGGTTTAGCGAGAGTGAACTGGCGTTCTGGCTGAGCGGCACGGCAGAACACGAACGACTGCAGCTTATCTTCCAGTGGGTTCCAAGCCGTAGCGCCATAGAGCGAGTAGAACCCCACGAACTTCGATACAAGTATCGGGATTTCGAGTACCATGTGCATCTGGTCAACGGTGAAGCTGCTGCAACGAAATCTGGCGTAGTGATCACTACAGGCAGCAAAGGGCCACTCGTCTTTCGAATGGCCCAATTGATGTAGGCGCCCCAAGGATTTCCTGCGGCAGGCGCTTGTCCTACGGTCGCCACCTGCCAGAATTAGAAATCGTGTGATTTATAGACTTGCATTATGGCCAGATGGGGTGGTTGTGGGCGTTGCATCTGGACGCACCTTCACCGCACTTACAACCCTTTCAGCGGTACCGCTGAAAGGGTTGAAGCCACTGCAAGGGTTTCGCTGTGTGCCTGCCCAAGATTTAGTGGCCGGCCATCGGTTCTGCTTTGGGGCGAAGCGATACTACCACCGCGACACCTGGTGGTACCGTGAGCTGTGCACCAATACGGCCATGTTCTACGCCTGCCTCAAGGTGCGCGGGTATGCTGGCAGTAAGCCGTTTTCCCTTCCACGTCGCCTGCACTAGCGATGAGGCGGGAGTGAGGTCTCCCTTGTCAAATTCCAATAGAACCGGCACCGCGCTGGCGTTATAGTTGCATACAAGCGCTGACTGCCACTCGTTGGGCTCCTTTGGGCCAATTGCAACTGAAAGTCGCCACGGCTGTAGCACTGCCGTTTTTACTTGTGCACCGTCTACGGTTACCAGCATGTAGTGTAGGAAACCGCCATGCTCGGGCGTGGTATCCATCGGGGCGCCGGCGCCGCCAGTTACCACATAATGTACTCCATTGTGAACAGACGCAAAATAGAGGTGCTCATGGCCGCTGAAAACGTAGGCGACGTGGTAACGGGAGAAAAGCTCCTGCAGCGCCTTGCGCATGACCCCATTCTTGAGGGCGTCCTCCGGAACAAGCGGATAGAGCGGATGGTGCATGAATACAAATATGTGCGTGGCACGGCTGTTTGTGGCGAGATCGTGGCGAAGCCAGTTTAACTGCGTTGTGCTGAAGCCGCCATCCGCACCTATCTCCTCGGTATCAAGCGCAATGAAGTGACAGTTACCATAATTGAACGAGCCATACAAGGAGCCCATCTGCTGCTTGTAGACAGATTGCAAGGCAGGCCGATTGTAGATCTCGTGGTTACCCGGTACGTTAAATATGGGTGTTTTCGCACGGCGCGCCGCCACGAGAAAATGCTGATATTCTCTAGTAGCCTCGCCCGGTGTATCGGTGAAGCCATATATTGTGTCGCCTGTCCATAGCGTAAACGCAGGATGTATTAGGCTGATTTCTTTAAAAATACGTGTGGCGACAGGAGGCATGGGTACACTGCGACCCGCCGCTCGATTATCGCCGGATACTACAAAGTAAAAACGACCTGGGTCTTTTGGCGCCGTGAGTTCTGCACCCGTGCGCAGGGGCACCAGACTTTTGGGCAGCGGCGACGCCAGTAACGGAAGCGAGAGGGTAACCAATGCAACCAGGATGCCTGCACCCTTCAATGAAGTGTCTCCTTAATTTTGGTGAAATGCAGCAGTCAACGATTATCATGTTGTTCGCAGCCTGTAATTCATCCTGCCGGCACCACAAAAATTAATAGAACGTTAACAATTTACGTTTCAACAATTAACGCTTGACGCTTTCTGGAATTGGCAACTGTCGTTCTCGAGCCGCAGTTGGAGGAAGGAGGTTGAAGATTAAATTAATCTGTTTACTGCGCAAGCGGTAGGAGATACCTACCTGCATACAGTCAAAATTGCGAAGTACTGCGAGTTCACCGTCATATGCGCGAGAGTGATCGAGATCAATAAACGACTGGATTCCAAATGCCCATGGACCTCCGACCTGGTACATAAGGCGCAGGTCATTTCTCACGTCCCTTCGGTCAAATAAGAATGGTGTGCGGCCGGCAGCACTCAGATATCGATACGCCGCGGCGAAACGAGATGTGCGTGTTGGGACGTAGTCAATCTCCGCCTCCGGCGACAGAATGTTGTAGATGCTGCCGGTGGTATACATGTTCAGCCATCCGGTGGCCGCGACCCGAAAGGATATACGGCGACCGATGAGGAAGGGTTGACTGGCAGCACGCAGTCGCAAGGCAAGTCTTCCCGCCTGTGCGCCGGTTGGGTCCTCTCGAAGGTATCCGAACGAAGCACGGGCATTCAGCAGAAGGGGCGCACCAGGTATGCGCTGCAGAGCACCTTCCGCGCTACCTAGTATGCGGGTATCTGGCGGTGCGGAGGCAGGTGGGTTGTGACCCAGGATGTTGGAAACCCTGATACCCACTTCTGGAAACCTTGAGATTACCAGGTTGTTGTAGCTGCGGTTATAGACATATTCTCTGTTCTGTATGAGGGCATAGGCCGTAGTGCGTGGTGAGAACTGTAAATTGAAGTCGTTGGCAGCATAGTCGGAGTAGATGGGAGGGTTTAGCTCACTCATGGTAGAGCGAAGCGGGTTGTTTGCCCCATATAACAGGTCGCTGGGTGGAGCGATATCCTTAGCGGTTCCCGCGATGTCCTGCTCATACGATATATCACCCGTGGGAAGATGCCTGAAATTGAGCCTCAAATTGAGGTCCAGGTTCTGGTGCTGGTTCAGTATGGGCGTACGATGAACCTGCACGAATATACCATCAGTGGTGTTGTAACCAGGCAACGGGGTGGGCGCGCCTCCCCCTGAGTGCAACGAGATCTTGTAGGAAGGAAGCGTAATGAGGCGGGTACTACCAGCATAAAACGTGACGTCACGCGCTAAGATCACCTTACCAGGAGTAACAGTGAGAGTGTGCGCCTTTACGAGGTAGTCTGGATGCGCGTGGATACAGGTGGTGAAGGTTCCGTCGAACAGCTCGTAGGACCCATCTGCTTTTGCGGTAATCTTCTTTCCGCGCATGCGGAAATAGTCAGTTTCAACAATTGCATTATCTACCGAACCTTCCCGGGTCTTCACATTGTAAACCATATGATCGCCGAGAAAAGTACCTTCACTCCGCTGTATTCGCACAGGGCCAACCGAAGTAGCGATGCCAGTGACTGCGTTGTAGGCAAAATCCGGTGTTGTTAGAGTGGTTATGCTGTTATCTGTTGGATCGGTAAATTCAACCACAACGTTACCGGTAGCAGTTACGCTGCCGGTCACCAGATCCTGGTGGAGATGAGAGGCGTGTTCTACAACTATTTCCGCTCGTGGTGCAGCTGTTTCCGTAGGTGTGGATTTCGCGGGTTGTGCTGTACATAAAGACGGTGAGGTAAGGATAGCTAGCGCGGAAAGTGATAGCACTGCGCACATCCGTCCGCCCGGGCGGTTGAGTCTAATCATCTGCCTCCATCCGACAGAATTTTAATTGCTGCGTGAATGATATCGGCTGCTTTCAAGTTGGTGGTTTCACTCTGTGCAATTACACGTTCTGCGGCTCGCCGAGCGTCCAGTCGTGCAAATCCCAGGCTAACCAGCGCCTCCACAGCGTCCTCAAATTCGGTGCCATTCGCATGCGACTGTGACTGTACCGTAGTGACCGATGCGACCCGCGACTCGATGGCTATGGCCGCGAGTTTGTCACCAATTTCCAGGCAGATACGTTGTGCTAATCGCGGTCCGACACCGGGCGCCAGTGCTACTGTTTTCGTGTCATTAGCGGCTACCGCCCGAGCCAACTCGTCGACGGACAGAGTGGAAAGAAGTGCAAGAGCCACTCTCGGTCCTACGCCAGATGCCGAGATGAGCAGCTTGAATGCAAGTAGTTCCTGCACTGTGCCGAATCCGTACAAGGATAGGTCGTCTTCTCGCACCACCAGGTGCGTGTGCAGGATTACAGGCATACCGACGTCTGGCGTTTTTGCCGTCACGGAGGCGACTACGTTCACCATATACCCAACGCCAGCAACGTCCAGTACTACGATACCCGGTTCTATTCGTGCCACTTTACCGCTTAGCTGGGCAATCATCTTGAGGTTAGTAGACCACTTTGTTCAGCGGGTATTCCACGATACCCTCTGCACCACCGCGCTTTAGCTTTGGCAGCAGATCGCGCACGGTATGTTCTGCTACAATGATCTCCAACGCAACCCAATCACCGTTAGCCAACGGTGAGATTGTCGGTGTCTTAAGCGCGGGCAGCAGGGTGTTGATCGCCTCCAAATCTCGGCGTGCTACATTCATTTTGAGACCAACAAGCTGTTCGGCATTGAGGGCTCCCTGCAGCAGCATCGCGAGGTTTTCTATTTTGGCGCGCTTCCAATCATCCTGCCATGCCGTACGATTTACCACAAGGCGCGTAGTAGAGGTGAGCAGTGTGTCGATGATTTTAAGATCGTGTGCTCTTAGGCTGCTGCCGGTTTCCGTGTTTACGACTATAGCGTCGGCTAGTTCCGGAACCTTTACTTCACAAGCGCCCCAAGAAAATTCAACTTGTGCGGTTACGCCGTGTTTTTCCAGGTATCGTTGGGTAAGCCGCACATATTCCGTTGCGATGCGTTTGCCCTGCAAGTTTTTCGCAGTTGAGATTTCAGAACCGTTCTTCGCCGCCAGTACAATCCGTATCGGGTTGTGAGTGGCCTTTGAATATGCCAACTCGGCTACCTCGTGAACGTCCGAGCCATTGTCCTCAATCCAGTCCTTGCCCGTTAGTCCAGCGTCAAGGATGCCCTGCTCGATGTAACGTGGAATCTCCTGCGGCCGGATTAGAAGCGGTTCAATTTCGGTATCATTTACTATTGGGTGGTAGGAGCGACCGCTACTCATTCTAAATTCGTACCCAGCCTTTTTGAAGAGTGCAAATGTCGCCTCTTGAAGACTACCTTTAGGAATGCCAATGCGTAGAACCTGGTTCACTATACTGCCTCTCGGGGTAAAATTGACATATACAACGCATTATACCCCGGGGTTAATGATTGGCTGCCGGGGGAAAGCCGAGCTTAGCTCGGCAGGAAAAACAGGACTCCACGCTTGGTAAAACTGCGCAGGCATCTTTTGTGGCTGCATCCCGGCATGCACGTTAAGCGCTGGGTTGCTCTTGCGTGCGTTGGTTTTCTGATGTTTATGATTGGCACCGGTGTGATTATTCAGGCACACCACGGTACACCGCCTCTGTCCGTCCGGGTAGCACAATGGATCATCCTCCACCTTCACGCAGGCATTCATCCCGGAACCTTTGGGCTAGTACTCACACTTTTGGGTGCCGCCCTCGCGCTCATTGGTATGGGCAAGTTAATCCTCTCGCTTACCTCGGCCATTGAGCCGGAGATGCGTGCAGGAGGATTGGTGGATCTCATCTACCGCCAGCGCAGATTGTCGATGGGCTATAAGATTGTGGTTATTGGCGGTGGCACGGGCCTGTCTACGATGCTGCGGGGCCTCAAGCGTCACACATCCAACATAACTGCTATTGTTACCGTCGCAGATGACGGGGGATCTTCGGGCAAGATTCGTAAACAGCTTGGCATTCTTCCTCCTGGTGATATCCGCAATTGCCTAGTTGCTCTGGCAGACTCTGAAACGCAGATGACCGAGCTGTTTCAGTACAGATTTCGTAACAGTGTGCGGCCCGAGGATCTTGCTTCCCCGCGAGTTGGCTCCGAAGGCTACGGCGAGGGATTGCGCGATCATGCCTTTGGCAATCTACTGATAGCTGCAATGTGCGCGATTAACAACGGGGATTTTGAACAGGCAGTACGCCAAACGAGCCGAGTTCTTAACGTAAGAGGGCGGGTGTTGCCTAGCACTGTAACACCCGTGCATCTTCGCGGTGAGCTGGAAGATGGCTCCATGCTAGACGGAGAAACCCGAATCGCTGAGTCACCGCTCAAAATAAAGAGAGTCCGGCTCATGCCGATCAATCCTGAGGAACCGATTTGCCCGGTAGATGAGGCGCTGGATGCCATTGCCACAGCCGATGTTGTGGTGCTGGGACCTGGCAGCGTGTTCACCAGCATATTGCCGAACCTGCTTGTGCCCGGAATCGCTGAGGCGCTCATAAAATCGCGAGCGAAGAAGGTATATGTGTGCAATGTCATGACGCAGCCCGGAGAAACCGACGGTTTTTCCGCGGCAGATCATGTACGAGCTATTGAGGAACACACGCAGCATGGTGTTTTTCAGTTTGTGTTGGTAAATGTCGCGACGCCCGACACCGCCCTACTTGAGAAATACCGCAAGACAGGATCTGTCCTCGTTGAGCCGGATCTCGAGCGCATACGTGCGCAGGGATACAGACCTCTTTCCGGCAATTTTATACATGAAACAGAAGTGGTACGTCACGATGCGGAGCAGCTCGCTACTGCAATAATAGGCATGTTGAACTAGTGGGGTACAGACTTTTACGGTGAGTTTGAAGGCAAAATAGGCTGCCTGCGATCGTGGATTACGGTTGATTCCAGGGCTTTAGCCAAATCGCCTACCCCGTAAAATAACGTAACAGCTGCAAACTATAAGGCGTAATATGGCGTAGCGGCGTTGTATTAAGGTTTGAGGGGGGATGTTACAGCGTGCGTACCGTGCTTGCCATATGGTTGCTGATCATCATGTGTACTGTATTTACCGTGAGTACGGAAGGTACTGCCTTCGGGGCGGTGCGGCTGAAATCCGCCGCACACTGCTGCATGAACATGACTCCTGGCAAGCGCTGCTGCATGTCGATGGGTGAGGGATGTAGTTGTTGTAAGGGCCATAGTTGTCACTGTGTTTCTACCAGCAAACACGAAGTGACATGCCGGTGTGCGGAGCACTTGCTTCCGAGAGGAAGCGGTAGTCCTGCTGTATTGCAAGGCGAGAGTGCCTGGGTAGCATTTGTTCCTAATACCTTCAGAATATTCGTGCCGGCAGTTGCATCCGTTCTGCCATTTGTATTTGGATACTCTTCAAGCTATTTTGTTCATTCTGTAACGCCTCTGGTGCCACCTCCTCGCTAGGGTTTCTCGTGCGGTTTCAGGCCGCTTATGTTGACCGGTACCGATACACTTGCTCTATAACGATGGCAAGGAGTAGGATCTTTCTGCCTGCCCGACTACGGTTCACGATGTCAACACGAATACGAGTAGCATCCATCTCGAGGAGACATATTATGCGAAGAGCATTTACGCTCATAGAGTTGCTTGTGGTTATAGCCATTATCGCAATCCTGGCAGCCATCCTTTTTCCTGTGTTCGCTATGGCGCGTGAAAAGGCGCGAGCGATCACATGTGTGTCCAATTGCCGCCAGATAGGACTTGCACTAACAATGTATGTGCAGGATTATGACGAACGGTACCCACAGGAGCACCCTTCCACCAACAATCCGGTGGTTGATGACAGCCAGGGGCAGCTTGAAAATATTGATTACGGTTCCCCGTTTGATAAAATCCTGCCCTACACAGGATCAGACACAGATAAACAGTCACTGTATATCTGCCCGGACGATCCGGATCCCCACGGACAGGATATCCTGAACAGCAAGGGAGCGTGTATTAGCAATGGGCAGGCACCACCAGGCGGGCTCACCAGCTACGTATTAAATGCCTATTACCTGTTTGGCGCAACACTAAGCTCCATACCAGAGCCGGCACAGTCGGTTTACATTGCTGAACGACGGAGTGACGGTAACGCTGCTACTGATTTCTGTGATGTACATTTTCATCCCTGGCTTGGTGAGGTTCTACCACGCCGCAGCCCAGTGGATACGGTTAATCCCGTGGCAATCGACGCATACAGGCATTCTGGCGGCAGTAACTTTGTCTTTGCGGACGGGCATGCAAAATGGCAGCGCTTTTCTCAGGTCGTTGCGCCATTTACAGACCATTTGATCTATGGCGAATTCCAGGCCTTTTAGGTCTATGGCTACCTGCGCGGCTATGAGCAGCGCAGGTAGCTACTGGTGACTGATTGCCTTTACCAGAGTGCGATAAGATTTACCGTGACTTGCTGAGTGTTAGCCAACTAGAACTTCCGCCGGAAATATTCGATTCATGCATTTTATTTATTAAATGCAATACTAGCATGGGCAAAGTGACAACTTCCCATGTAAACAGTGTTTAGAACCGGAGGATACGCATGAAGATCGCTGCATTGAGTGCCCGGTACTGGGTTCTGCTAACCTTACCGACAATAGCGCTCATCGGTTTTACTGCGGGATGCGGCGGGGGATCTGGAAGCTCCAGCAGCTCAGGTTTACCCCTAACAAAAGCTACATTGGCACAGGTTAGTTCTGGGCAGGCGATAGTCACCAGCTTTGGTTGCACGGACTGCCACAACCGTGGAGTTGACAACACCACGGATACCAACTGGATGGCGGGATACATTGGGGCCGCGGGCGGAACCGGAAGCGGTGCCTACAACATTGGCCCATTTCACACGTATGCGGCAAACCTTACTCCCGATACCACCACTGGCATCGGACGTTATTCGGATCAGCAGATCTATAATGCCTTGAAGTTTGGTCTTGATCCTGCCGCCACGCCGGATGTTGTGATTACTTCTACCACGCCGGGCCAGGGCAATTTCCCGGCAACGCCGCACTATCTCGCACCGCCGATGCCGTGGCCGTCCATCAGGCACCTTTCTGACACTCAGTTGTGGCAGATTGTAGCCTACCTGAAGCACGGAATTAAGGCTGTCAACAACCCGGTTCCTGCAAGTGAAGGGCCGCCTGATTTCTGGGCTAGCAGCTATACGACAACTGCCGTTGGACCTGTAACCATAACGCCGTACCCTTCTGGAAACGAACTCTACCAGCCGTAAGCAGGACTACAATTCTGTAAACGCGACGCTTTCATCGGGTTGCTGGCAAGCAACCCGATGAACCTCCTCGTTAGAAAAATCGGCACCACTTACCGTATCGTACCGTTTCCCCAGAATCGGTACGTGGACGGCGTGGTGTTCCTATGGTCAGCAAGTTCCATCTTCAGGGAGTTCTTCGGTTTGTCAGCTTCCTTAGCCTAGGCGTGCACGGAATGCGTTCACAAATAAGCGGATTGTGGCCAAGGATTAACCAACTGTGAGTTTGTATCTAGTAAACCAGTAGTAGCCACGTTAGCTTGCACGCGCTGGTGAAATCTGGTAGATCCAATTAGCTGCAGCACTGAATCTAAAAAAGATTACCCCGCATTGTCCTGGAATATGGTTGTGATAGGTAAATGTATGATATAATTTGGGTGTTTGTGGTTGCAATGGATTGTTCTGATGCGTCTACGCAACAGACCGTGACGTGAAGCTGGGGTGAAAGGCAAGTAGTCTTTATCTGGAGTGACTTGACGAAAACCCGGTGCACAAGTCGTGATACATGAACACTATATGTCGTGCTTACGATGGCATGGCCCTCAACAGGGAGTGGGGTACTACCTTGAGTCGCTGGCAGAGTTTAGATTACTCGATCGGCTCCAGTTCAAGCCACTAGCCTTTCGTCCTACAGCGAGAGCTCAATCCTATCGTTTCAAGGGTTTTCCTTGTCCTTGGGACGACTAAGGTGTTGGGCACGATTACAGTGAGCATGATCGGGCTACGGTCTGCTGTAGTGTGCTGTGCAGGTTGTCAGTTTAAGGAGGAAAGACGGGTGACAATATGAAGAAAGAGTTACCGATGCCTGTGGTGGTAGCAGTGGTAATTGTGTTGGTTCTGGGCGCCGGGTGGCTAATCTGGGCCCACACAGTGCCAGCTACGGTTATCGTTCCCAAAGGAAAAATGCCGCCTCCACCGAATTTCAATGGTTCTAGCGCTGGTACGGTAAATACTGCAGGAGCCGTTATCAAACGGTAGTTGTTACACATACGAAGGAAAAGAAATGACGTCTAAAGTGAGAGAGAATAGGGCTTTTACACTTATCGAGCTTCTGGTTGTAATCGCAATCATTGCAATTTTGGCAGCAATCCTGTTTCCCGTTTTCGCACAGGCAAGGGAAATGGCTCGCCGAACAGTATGTCTCAGCAACATGCAACAGATCGGCTTGGGCTGCCTCATGTACGCTCAGGATTACGACGAAACGTTCGCGATCGAGCGCGAGCCTTACAATGATTACAATCCGGGTTACGGAGGCGGCCAGAATCCTGCCTACAGCGGTACCTGGCGATACTTCGTTCAGCCCTACATCAAAAACACGCAGCTGTTCCACTGCCCAGATGATACTCGCAACGTTGGTTGGTCCGAAGGTGCACTTGATGACACCATTTATCACTGCCAGGGGTCAAACTCGAATGACCATTTTCATTTGAGTTATGCGTACAATGGGTACGTCTTCTCGGGCCCCACGACGATGGCATCCATTGGAACGCCAGCCAACATCATCATGTTACTGGAGACCAGGATGGAATACCCAGACCTCGGTCTGTGGGTAATGCCCTGGGACCTCAGCGGTGTCTTTGGCCTGCAGGGTGCCGGCCCTTTCAGCAGCCATTCTGGTATCCTTAACTGGACATTTGCAGATGGTCATGTAAAGGCCTATAAACTAGCCGCTACATTGAGTGGGTATCCCAATGATATGTGGTCGGATGACCCCAACAATCCTTCTCAATCGGATGTTACACGTGTCTTGAATGGCATTAACACGATTGACACCGAGTACAAATAAATAAGCGCTCGGTTGCGTATCTGCTTGTAACTACACGGCCTGTGGGACTGCCATTATGCAATCCTGCAGGCCGATCTGGTTGTGTGGTGTTAGACACATATCCTACCATTGTTTGCATCTCGTATTTGTGCACGCCTTGGCACCTGTTGCAGTTGAGTTGGCCGGTGCCCTGTGACTGAAACCGGGCCCAGTGACCAAAAGAGGCTTATCGCCTTAAATCGCGTGTTCGTAGGTCTGGTTGTACATGATTGCAACTTACTGCTGTGCCGTAAACTCTACGCTACAGAACACGCCTTCCAGACGCTTCAGGACTGCGTATCAAAAAGCAGAATGCAGTGCACGTGAGCCGCTTAATTCACCGTGAATCGGTGGCTTCGGGTTGCGCAAACTCCTCTAGCCCACCTGTACCCATTCATTTTAACCAAAAGCATTTTGGTCTATTTTGGGTGTTAATTCATCACGATGCACCGCTAATACCATGAATGCGTCTCGTTCACTACCAGCACGTTCACTGTTTGAAGTCCACATGTAGTTGCAAAGTGAAGAAACTTTGGCAACCTTCGTTGTAGATGCAAATTATTGCAAGTATCGACTTTTCTAGTAGTGTTTTGTTTATTATTATCACTGATTTACTGTGAAATCAAAAGTAAACGCCATAGATATCTAATATCTTTGCTTGTCGGGATTTAATATGGTCATTGTAGTTGAAATAAAGTGCTAAGAATTCTCAAATTATATGGTGAACTTCGGTAAATCTGTGATATAATTTGGGTGTGTGTGGTTACATTGCACTAAGTGTTGAAGGCACCCATAGAGTGCTGCAATACCATATTTGTTCCGTTACCCCCTGAATCAGGATTGTGCGCCGCAAGATTGAAAACTGCTGAGAGTATTGTCAACCGCGGTAAATTTCAGAGAAACAGGAGTGCATGTTATGCATAAGAAAGAGAGCGGGTTCACGCTTATTGAGCTGCTAGTCGTCATCGCTATTATCGCAATTCTGGCTGCCATCCTATTCCCAGTGTTCGCTCAGGCTCGTGAAAAGGCTCGGGCGATTTCCTGCCTGTCCAATATGAACCAGGAGAACCTTGGCCTGATGATGTATGTACAGGACTACGATGAAACTTTCCCTGAGGAGCGCCTAAACCAGGATCCTTCGGGCCTGCACATCACCTGGCGAGCAACTATTCTACCCTACACCAAAAACGATCAAATAATGATCTGTCCCTCAGCACCATGGGCGAGGAACGAATTTACATGGATGCAAGGCGGGGGTGGAGATGATGGCTGTCTGCAGGATGGCACCATGACGCGCGCAGACTGGAAGAAGGGTTACTATCACAGCTTTTCCAATTTTGCATACAATGGTGACGTGTTCAATATAAATGGTGCGCGCAACCTGGCATGGATACAGGCTCCGGCTCAGCTCATTGACATTGTTGAGACGCGAGACTTCTGGCCGGATCTGGGCACATGGACGTTCGGCTGGAACTACAACGCGAACGGTGGCAGCCTTCCATTCTGGCACAACGGTGGTGGTAACTGGGCATTTGCCGACGGACATACAAAATGGATGAAGGTACAAGCAACCGTTACACCAACCTACATGTGGTACAACGACGTGCGTGATGATATCAACGATCGCGGTATCAATTATTGCGGTGCACCAGGCGCAACCGATCAGCAGTTTGCGAACTGCCTGGCAAACTCGTTGCCACCAGCATACCGCTGATCATCAGGAGCGAAGTAAATGAATAAACAGTTAAGCCCAGGAGTAGTTGGAGCAGTAATTGCGGTTGCGGTCCTGGTACTGGTAGTGGTTGGTTGGAAGATGCTAGGAGGCGGTAAGTCTGATGTGAGCCCGGCCGCCCAGATGCAGATGATGAAAAATATGAAAACCCCCAACGCACCTTAAAGGGCATTGGTGAGTAGCAGCGTGCCTTGCAGGGTGTCTACCGGTTCCCTGCAAGGCATTTTTGTGAGAGTTTACAAGGACGGTGGAAGCGCATAGGTTAGGCACCTATGTTGGTGGATCCTTAGCCAACGTCATTGTAAGTCATACGGGCATCCTTAGAGACCTCGTTTGTACAACGTAGCCAAAAACTGTCCGGATCTTTTAAGCTCATTAACCCAATGTTTGCCAACGACTTTGTTCGTGACATGCCGCAGAAGTTATCCGAATTTTAAAACAGACCGATCGACCCTGCCATAGTCTGTGATACCTGTCGAACATTTAGGCACTGCAGATTTAATGAATGTAGAATTGTTTAATTAATATATGTGTTAGAATGTTTTATTACCTTTAAGCGGCCGCCCGAATGGCAGGCCGGGAGAGGCATTCGTATGGAACAGACTACTGACCAATTGTTCGCAGACGTACGGGCAAAGCTTCAATCCCACGACGGGCAGGGCGCTATCAATCTACTGTGGCCATACCTCTCGGAAAACCACGACGATGCTACCGCTCGCTCGCTTTACGGGATGGCCTTGTTCACTGCAGGACATACCGACACGGGCATCTCGGAACTTCGCCAAGCTACCCTAATTCAGCCGGACGGAGCTCCGCTCCACTTTAACCTGGCCGTGGCGCTATATCAGTCTGGCGATAAACTCGATGCTCAATCCGAGTGTGAAGAGGCGTTACGGCTGGATCCGTCTCATGCCGGCGCACGTGCAATGCTAGACCGGCTCCAGATCGCGCCTAAGGCTGAGGAATCACCCGCTGTGCCCGCGCCAATACCACCCTCCCAGGTCGGCAGGCTAGCGCAGGGATCCAACGCGTACGTACCCTCTCCAGCCGTGGCGGTGGCCAATGGCAGCGTATCCGGGGGTATGGCCTTTACACCGTCATCAGTTACTGCATCCTCGAGTATGGCGCGTGCAATGAAAGGATTAGCATGGGGTGCTGGTTATGGGCAGTACTGGACGCTGTGGAGCCTGGTATGGATGGGAGTTTATAACGGCTCCCACATCAAGGTAATCGATTATATTGCGATAGGGATCATCTATGGCGTTGCATGCGGGGTTGTTGGGTCTCTTGTAGGTCTCGTCGTTTTTCTAAAGCGCCTGCGCTATTCCGCGAGTGTGATGGCCGGGCTCCTGGGAGGCTTGGTGCTCATGGCGTTCGAATTTGCACTGAACAAGGATGACCCCAAAATGCTTATAAACGTGATTTTTTGGGCTTTCACCGGGCGGTTTATCGGCGGGCTAATCGGTCGTAAATCCTTAAGGACTGCCTGACATGGCTGCAGCGAGTACGAATTCTATCTTTCAACTATGTTCAAGCTGTGGGCGCTCAAACCTCCCTGGCGGGTTGCGGTGTGTGTACTGCGGCGGTATGTTTCCGCGAACTGTCGCAACTACCGTAGCGAGCAAACAGGGTGAGCCGATAGGCTCTAGGGCTAAACGTGGGGGCTTCATTGGTTCATTGCTGCTGCTAGCTGCGAAAATAAAGGCTGTGCTGGTATTTGCAAAATTTGGAGCGATCCTGCTCACTCTCTCCACCATGCTGGTAGCCTATGCGTTTTACGCCCGCTTCTACGGATGGAAATTCGGCTTGGGTATTTTGCTCAGCATCTTTGTTCATGAAATGGGACACGTATTGGTAAATCGAGCAAAGGGTCTTAAATCCAGCGCACCGATCTTTCTACCCTTGATGGGGGCGGTTATTTTCCTTAAGGGCTTTCCAGATGATCCCGCCATTCAGTCCGAATCTGGGGCCGGGGGGCCGGTTGCGGGAAGCCTTGCCGCTCTCGTCTGCGTAATTGCGGGCTACCTGACACACAGCCCTTTTTGGTTTGCGCTTGCCAACGTGGGGTTTCTCATCAATCTGTTCAATCTGACTCCATTTCCTCCACTAGACGGTTCACATATTAGTACGGTTTTCTCACCGGGGCAGTGGAATTTTGTTCTCCTCACATTGCTGTTGTTTGTCATTAAATTTCCGTCTCCAATGCTCTGGGGTGTGCTCATTATCGGTTTCGTCATGAGGTTGGGGATTGGAAATAATCGTCGATATTTGCTTGCTTCACCCCGCGTTCGAGCACGGATGATTGCGTTGTATTTAGTGCTGTGCATGTCGTTGTCGATAGGATTTCAGGCCACGGCGTCAACGCGAGCTGCCATGTTTGCATCGTCTGGCTCCGTACCGGCCCAATCCCAGCAAACCGGTCGAATCTCACACCCGGCGCGCATTACAGAAACTTCTGGACAATCGCAACTGCGATCAGCTTTGCTTGCAATCGGTGTCATTGAAGCCGCCGCTTTGGCAGTATTGTGGTTTGCGGCATCCGCGGTATTGGCCCGCGCCGTGCAACGCTCACTCTTTAGTCGCGTTATGTTGCTGCCCTTCACCATCCTATTCGCTAACCTTGTCTATCTGGCACTCTTGTTGGTTTCGCCAAGCCTGGCGTACTTCAAACTCCCTCTTTTGACCACTGAACTAATGATGAGCGCGACAGTTCTCGTTTACGGGTTTTGGAGCCTCTACCAGCGCGGAACCATAAACGCGCCGGTTAGCTATTCTGAACTGGTAGGCCGAGCAGTATTGTGGGCCGGTGCGGTCTGTTTTGTCGTTGCATACGCTACAGACAATGCTACCTTTCTGGTGGTACCGTTGGTAGCATTTGTGGTGTGTTGCTCAATGTTGCGGTGGTTTCCATTTGTAATGGCGGCAGACTGGTATGCACATCGCGCCGATTATGAGCGCGCGGCACACTACGCCGAGATAGCGCTTCGGCTTGGACCACCGCCTGAAAACGAGCGGACCCTTATTACCCAGAGGGCAATTTACTACGCATCAATCAACATGGCGGTGCGATGTTTGGCGGAGCTTGAAAAAGCAAGGCTACTTCCGGGGACTTCAAAACAGGAGGAAGTATGTTCCAGATTGCAGATACAGTCCTATATCTACACAGAACAGTATGACCGGGCCATCGCTGGAATAGAGGAGCTACTGAAATCACAGTCACCTAGCCGGCTGTTGGCAGCCTATTTATTGCTTGCACATCTGGCTCGTTGTCGTGGATGGTACGATGACGCTGAAGTACGTCTGCGCATGCTGTTGCGCTCCAGAGGTGTGCAGCAAACTCCCAACGTGCACGAAATACAAATGGACCTCGTGGCAGCCCTTATAGATGCTGGTCGCGCCGACCAGGCTCGTGAGCAGCTTGATCCGTTATTAAAGGCCCCAGTAGAGAAGTCAGTAAAGGAGAGCGTTGAGCTTCTACAGGCGGAGATTGAGGCTATGCTAGGTAATGATGATTTGGCCCTCATGATGGTGCAGAATAAGACCACAGATGCGTTACCGCTGGAGAGGCGCTTTCGATGCGCAAGGCTGCAGGAGCGGCTGGGGGATCCCAGTGGGCGGGTTATGCTGATTGAGTTGGCGAGGTTGTATCCCGATGATACCTGGGGTAAGCGAGCAAGCAGATTACTGATAGGTGGTACGGAGCCGTCGACTGCTGAGGCGCCGGCAATAGCATTTGAATTCTAGCGGTGGCTAGAGATCCAGTTGTGAAACACCTCGGGTAAAGCGGCTGACACTCTCGCATAGGGGTTTTTAACCAGGGCGCAGTTGATGGCCTCTGCAGTCCTCGTAGTGCTGGTGCAGTTGTCTACTGTACCGGTTGCACGAACACGAACTGTTCGCGTGATCCTCTAATGGGTACAGAGTCAACAACAAGTCTGCCCGCCGGCCGAGCTGTTAAGTCATTCTACGGTAGCAGCATGCTGGCGCTCTGTGCCGTACCACTATGGGTTACGAAGTGTGTGCTCTTGGCGTGCAACTGGCAATTTGATCTGTTGGTTACGAGTAATCTATCCCATCACTATGTTCTACCCAAGGCGGTTGTGGGTCAAGCATTGTTTAGTTTGCGGGCGATGGCTATGTTGCTGGAAAGAATGCACGGTTAGTGTAATTTGGCATGTTGTATGGCGACCGCTGCCAGGAAATGGTATGCGGCGGTGTGCAATTCCATTGGCACACTTCTGTCCAATAGTAGGCAAAAATCGTGCCCTGCGGGATGGCGTTGACGGCAATGCGGTCGCGAGACCCTAGTTTTATTGGGTGTGTACGCGGCGTTGTCCCTTCAGCACTAAGATCGATGACGGCCCCAAAAAACACTGTTGACGGGTGCACATGTCGCCAAGATACTTTGCTTATCCGTAGTATAATGACTAGTAATTGACTGCCTTTGTTGAACGGCATGCACTACAGCGGGAAAGGAATGCGGCAAAAATGGGTGCAATGAGGGGCCTGTATACATCGGGGCCACCGGCTGGCCGTAAGGTTTCGCGCGTTACATTAAAGCGCATTGCCGGTACTTTCACTCCCTATCGGCGAGAGGTCGCCATTACTGCCCTTGCGGTTTTGGCCTCTGCGCTACTAGGCCTTGCACCTCCGTTCTTGTTGCGGGTCATCATTAATAACGGGCTGCTTTTACGCAACATGCACGTTATTTCCATGTACACGCTTCTTACCATTGCCGCAACACTTGGCAGCACAGGTTTCTCCCTTGCATACTCCTACTTCGCAAACGTCGTTGGCCAGGACATCATGCGTGACTTGCGCAACCAGCTGTTTGACCACCTGCAGGGCATGTCATTACGCTTCTTTACCGCTACGCGCACAGGTGAGATCCAGAGCCGTCTATCGAATGACGTAAGTGGGGTGCAGGGCGTGCTTAGCGACACGGCCGCCTCCATACTTGCTAACCTCACGACAGTAATCTCCTCGCTCATTGGCATGATCTACCTAGATTGGCGGCTAACACTTCTTTCAGTGGGCATTCTACCGGTGTTCGCCTTTGTATCGACGTTCGTTGGTGAAAAAGGGCGCACGATCCGCGGCAAAACCCAAAGCAGCCTCGCGGATGTTAACGCTACGATGCAAGAGTCGCTGTCGGTATCAGGAGTGCTTCTGGCCAAGGTGAGCGGTAGGCGGTCGTTTACGATGGACAAATTCCGAAAAGAGAACCAGGATCTTACGCGGCTACAGATTCAGCAGGCGCTCATTTTTCGGTTTTTCTTCATCCTTATCCGGCTTACGTTCAGCATTACACCTGCCTTGGTCTATTGGCTAGCCGGGTATCTCTCACTGCACGGTTATGGTGCCCACCTAAGTCTTGGTACTATAGTTGCGTTTACTGCACTGCAATCTGGGCTATTCTTTCCACTCACGAACCTGCTGAACGTTCAGGTGGAGGTCATTAGCGCACTTGCACTGTTTGACAGGATATTTGAGTACCTGGATTTGAAGCAAGAGATTGTAGATGCCCCGAACGCTGCTGAGATTGATCCAAAAGATGCGGAAGGGACCGTGGAGTTTGAAGGCGTCAGCTTTCGCTATTCGGACGATCAAACTTCGAATGCTCTCGAAAACATTACCTTTAGTGCCAGCCGTGGGCAGCTTATTGCGCTCGTGGGACACAGTGGCGCCGGTAAAACCACACTCACCTACCTCATACCAAGACTGTACGATGTAATAGAGGGCACCGTGCGAATTGATGGCATTGACGTGAGACAAATAAAGCTGGAGTCGCTTGCGCTTCTCGTTGGGATTGTGACCCAGGAGACGTACCTCGTGCACGATACAATCGGCGCGAACCTGCGATATGGCCGGCCGGACGCAACGCAACAGGAACTTGAGGCAGCCGCGAAGTCCGCAGCCATTCATGAATTCATCAGCTCGCTTCCAGAAGGATACGAAACAGTCGTTGGGGAGCGAGGTTACCGTCTTTCGGGCGGTGAAAAGCAGCGTATAGCAATTGCCCGCGCAATTCTGAAAAACCCGCGCATACTAATACTGGATGAAGCGACCTCTGCGCTTGACACGCAGAGTGAGCGTCTTATACAGTCTGCTCTCACCCCGCTCATGGCAGGGCGCACAACTTTTGCCATCGCGCACCGGCTCTCAACGATTCTTGCAGCGGATCTCATTCTGGTACTGCAGCATGGCAAAATTGTGGAACGCGGCACACACAGTGAGCTAATGGAACAAGGCGGTTACTACGCCGAACTGTATGCCGCGCAGTTTCAGGACCCGGAGACAGTCGCGGCTTTGGCCAATGAGGAGGCAGTGCTGGCCAAGGTTTCCGCACTCATGTAGTGTGCGGTCCGGACAGCATTCGTTAGGTTGCTGGCATCACACAACCGATCGGTTTTTTCATTTATGCGGCAAGCCCCGTCCATTTATCGTTGCTTCAATGCGCGTATTGTGCACCAAGCAGTGTAAACTAACTCTTGGCTACCAGTTCATCCCGCAGTGCAAACCTGCCCAACCAGGTACCACGGTGACAGTTAGTCACGCTAACAAACGACCAAACAAATCGTAAAAAATACCATGGCATATACTGACTTTCAAGATTTTCTAACACAACTAGAGCGTGCAGGTGAACTCAAGAAGATCTCGCGCGAGGTAGACCCCGTGCTTGAGATCACGGAGATTGCTGATCGCGTGATGAAAAGAGATGGCGGGGGAACCGCTCTCCTTTTTGAGCATCCCACCGGTAGTACCATGCCGGTTGCTATCAATACGTTTGGGTCTCGGAAGCGCATGTCGATGGCCCTTGGCGTAGCAGATTTCGAGGATATTGCAAGTGAAATTGAGTCTTTGTTGCAGCCAGATATTCCCCAGGGCTTGTGGGCGGCTGCTAGGGAGATGCTTCCCAAATTGGCCATGCTGGCCAAATGTCCGCCTAAACGTGAAAAGGGACCGGGCCGGTGTCAGGAGGTTGTCCTAACGGGGGATGACATTGACCTCAACAAATTTCCGATTCTGAAATGCTGGCCACAGGACGGCGGGCGCTATATCACTCTTCCACTGGTATTCACGCACGACCCTGTAACCGGTAAGCGCAACGTGGGGATGTACCGTGTGCAGGTATATGATCGCAACACTGTTGGAATGCACTGGCAGATGCACAAGGTGGGTGCAGAGCATGCGCGTCTGAGAGCGGAGAGGAACGAACCCATCGATGTAGCGATTGTTCTAGGCGGCGACCCTGCCCTTACCTATTCCGCTACCGCACCGTTGCCACCGGGTATCGACGAGATGCTATTTGCCGGTTTCCTGCGCAAGAAGCCTGTCAAGCTGGTGAGTGCAACTAGTGTTGATCTGGAAGTACCGGAAGATGCCGAGATTGTGATAGAGGGTAAGGTTGACCCGGTAGAACGGAGGCTGGAAGGCCCGTTTGGCGATCATACGGGCTATTACTCGCTTGCGGACATGTACCCTGTCGTTCACATCACAGCCATAACCCATAGAAGGAAACCTGTGTATCCTGCCACCATCGTTGGGCGGCCACCAATGGAGGACGGATGGCTGGGCAAAGCCACGGAAAGACTGTTCCTTCCTCTCTTAAGGTTGACTTTGCCAGAAATTCGGGACATCAATTTGCCGGTGGAAGGAATCTTCCACAACGTGGCGCTTGTCTCCATCAAGAAACGATATCCGGGACACGCCTTCAAGGTGATGCACGCACTCTGGGGCTTGGGCCAGATGATGTTCACCAAGATGATCTTTATATTTGACGAAACCGTAAATGTGCAGGATGTAAAAGAATGCATGTGGAGAATGGGCAATAACATTGATCCGGAGCGTGATATGTGCGTAGTGCGCGGCCCGGTCGACGTCCTTGATCACGCAAGCAGAGCCGTAGGCTACGGGTCGAAAATTGGGTTCGACTGCACACACAAACTGGCTGGTGAAGGATTCACCCGCGAATGGCCAGATGTCATTGAAATGAGTGAGGAGATACGAAAGCAGGTCGATAGTTACTGGCACGAACTGGGAATTTAGGCCAGTTCGTGCCAGAGCGACTACTAGATTTTCGCAGTATTGTGAATTGTGAATGCGAGCACCATCGTACCGATGCCTGCCATAGATACGCCCTGCCAGCCGAACGTGGTCCAGGCCCACGCTCCAAATTGGGAACCTAGTGCCCCTCCGACAAAATAGCAAACCATATAGGCCGTGTTGAGGCGGCTGCCGTGGTGTGACCCCAATGTGTAAATGCGCGTCTGGTTGCATACGTGTCCAGACTGTACTCCTAGATCCATCATCAGTACACCTAAGATCAACCCCACATAGGTTAGGCCGAAGAGCATGAATAGAACGAAAGAGACTGCAACCACAACAATCGAAATTCCCACCATGAAGCGCGGTCCTTTGAGGTCGGCAAGTCGACCAGCGAGCGGCGCTCCTGCAGCTCCGGCTGCCCCTACTAATCCAAACAGCCCAACCACAAGTGGACCTTGATGATAAGCCGGAGAATTCATAAGGTAGGCAAGTGTCGCCCAGAATATGCTGAAAGATGCAAAGAGCAGTGCTCCGGAAATGCACGCTTGCCGGAGGACAGGTTCGGTGCGGATAAGGTCCCATACTGATCTAAGCAGCCGTGGGTAGCTCAGTGTCGCGGTTCCCCGACTGTCGGGCAGCCAAACGACCAGTACAAACGCCAATAGGAGCATTAGGATGCTGGCACCATAGTACACCGCGCGCCAACCAAACATGTTCCCAACTATGCCGCTGGCGGTGCGTGATAACAGGATGCCGAGTAGCAACCCGCTCATCACCTTGCCTACTGCTTGACCGCGAGCTTCCGGGCTGACGACGGATGCGACGAATGGTATGAGGACGTGTGGCACCACTGTCACCAGGCCGATTGCGAAGGAGGCCGCTGCCAGGATAGGCAGATTCGGTGCGGTTGCAGCGGCCAAGAGTGAGAGTATGATGAAAGCGGTAAGTGCCATTACTAACGGCTTTCGGCGAAGCCGGTCTCCAAGGGGTATGAACAGCAGAATACCTATTGCATAGCCCAATTGGGTCATGGTAGTGACGCTAGCTGCCGCGGATTCCGATACACCGAATGCTCTACTGATATTTGCCAGCAGTGGCTGGTTATAGTAGAGGTTCGCGACTGTGACGCCACAGGTGGTGGCTAACAGAAAAGTAAGCGCGGGCGTTAAGACAGCGGGTGAAGGTTTAATCAGTCCCTCGCTAACATCTCGATTGTCTGTCAATTCATCAAAGTCTCTAATCGTCTCATCCATTCGTTGTTTTATCCTGCAGCTGGGCTTCCCGTTGCGCACCTTGAGGGTACCGTGGCGAAGCGTGTAACACGGTGGAAATCTCTCGCTACCAGGCACGCTGGTATTGGATTGGGGCTTTGGTGACTGCTTTACCCAGTTCGCGTGCAGCGCGTGCAGGCCAGTATGGATCGCGAAGCAGTTCGCGAGCTAATAAAACCATATCGGCCTGTCCGGTACGAATTATCTGGTCCGCCTGCGCGGCATTGGTAATCAACCCCACTGCAGCGGTTGCGATTTGCGCCTGTTCACGGATGGCCGCTGCAAACCCTACCTGATAGCCGGGACCAAGTGGTATGGTCGTCTGTACGTTGCCTCCCGATGAACAGTCGATTACGTCTACACCTGTCTCCTTAAGGAGGTGTGCAAGCCGCACGCTATCCGATACTGACCAACCACCGTCAACCCAATCGGACGCCGAGATGCGCACAAAAACAGGCAGGTCATGAGGCCATACTTTACGTACTGCCTGTGTCACCTGAAACGCCAGTCGCGTTCTATTTTCAAAACTGCCGCCGTATTCATCAGTCCGGTGGTTAGAGATTGGCGAAAGAAACTCATGGAGGAGATACCCGTGTGCGGCATGCACTTCCACTACTCTAAATCCGGCATCCAGCGACCGTTGTGCTGAATGGGCAAACTGCGAGACTATATCGGTTATTTCGCTTGTGGTGAGCTCTTTAGGAACGGAATAAGTTGCGTCGAAGGGAACGGGTGATGGTCCCACGGGTTCCCAGCCGCCTTCGGTTGCAGAGAGTGGTTTACCACCGGCCCACGGCGCTGCTGTAGATGCTTTCCTACCTGCATGAGCCAGTTGAATACCAGGTTCGGCACCGTTTTCCCGTATGAAGCGAGTAATGCGGCGTAGCGCGTCAACGTGCGCATCCAGATAGATGCCAAGGTCGCTTGGGGAAATCCGTCCCTCTGGTGACACTGCGGCTGCCTCGGTAAAGACCAAGCCAGCCCCCCCTACGGCTCTGCTTCCAAGGTGAACGAGGTGCCAATCGGTTGCAAATCCATCTGTACTGCTGTACTGGCACATCGGCGATACACCAATTCTGTTACGAAAGGTAACGTCGCCTATGGTATATGGTTCAAATAGTGTCATTGAGTCATCCTTATTAATCAAATTTATGCAGCCATAAAATGCGAGCAGCTGTTCCGCCAGGGTTAGATAACCGATGGTCTTCCGTCGACGAAAACGTGAGTGAGTCTTGAACCTTCAGCAGATACTCCTTGCCCTTGAGGTTAACGAGCAGCTGACCGATTAACACCACACATGTCTCGGTTCCGGGATGGCTATCCATCTCGGTACCGGCTTGCGGATCGAGCACAATTTCCATGAATTCGGTACCGTCTATGGAAGCAAGGGGCAGCCAGGATACTCCACCAGATTTGTGAAGCGGCTTCCGGTCTGAGGCTAGAACTAGTTTCGGCGCACGAACCTCACCCTCCGCATCAGATCCTGATGTACTGGTGAGCTGTTGCTTTACGTTCGAATCAATGCCGCTGCCCAGAAGATCGACAGGCGCCACCTCGAGTGCGCGGGCAAGCGCAAGCAGCACGCCGGTTGATGGGTTCACTTTGCCATTTTCTATCATACAGATCATGGCGCTGCTAACACCTGCCTGACTGGAGAGCGCACGCAGGCATAGACCTTTAGCGTTCCTTATTGAATGGAGCCGTTTACCAAGCTCGTCGGTTGTATGATGCACCTTCGCCGTCCCCCTGTTCAGTATATTAAACGTTCGACACAGGTCAATAGTTGCACCATCGAGAATTCTGGGCAGTCGTGGAATGCGGGGGAGAGCGCGCTGGTTCGCCAGCCTGTTGGCGCTACGTACGTTGAGTGAACTCGCCCCGTCGTTATCGCGACCCGCCCTCCTCCGGGCGCTCGCCTTGGCTCGCTGAAGGTGGCGGGAGAGAGGTTCGTGGAACGCGAAAGATGGCCGGCGGTACCGCATTGTGCCCCTCTCCCGAAAGAGCGACAGCGACTGGTAGGGAGAGGGGAATGACCGAAGGTCATGGGGTGAGGTTCTGCACGCGCTGTGGGTGAAGAGGGGTTTGTGGAAACTGTAATGCCTGCAGAGACTCTGCCCCTGTCGCTATCGCGACCCGCCCTCCTCCGGGCGGTCGCTTTGGCTCGCTGAAGGCGGCGGGATAGAGGTTCGTGGAACGCGAAAGTTGGCCGGCGTTACCGCATTGTGCCCCTCTCCCGAAGGAGCGACAGCGACTGGTAGGGAGAGGGGATTGACCGAAGGTGATGAGGTGAGGTTTTGTTGGAGTCGTTCGTTAGGCGAGGGGGCCAGCGGGGCTTGCCCTCCAGGAATGGCGCACCCGGGCTCCGTTGCGATTACCATATGATTATGCAACTGGGTTTGACAGGTAGTTTTTGGTGAATCCTTTTGAGTTGTGCAGTTGCCAATATTCTCTAGGTAGCTTCTTCGCGAGCTTCAGCTTCTTCCGCCAACGGCTGGGGTTTGACAGCAGGATTTTCACTCACCTTGGCTTTGACCGTCTGCGCGCCCTGGCGCGTCATGTCCAAAACGCCCGCTCCAACAGTAGAAGCGCCTTGCTTTACATTCGAGCCCATTCTGGCCACTATTTGTCTTATTCGTTCATCGTCGGTCTTGAACTCTTTGAGCTTGCCTAAGGACTCTGGATCATCAGATTGCCAATAGGGTGCCTCTTGGAGCCCAAGCATGGGCGCATACAGGAACGTGGGGAATGTTTTTAGAGGAGAGTTATAGTTGCGAACGCAACTGTTGTAGGCTTCGCGCCTGGTGCCCAACTCATTTTGAAGAGCCACCATACCCGACATTAGGTCCTTATAGACTCCACTTGCTTTCAAGTCAGGAAACCGCTGGGCAGCAAGATTAACCATTTTAAGACTTTCAAGGGAGTCGCGGTAACCGTCGACTATGGCGTCGGTGCCGGACTCCTTTGATATTGATACCATCGTAAATTGTTCATCTTTAGAATACGTGCTTGCGATCTCTTGAAGCTTGTTTGCAAGGTCAGTAACCTTCTGCATCGTAGAGAATATATTAGCAAGTCCTTCCGTAACAGCCTCTGCAAGTAACTTAAGCCGGTTATAATTCTTGACCATCAGGAATGCCACGACTATTACTACGAGAGCGAGGAAGTCTAACATGATGATTAGGAACTCCTTTGTCGTTTTATGTGTGGTTGAGGCCCGCGTTTCCAGTCAATGGCTAAGACCTAGCAGAACATTCGAACCCGCGAATCGTAGTCTGTGAAGTTCCCGGCTGCCTAATGATAGGAAGATGCGTGTGACAAGCACTGAATTTCTAACAAAAGCAAAGCTATTTGTTTATATCTAAGTGGATTATACTATATCATCCATCGATTATGCGTGTAATAGATTAAATACTAAATATAAATAGCTAACTAGATTCAAATGTATGCACGCTTCGGTTCGCAATTGACGGTCTCTCACTTGGCTGCGTCAATTATCCGCTTTTCATACAGTTGACCGGCGGCCAGCAGTCGGCACCAATAGGAGTTTACGACGAAGTTTATCTTCCTTGCTCTCTATTGCATGAGAACGGTTGCCACGGGCATCACCCAGCAAATTGTTTGCTCGAGTACATCAGTGTCACAAGTTACGATTAACCTAGGTTGTGGAGTCGGTATTAAGACATACTTTGATGGGAACCCTGCCCCGTACGCTGTTTATGAGCCAGATGCCGGTTGCGCTTACAAGTTGGTGCGGATAGATTATGCACTCTTGTAACTTGCCGGCTCGAACAAGATGCTCGCGCATGATACCTGGTAGTAATCCACAACTTATTGGCGGCGTAAAAAGCCGACCCGAGGACTCAATTACGAGGTTGCCTATGAGGAATTCAGTTAGTTCGCCTCGTTCATTTTGCATTAAAACTTCATCAAACCCCGGGTGCAACCTAGCTAGATCGCCATACATTGACCGGTCTGTGGTTTTGTAGTACAGTCGATAGTCATGGGACATGACTCTCTGGTTAGAGATTACTGCTCGCCACGGCTGATTAGCGAGGTGGGCAATCGCATTCGCCTCCAGTGTTATTGCACCCGTCCGGCTTACCGATAGGCGTAGTTTCCATCGGCCAGTAGGATGTTTCGCAATGACGGCGCATAGCCGCGCATGAAGGTGATCCTGGTCTACGTTTATGCCGAAAAAGGTGGTGGCACGCCTGAAGCGGTCCAGGTGTAAATGAAGAAGCGCAATTTCGCCCTCCTGAAGCAGCATTGATTCGAGTGGGTCGGCCTTCCATAGCGGGGCCTGGACCACCTGTGTTTTGAGCAGCATCTCTTCGTATTCTCGGCGAGGAGAGGAACCCCAGGTAATGCCTCCACCTGATCCAAAGACTGCAGAGCGATTTTCGTTATCAAAGAGCGCGGTACGAATTGCCACATTGAAGGTAGCGTCTCCATTTGGTGCGGCGAATCCTATTGCACCGCAGTAGATACCGCGAGGAGATTTTTCCATCGCTGCAATGGTTTGCATGGCTCTTACCTTTGGCGCGCCAGTAACCGAGCCACAGGGAAAAAGCGCCTTAAACACAGCTTTGAGGTGGTTCTCTGGTTTGAGTGTTCCTTGTACCTCGCTTGTTAGCTGCCAGAGCGTAGTATATCTCTCTGGTGTGAACAGTTTGGTAACATGTATGGTGCCAGGTAAGCACACTCGACCAAGGTCGTTACGCATGAGGTCAACAATCATGACGTTCTCCGCACGCTCCTTGGTAGAGTTGCGAAGCATTTCAGCCCTCGTTGTGTCTTCCCTTGGCGTTCTACCACGGGACGTCGTGCCCTTCATTGGGCGAACCACGATCTTGTTCTCTCTTAAGTAAAAAAAGAGTTCTGGAGAAAATGAGGTGATCGTCTGGCTGCCTGTCTCTAAAAGGGCGCAATATCGGGCGCCGCAAGCGGTAGCAACTTGCTTGTAGAACGCGGCAGGACTGCCGCAGAAATGCGAGCGCAATCGTGTTGTGTAATTCACCTGATAGGTTTCACCTCGCGCAATTGCCTCACGTATATCGCTTACCATGGCGCAGTACTCTACAGCACAGGTGTCGGGCTGCCATTCAGATAGCGAGATATCGCGAGATTCCACGACGGCACTGGTGTTACAGGGCTCTGCAAATATGCCAAACCAGACGAGGTCGGTGTCGCCGACAGGATGTGTGACTAATGCCGGGTCGAAAGCTCCAGCAGCCTCATATGTTACAAACCCTGCAGCGTAGTAGCCAGATTGAAGGGCGCTTTCTACGTCTGCCAGAGCAGGAATAACCTCAGATAATATGCGTGTCGTAATGATACGGTTAGGGTGCGTGAACGTCACATTGTTGCGTGTTCCATTTGGTCCCACAAAATCAAAATGAAGCCTGATCTCATTCAAAGTTGTTTGCCCTCAAGAGCCTGCCTCTACGCACAGGGGATGCTGATTGGTGCAGGTGTATCCGATTTTGTTGAACTCGGGATATTGCACCTAGTAAGTTCTTTAATAGGGAAGGATACCACGTCTCCTTTGATGAATTCCCAAAAGGAGGGCGGTGTAGCCGCCTCTTGGGAAACTCATCACAATTTTGGCATAGGAGGTACTGGGCTGTGCCATTCAACCCGCGTAGAGCGGCTGCATTCCTTGGTTTGCTCGCTGCAATCATATCAGACGCTGGAGCCTGTACTGCACAGACTGCCACCAGGGTACTGTGGAACCTTGGAGCGCGCAACAATAGCGATCGTGAGTTCGCACTCGCGCCTGGGGGGTACCAGAAGTACCGAGCCGACGGAGTGTATGTTGTTGGCAGGTCAAGTGACTACAGTACATGGCCCTATGTGCAGCCTGGGCCACAGGATGCATGGGCTGGTTCGCAGCCTCACACGTTTCGCATCTTTTTCGGCATCAACAAGGTGCCTGCTGGTTCAAAGATCCGGCTTGAAATAAACCTGCTGGATACGCAGGACGCAGTACCCCCTAGGGTTAAGATATCGATCGGAAGCTATGTGGTTACGCGTCAGTTACCGCCAGGAAGCGGTGATGCAACCGTATTTGGTACTTCTCAAAACGGACGGCCGTCCCATATTCATTTAGACGTACCTGCTAATGTTTTGCACCATGGCGAAAACGAGCTGTCAATCACCTCGCTTTCGGGAAGCTGGATGCTTTACGACTCCGTAGAGATGTTGGCGTCGGCCGGCGTCTCTCTTCAATCGCTGCCATCGCTACATATTGTTAGCGTAAAAAGCAGCCCTTGGATAGTGCGACGCGGCAAAGCAGGGGGCGGTTTGCAGACACTTGATGTCACCTTATGGAACTATACTCATTCAAGGCACGGCACCCTACGCATTTTTGCCAGAAACACGCCAATATCCATGGTTCAGGGACTCACTACCATTGCTGTGCAAGTCCCATTAGTACGCCGTGCTACATGGTCGCACCTTTCGATTTCGGCAGAAAGCACTAATGCAAAAAGCCATCCATTTCAGATAATGCCAGTGCGCCATTGGGTAGTCTATCTCATTCCGCACTCGCACGTGGATATTGGGTACACAGACCTACAGGCCAACGTGCGCAAGAAGCAGATTGCGAACCTGCTGCAGGCGTTGCAGCTAATTAAAGAAACTAAGGGAAATCCACAGGGGTCACGATTTAAGTGGAATCTTGAGGTGGTTTGGCCATTCGATTCGTATCTCCCCGGCGCACCCGCGAAAGTGAAGAGGGAGGTTGCTGCCGACATCCGTGCAGGTAGTTTGGGCTTGGATGCGTTCTATGGAAACCTGCTTACCGGTCTGTGCACATCGGACGAACTTCTGCACGCGTTTGATGACGGCCTCGCACTTGCAAGGCACGAGGGCATTAAGCTTACTGCCGGTATGCAGGATGACGTACCTGGCAACACCTGGGGGAATGTGAGTGCCCTGGCTCAGGCGGGAGTAAAATATCTGTCGCTAGGACCAAACCCTGGTGACAGAATGGGCCAGTCACTGATACGTTGGCAAGACAAGCCGTTCTACTGGCAGTCCGAATCGGGCAGGCATCGCATTCTCGTCTGGATGGTACACGGAGGCTATTCGCTTGGAGTTGGGCTTGGTGGCAACCTTACAGGCTTTTTACCGGGCTACCTTAGCGGTCTACAACGCGACCATTATCCCTATGACATTACCTGTCTTCACTGGTTGTCAACCGGTGATAACGGTGCTCCTGACCCAAATCTTGCTGCCACGGTTGCCGCGTGGAACAGCAAATATATCTCCCCCAAGTTGGTTATTTCTAGAACAGCGGCGCCGTTTCAGGCGCTCATTAGAAAGTACGGCAGTAAAATTCCTACTTTGCGTGGTGATTTCACACCCTATTGGGAAGATGGGGCAGGCACGAGTGCCCGTGAAACCGCGCTGAATCGCAATGCAGCGGCACGATTGGAACAGGCAGAAGCGTTGTGGGCTATGTGCCGCAAGGCACCCTTTCCCACGACGGCATTTCACATTGCCTGGGACCATACGCTTCTGTACAGCGAACATACCTGGGGCGCTTGGGACAGTACCTCAAACCCAGATTTGCCATTTGTAAAATCGCAATGGAAGGTAAAAAGGGCCTTTGCATTGGATGCCGAGCGGGAGTCTAGAGACCTTGTTCTTAAGGCGACCCGACACGCTTCGAGCAAATTGAAAACTGGACCACAAAATGTGATGGTTTACAACACGGAATCATGGCCCCGCACTCAGGTTGTCTTCCTCACCGCTACGCAGAGTACCGCCGGTAACCGTGTCGAAAATGCTCATGGAACCCCGGTTCCATCGCAGAGACTGTCCGACGGGCGGCTTGCTTTCCTTGCACAGGCGGTTCCTCCATTTGGCAGCCAGAGATACGTTGTCACTTCCGGCCAGCCACTGGCAACGGGTAAGGCTTCCGCTGCTGCAACTGACCTTTCCAACGGACTATTATCCGTACGAATCGACCCTATAACTGGCGCAATCTCAGAGTTGCGGATGCGAGGCGTGAAGACCAATCTCGTTCAGAACAGCGGTGGTTGTCAGGTTAATTCATACTTCTACCTGCTGGGTGGTGACCTTAGAAACCTTGTGACGAATGGCCCGCCCACGATATCCGTTACCAATGCTGGTCCGCTGGTAGCAAGCGTTAGTGTCACCTCCGCTGCGCCAGGCTGCAACAAACTTACGAGAGACATAACGCTTTGTAGTGGCGCATCTTCGGTACTGATCGACGATACGGTTGACAAAAAGAAGGTACTCGCTTACGAGGGAGTGCATGTGGGGTTTGGGTTCAATGTACCCGACGCCGTGACCCGAATGGATATGCCGCTTTCAGTCATTCGACCTGGCCTGGATCAAATTCCCGCCTCCTGTATGAACTGGTTCCCTGTACAGGACTGGGTCGATGTGTCCAACAGTCAATATGGTGTTACTTGGGCGACTAGAGATGCACCACTCGTAGAGGTAGGAGCGATCACCGCGGTGATGCCGGGTGATGTGTCGCCGACCGATCCTCGATGGCTGACCCACATATCCTCCTCCTCGCGTATCTATTCCTGGGTGATGAACAACCACTGGCACACTAACTATCGAGCCTATCAGTACGGGTCAGTTGACTTCCGATATGCCATAAGGCCACACGTAGGTTCGTCCCTTGGGGCTATGGCGCGGTTTGGCCTGGGCTTCTCGCACCCACTACTGGTAGAAAACTGTGGCGACGTTAAGCCAATTCCCTCGCTGCTTACTCTATCCAATAATAGTGTGGTGGTTCGCGAGATGGAGCCGCTGGAAGCGCATCGCGGGTATCTCGTGAGATTGTGGGGTGCTTCTGGCAAGACTACTCGAGTAACCCTTAAGTGGCGTGGACGAAAAGTGCAGGGTGCATTCTTAAGCAACACCAGCGGGCGTAAAATCCGAAAAGTCGGCTCGGTTGTTACAGTGCCTGGATATGGCCTGGTCACCCTGCGCCTGCCATAAATTGCTAGACTAGGGCCGGGGTCAGCACGCAGTGCGTCCGGCCCATGCAATTAGGGCAAAGCGGGCAACAAGCGGAGCCGATTGAAACAATAAGTCGCCCTGTCGCGTGCGCATTTCTGTCATTGCAGTTGCCAACCAGAGCGAATCCACATGAAAACTGCCAGAAATCGACTGATGATGTTCATCAATATATTATTTGGAACTGATATGATCGCGCCGCAGTAGAAGAACTAGAATATCGGGCGGCGCGCAGGAGCAATATTAGGTGGTTTTATCTCGGCACAACAGAAACGATCTCCTACCGTGCGGCATTGCTGCCCCCGACTTCTATTCGCCCTTAAGTGACGGACGCATGTTGAGATTATCGGCCTATGCTGGCAAACAGCGCGTGGTGTTGGTGTTTTACCCTGGCGATTATACGCCGATTTGCACCAAGCAACTCTGCACGCTGCGCGATAGCTGGCGAACTCTGGAGAGTTTGAAGACGACGGTTTTAGGAATAAACCCTGCCCCTGCTGCACTCCATCGTATGTTTGCGGCAAAAAATCGGCTCCCGTTCCCTATCGTTAGCGATCCACACGGAAAGATTGCAGCGGCCTATGGCTGTAGGGGCTGGTTTGGCTCCAACATCCGAACGGTCTATGTAATCGACGGGCTTGGCAGGGTTGCCTGGGTGCAGTCTGGTGCACCTTCGGTAGAGGAGATAGTCTCAGCAATTGATAGCGTAACAGATAACCTTTAAGTGCGAGTAGCTACCATTTACAGGAGAGTTACAGCCATATATGAAATCATCGCCCGCACCTATGTCTACCCGGTCCGGTGATGGACCAAGTGCATCAGAATTGGACTGCGTTGACACTGCAGTTAAGGATTACGCTGGAAGTGAAGCGACAATACTCGGCGAGAATCAGGATGTAATAGTAATAGGCGCCGGGCTTGGTGGTCTCTCCGCTGCCATTCACCTTGCCCGGCGCGGCCGGCGAGTTTCCGTTTTGGAGAAGAATTATCACGCGGGTGGCCGAATGAATGTGATAAGAGAGAACGGCTTCACCATCGATATGGGCCCAACAATGTTGATGATGCCGGAGGTTATCCATGATATTTTTACTGCCTGTGGGAAAGATTGCGCCGACTACCTGCCCATGCGCCGCCTGCTACCAGCCTACAGGATTTTGTGGCCAGACGGTACCGCGCTTGACATGGGCGTGCCTTTAGCCGATCTCAAGCAGCAGATTGCGGCAATTGCTCCCGAGGATGTCGCTGGCATAGAACGTTTGTTTGCGGCGATGCGCCTGAAATACGAGAATGCACGGCACAACTTTATAGAGAGGCCATTTAATTCATTACGAGATATGCTGAGCCCCACCACACTTAAGGGGATGGCGAAAGCCCTTCCTCTAGAAAGTGTGTACAGTTTTGTCAGTAGATATCTGAAATCTGAGCGCTTGCGCGAGGCATTCTCGTTTCAGACATTGTATCTAGGCATGAGCCCGTACGATTGTCCCGCGATTTACGCTTTGTTACCATACATCGAAAAGGAGTTTGGGGTTTGGTACCCAACCGGCGGCACAGGACAGCTCGCGCTTGCCATGGAGAGGCTTCTAAACGAACTAGGTGGCAGGGTGGAGTACGGCACGCCGGTAGCGGAGGTTATCGTAGAACAGGGAAGAGCAGCTGGTGTGCGTTTGGCGAACGGCAGTGATGTACGCGCAAATGCTGTAGTTTGCAACGTAGATGCTCCTGCAGCATATCGCGACCTTATATCGGGAGGGCATCGCCGTAAATATACTGATGATCGGTTGTCTAAGTATGAATATGGCTGCTCTGGCTATCTGCTGTACCTGGGAGTGAAAGACCTGTCGCATAATTACCAGCACAACATGATTGTTCTAGGCGATAACTATCGCGAGGTATTAAATGATACATGCCATGCCGGGAGGCTGCCAGACGAACCCGCGCTCCATGTCTGTATTCCTACCATCACCGATCCTTCCCTCGCTCCAGCGGGTCATGATGTAGTCTATATTTTGGTTCCATGTGCCAACACGCTCTGCGACATAGACTGGGAGGTTGAGGGGCCAAAGCTGCGCGAACGCACGTTGGCGAAGCTTGAGACATGCGGTTTGCCGGGGCTGAGAGACAAGATTGTGTTTGAGCGCTCTTTTACCCCACCGCAGTTTGAAGAGTTGTACGGTTGCTATGCTGGCGCAGCCTATGGCAGCCTCACACCCTCCTTCTTACAGTCAGCGTGCTTTAGGCCGAGGTGCAAGAGCGAGGATGTTGATGCCTTATATTTTGTTGGAGCGGGCACACACCCTGGCGGCGGTGTGCCAATTGTGTTAACATCCGGGCGGCTTGCAGCTGAAGCCGTGGAGCAATGTTTACAGAAAACACGATAGCCTTTGCACCGTCCCTCTGTTTTCAGTAATGGATGGAACATAAAACCCATGAATTAGATCGTATAAATAAGTATGTAAGTGCAATAAGTGGTGAACACGGAGGGCAAGATGAAAATCAAGTCAGTTTTGACCGTGGTATCGGCCATCATCGGCATAGGTGTGTTTGCAACTGTGGGGCGGGCATCTGCAATTAAGCATTCCAGTACTACCGATCCCAGGCTGGTAAATATAACCGCAACAGAGATGTTCCAGGAGCTTCGGCTAACGTCGCCGTCCTCAGGTCAATTTGCAGTGCTGTTTGCACGTGCCCAAAACAGCGGGCTGATGCCGCCGCTCTATACCTATCTCAATCAATTAGCATTGGTTAAGCCAGATGACCTGTACGTCAAGATCTGGCTAGCAAATGCTGCGGCTGCTGTCGCCAACCAGGGATTACAGGCCACTGCTCCAGCACCAGGAGCCATCCCTACACTGGATCAGCAGCATGCAGCGATCGATGCCACTGCCCGGGCATCAAATCTACTCCAGCAGTCAAAACAGTTGCTGCAGACAGCGGTGGCACTACAGCCCGCCAATGCCTTGGCACAAAGCAGCCTGGGCTGGTTCCTTGTTCAACAGTATAATGCTATTCCCGGACTACAGACCGAGGGGTTTCTGCGGCTCAACAGTGCTGTGTCACTTGCACCCGGCGACGCACTCTTGTGGTTCAATCTTGGTAGTGCGTATCTTTTGCCAGACCCCCATGGAGCACTCCCAAATAGGATCCGTCTAGCGGAATCGGCTCTTAAAGAGGCAGCAAAGCTGGATAAAACCTTTGCGGCGCCTCACGTCCTGTTGCGCTCAATCTACATTGGGCTGCATGAACCCAAGCGGGCAGCGGTGGAGGCAAAAGCTACCGCTGAATTAACTCCTGGTTCCGCAAAATAGTCATGCGGTAGATAAGTTACCCGCTCCTCAAGCCAACGATTAAATCGATTTGAGGAGCGCGGTGCTTGCTACCTATCCAACGTGGTTCCTAGCTTAGCCGCTTTTCAATCCTTAAAACTTCTCATCTGCGTACCTGCCAATCTGGCTCGTGCAGTACTTGCAGAGGACGACTACTCAAGCGCTAGTTAAAGTGGCGTATCCCACATACTCCAAACCTGGTCATAGGTAGAAGACTTCACGTGTTCATCTGCAAACAGTACATTGTATCTCCGTTGCTCCATTGGCTGGCTGCCCTGGTAGAAACCTGATGGTCCAACCGAGATGTCCCCTGGTCCACTGCCATGCCATAACCCTGAGGCATCCAGCAGCACATTCGTAGCCGATGGTTGCGCTAGTGATGAATCGCTTGCATGTGTAAAGGCGAGTTCTGTGCGGTACAGGTAGCTGGTATGGTATTTGGCAAACATTGTAGGGGTACAGGTCAATATCTGACCGGTAAAGTCCTCGATGTACGAGCCATCGTCGGATGGACATTGAAATAACCGCATGGAGTGCGTGTATGGGTAGACGGAGTCGTAGATCCAGGGCATAGTGGGGAGCATAGCTTGAAACGCCGGAAACTTTGCCCATATCACGGGCGTGTACGCATCCGTGGGGTCTTTGGCAAATGGATAGAGACCGTCGTAATCGGCAGTGTACATATTGATCGCTAGCCCAAGTTGATGGAGATTCGATACACATACCGTTGCTTCCGCCGAATTGCGGGCCTTAGCGAACACGGGAAACAGCAACCCCGCCAGAATGGCTATGATAGCTATAACGACGAGCAGCTCAATGAGCGTAAAACCAGGCGCGTCACGCAGGGAGGAATTTCTGTTCAATTCGACCTCCAGTTAGGCTAACCTCATTACTAAGCAGGTGAGCTGTGGTTTTGTATTACAAAATGGTGACCTCGGTAATATCGCAAGTGGAGCTTGACGACTGAAGCAAGAATCCGCACTTATCTGCTTGCCCAACGGTGTAACGGCAGGTGTTTACGTGAACAGACGTCCAGCTAGTTGGCCTGCAACCCAATCCGGCCCAGTTCCATCAAACCGAAGGCTCTGTCGCAGGGTCTCGCACCACTGTAGCTTGTCCCCTGCGATCCAATTTCTCCAGGAGTTCAAGATTTCCTCCTTGTGGCGGATTCCGCGGCTAGTCGGCCTATTTGCGCGCTGCGGGTCTAATGAATGCAGTGGTGGAGGGGTACAATGACAATACCATGACAACAGTAAATGTACCTACAAGAATTGACGACCCGGTAAACGCGGCCATACTCTCGATTTCTGAAGACCGTATTGAGGGTTTTGACAGGCAGCCCTTTGAGACAATCGCGCACCTGGCACAGCTGGACTACGAACTTGTACTAGACCGGGTGCGTGCCATGTTAAGCGCAGGTGTTATTCGACGCGTGCGGCAGACCTTAATGGCTACGAACCTGGCTCAAGGATCACTAATCGCCTGGCAGGTGGATAACGACCGCCTGGACGCTGCGTTCGACATGATGTACCACCATGATCCCTTTTCTGGCCACGTGGTGATTCGTACCGCGGATCCTGCAACGCCGGGCGCCGCCTACCGGCTTTGGACTACGTTGAAGGTGCCGCAGGGGTTTTCAATGCAGAAGCACTGTGACTACCTTAAGGAGCGCGTTGGCGCACGCTCGTACCTCCTTATGCCGGCCAAGGCGCTATTCGTGCTAGGGGTGGGCCACGTACGCAGGCGTGGAATTGCTGTGGGGAGTATGGCAGAAGTAACTGCGGAGCCGCACACAACCGAGGTTGTAGAATTAAGCGAGCTCGACTGGCGAGTTCTAACTTCCTTGAAGCGCGAATTTGAGTTACATGAGATTACCCGTGATCCCTGGAAGCGTCGGGCAGACGAAGCCGGTGTTGACTTCGAAACCTTCTGTTCAGTGGCGGAGTCTCTCAATGAACGAAAAGTAATTGGGAGGTTTTCCACCTTTCTAGAGCACGCAAAGCCGGATACGGAAGGTGAGCGGCAGGTTACTCGTTACAACGGTCTTTTCCACTGGGCAGTCCCTGCCGGGCGTGAGATGGAAGCCGGTGCCGAGGTTGGCCGCTTTCATATCATGACCCATGCCTACTGGCGCGAGGGTGGGGAAGAGTTTAGAAATGTCAACATAATGGGCGTGGCCCATGGGATGGATAAAGAGTTGCTGTTGCAACATAAGGCCGCAATCGACCGGCATTTAGAGGCCATTGGAATCCCCGTAAACTACACCAACGTATTTTGGGGTGGGCGAAGCGAGATTAAACCCAGCGAGATTGTTCCATCCGCCTATGAAGACTTCTGCCGCGCGAACGGGCTTGATCCGCAGGCAATGCGCGGTGCTGCGTTGCAGATCTAGCTTAGAGTTGACCCCGGTAGGTGGTAAAAGTCGACCAACGTAATGTTGTTCGACTTTTTTCGTTTTCCACTTAAAAGCAACCTTGACATCTGCAAGTTGCTATGGCATACTTTTAGGGCTTGAGCGCAGATGAGATGGCAGAGTTGAAAAACGAAAGTCGTCCTTGCATTCATTCTCATTGCCATATTCCAGCATAGATTGGGATGACCTATGGCAAGAACCTTTACAACGGAATAACGAATAGACATTGCAGGAAGTGTTTTGAGGGGGCACAGTATTCCGCTATCTTCCTTTCCGTCGATAGTGGGTGTT